>CAUJJL010000189.1 GCA_963205455.1 Verrucomicrobiota bacterium
TCGCCCTCGAAATCCTTCTTCTCGATCGCCGCCAGGATTTTGTTGAAATCAAACACCGAGGCCACGGGTTGCAGCTTGCCACCGGCAGCGATCCAGCGTCCCGACGGATCGGTGTCGATGCCGTGAGGCGACTTTGGTACCGGCAGGAAATAGATCACGCCTGGCACCTTTGCAGGATCGATGACGGGCGCTCCCGCCATCTCGGTGAACTGCCCCGCCTTGATCGCTGCCTCCGCGGCCTTCCAGTTGACCACCGCCGCATAATCGTGTTCGGCCTGGGTCGATGTCGCCTCGAGTGTCTCATGCGCCATCTCGGTATTGTACGACGTCCAGAATGCCCAGCCCTCGCTCGGGCCTTTGCCGGTGGAACCGAGGTCCCAGTCGAACGGAGGCGTGAGGATCTGCCAGCCGACGCTCATCGTGCCGTCCTGCGGATCAACCTTGATGCCCGAGACCATGCCGCTGAATTCCTTTTCGTAGTCCTTCGGATCTGCGTAACGGCCCTTGGGCAGCGGCACCGAGAATCGGCTCGCGACGAGCACATATTCGGTGTTGTCCGTCACGAACGACGAGCCGTGGTTGCCGGAGGAGTTCGGGATCGGCCCGAGGATCTGGTGGGTTTTGAAATCGCGAAGATCGATGCGGGCGATGCGGTTGTTGGCATTGTCGTTCACGAACAGGTATTTCCCGTCATAGACCCCGCCGGTCTTCGATAGGCCCGGATGGTGCACATCCCCCCAGGTGAAGTTGCCCAGCATGGCCTTGGATTCGTCGTCATACCCGTATCCAGTTGCCGGATACGGAGCAAACACGGGGATCGTCGAGATGTGACGCATCGAGGGAATGCCCGCGACGTACACCTGGCCGGAGTGGCCGCCGGAATAGAAGAGATAGTACTTGTCCATTTCACCCGGGGCGACCCAGGTGCGGGCGGCGGCGGAATTCGCCGCTGCCTTTCCGGAATTGGAGGCGCCCGCCCCTCCCGGAGGATTACAGCCAGTGAGGGCCACCAGGGCGGTGGCCACCGGCAATGCGTAGTGATGCAGTTTCATAGTCATCGTGTGGTTGAGCTTATTCGACGATCAGTTCGCCCTTCATCCCGACCTGGAAGTGGCCGGGGAAGGTGCAGAGAAAAGTGTAGCGTCCGGGTTTGGTCGGGGCTTTGAAATACGCGGTGTCGGATTCGCGCGGTCCCAGCAGCTTCGTGTGGGCAAGGATGCGGTCCTTGTAGGCGGCGGGAACATAGTCCGTCTTCACCGCGGTCGAGGCATCATTCACAAAGGCGTTGATGTCGACGCCCTCGGCGACAAGAACCCAGTTGTGCCCCATGGAGAACTTGGGCATCGTGCCTTCATTGCGAAGGGTGACGGCCAATGCCTCACCTGGCTTTGCGCGGATTTCGGTGAGGCTGAACTTCATCGTGTCGTTACCTGTAATCGCAATTGCACGCCCCTCCTTCGGTCCTTCCTTCTGGACTGAGGCTGCCTGGGCTGCCGGCTTGCTGGCGGCACCGCTCTCGGACTTGCCGCAACCGCTCAGGCTCATGGCCGCAAGCGTCGCACTGATGATAGTGAGGAGTTGGATATAAGTTTTCATGGAAACAGGCTCAGTCTAGCCTCACTCCCCCACTTCTGCCTTGACATGCATCAAGCAAACGCGATTCCGGCGGCCTCCTCCCAATTTCGATGGCCTTGACTTGTATCAAGGCGGTTGAGCCGCACCCGTGCTATGTTCTGTCAATGGATGTTCGGTGCCGACAGTTCCGCTTCGTGCTCTTCCTGGGCCTGATTGCCCAGGCCTTCGTGTCATGCTCCAAGGCACCAAAGAACGAATCACACCGTGTAACGGGTGTTGTTCGCGAAAAGCTGTCCGAATCAAGCCTGCTGATCGCCCATGATGAAATCCCGGGGTTCATGGCACCCATGACCATGGCGTTTGACCTGGCGGACCCGAAGGACAGCGCGAAATTGAAACCTGGTGACCGCGTCCGGTTCCGCCTTCAGCAAAAGGGGGAGCTCTGGATGGCCGATCGCTTCGAGGTCCTGGGACGGGAAACCTCAAGTGGCGCCGGTCTCGCGAAGGTGACCCGTCTCCGCCCCGGCGATGCAATGCCGCCCTTTTTGCTGCGGGATGAGCGCGACCAACCCCTCGCCCTGGAAACCTTGCACGGCCGTTTTACGCTCGTGACCTTCATCTTCACCCGTTGTCCGGTGCCTGAATTCTGTCCGGCGATGGCCCTGAAATTCGGCGCCCTTCAGGAGCGCTTCGAGCGCGAAACCCAAACCCGATCCTCGCCCTCACTGCGGCTGTTGAGCATCACGCTCGATCCCGAGTACGATCAACCCGCGCAATTGGCAGCGTATGGCACGGCGGTCGGAGCAAATCCAGCAATCTGGAATTTCGCCACGGGCACTTCGGGTGACATCGCCACCCTCGCGCGCCAGTTCTCGGTGTTTACCGAGCGCAAGGGCGTCCTTCTCGACCATACCCTGTGCACCGCCCTGATCGGACCGGAAGGCCGGATCCTCGAAATCTGGCGCGGCAACGGTTGGAAGCCTGATGACATCTTCGGATTCATTGAAACTCACACACGAAACTCCCGCTAAGGGTCGTACCAATTCGGTCGCAGCGGGCGCAGTCCCGTTTCTCCTCACCCAAATTCTTCATCATCATGAATACAAAATCATCCCTCGAATCCTCCGCCCCAACAACTGATGCATCGGATGTCTTCGATGTTCGCATCATCCCCGGCCGCGAAAAGCACGCCCGAATTTTTCAACGCTGGTATGACCTGCCGGTTGGAAAGTCCTTTGTGCTCCTCAACGACCACGATCCCGTTCCGCTCTACTACCAGTTTCAGGCACAGTTTCCCGAGGCCTATTCATGGGTCTATCTCCAGGAAGGTCCCGAAGAATTTCGGGTTCGTATCACCAAGACTGCGGCGGTCACTCCACCACCTCCGCGCCAACCCGGCACCGTACCAGTTGCCTCAAAGGGAAACGCACCCGCCGCCAATGCAATGACCCTGGAAATCGACGCCCGCGGGCTCGAGCCACCCGAGCCCCTGGTGCGAATTCTAGCCGCCCTGGAGACCCTTCCCGCCGGTCACCAGCTACGTGCATGCACCGATCGCGAGCCCTGCCATTTGTTCGGCGAAGCGCGCCAGCGTGGATTCAATCATGATTGTCGGGCCCAGCCCGATGGAAGCTGGATTACGCTGCTTCAGCGGGCATAGTTGGCGCGTCACACGCCCGAGCCCGACACAATCCCAGCGATGAGCCAGCCTTCAACCGCCGCAAGCCCCCGCCCAGCAGCATCTCCCCAGCACGGTAGTTGGCTTGCGGCGCAGGGCCGATTGCCGCTGGCATTCATGGGGCTCGCCTTGGTCTGGCTATTTGCAGGAACGCTGTTCCTTGCCGTACAGCCCGATCTGCTGGCCCTGCCCCATGCCCACCCTCATCTGGTTGCGCTCACCCACGCCTGGCTGCTCGGGTTCTTCCTGACGGTTGCCTGCGGTGCGGCGTACCAACTGGCACCGGTAGCATTGGGAACAACCCTTTGTAGCGAACGCAAGGGATGGTGGCATTTTGGCATTCATGCGGTCGGAGTGCCCGGCATGGTCGCCAGCTTCTGGTTCTGGGATCTCGAACAGGTCGGTCACTTCGGACTTCTCGTAGCAATCGGAGCCGGCATCTACGTCTACAATCTCTGGATGACGGTCCGGCGTGCCAATCGTCCCGGACTGATCTCCACGTCACTTCGTGCATCCGCAGTCTGGCTTGTCATCACGCTGCTGATGGGACTCACCCTCGCGGCCAATCGATTTTGGTACTTCATTCCTCTCGACCCCATTGTGCTGCTCCGTGTGCACGCCCACGCGGGCATCGCGGGTTTTTTTGTCACACTCCTGCAAGGGGTAACCTTCCAGCTTGTCCCCATGTTCACCCTCGGAGAGGTCCCCGATTGGACAATGCCAACCCGGGGATTCTGGATGACGCAGATCGCGCTTGTCGGCCTGCTCCCGGCCTTTCTTCTGCGACTGCCCTGGGTGCAGACGGCCATGGGAATCCTGCTCTTGAGCGGACTCGCGTGCTCAGCCGTTGCCCTGCGCAAGGTTCTGGCGACCCGAAAAAAGCGCGCGCTCGATTCCGGTGTTCAGGCCTTTTTTGTCGGGATCGCCGTGCTGTTCCTCGCAGGGCTCGTGGGGCTGGCATTGGTCTGGCCTGGGTCGACCGGGGGATCCGCCAGCGGCGGACTCAGCGCAATGGTCTATGCGATCATCATCGTCCTCGGTGGATTGCTGCCCTGCTTTTGCGGGATGATGGGCAAGATCGTGCCCTTCCTGACCTGGATGCGCGCCTACGGCCCGCGCGTCGGCCGCGAACGTGTCCCGCTCGCAAGCGCACTCGGTATCCGCTGGACGGAACGATCAGGCCTCGTGCTGCAGCTTCTCGCCGTTGCCCCGCTAGCCGTCGGTGCATGGATTCTGGATACATCGTGGCTCCTTGCCGGCTCCCTCCTCCTGGCCGTCGGCGTCGGGCTCTTTCTTTTCAATCAGCTTTGCATCCTTCGGCACCTCTGGAAGAAACAGCAATTGAGTCCTTCGCCGGTGCGGCTCGGCGACACCGGTGTTCAACAGGCCGCTGTTCAGGAAGTCAGTCCTCGGCAGTAGGATTCCCTTTCTCCACGTTTCACAATGAATGAGCCCGATGAAGCCGCAGTGATCGCCGCCTTGCGCACGCTTCCTGATCCGGAATTCGGCATCAACATCGTCGACCTCGGCCTGGTCTACGACGTGAAATGCACGGGTGGCGATGTCACGGTGACGATGACCCTGACGACTGAATCCTGTCCAGCCGGCAACTGGATCTATGAGGGTGCCAAGAATCTCGTGGCAGGTGTGCCTGGGGTAACCCACTCACAGGTCAATCTCGTCTTCGAACCCCATTGGTCGACGGCCATGCTGAGCGCGGATGCAAGGAAGCAACTCGGGCTTCCTGAGGAATGATCCGGCTCAGCCCTTGATCGCTCCCGCCACGACGCCTTTCACGATCTGCCGCTGGAGCAGGAGGTAGACGAGAAGAATGGGAATCGTCACAAGCACGATGCCCGCAAAGAGTGATCCGTAGGATCCGCGATACTGCGCCGTAATGGAGAGATTCGCCAGACCCATCGGCAAGGTCCGGGCTGAATCATCGACACCGCCGCTCGTCAGCATGAAGGCGAAGAAGTATTCCTTCCAGACTCCGATGAACTGGAAAATGGCCACGGTGATGAGTCCTGGACGCGCCAGCGGAAGCTGCACTTTCCAGAACGCGGCAAACTCGCTGCATCCGTCGATAACGGCGGCTTCGTAAAGCGAACGTGGCAATGACCGGAAGAAACCCGCGAGAATAAAGACGGCAAAGGGAAGTCCGTTCGCAATGTAGACCGCAATCAGCCCAATCCGCGAGTTCAGCAACCCAAGCGTCTGAAGCTCGAAGAAGAGCGGCACGACCGCCAATTGCGCCGGTATCATCAGCCCCGCGAGAAACAGCCAGAAGACACCACGGCCCGCCGGGTGATGGAATCGCGCGAGGGCATAGGCAGCCATGGATCCAAGAAAAACAATGCCGGTCACCGACACGACCGTCACGACCAGACTGCTGAACAGGTAGTCGCCGAACCGGGCATCCCGCCACGCCTGCACATAATTTTCAGTCCTAAGATCGTCGAACGGAGGGAGGGCAAAGGCATCGCGGTAAATCGCGGCGTCGTCCTTGAGCGACGAATAGGCGACCCAGATCATGGGATACATCACCCAGACCGCGTATCCGGCCAGCAGGAGGAATATCAACCGGCGCGAAGCCATGACTGCAACAGGGAGATAGACCGTGTCTCAGGCGACGCTCTCAGGAGACCCTTGAGGCTGCCTCCGCAGCCACGGCGAGACATTCACGGATTTCCGCCATCGGGTTGTCGGGATGCTCTTCGTACTCGAGCGACAACGCCCCGTCAGCCGGGAACCTCACCTTTTTCAACGCATGGAACACGCCCATCACATCGAGGTGCCCTTTCCCCAGAATCACTCCTGTGGTCTTATCCTTCCGTTCTGCCACATCCTTGAGGTGAATTCCATAGAGGCGGCCACCCATGCGCGTGATCGCCTCAACGGGATCCTGGTTGGAGCGGATAAAATGTCCGAGATCGGCAGTGAAGCCGATGCGTGGATCGCTGCCTTTCACGGCGTTGAGGCAGTCGTCGATGGTTGAGTACTGGGACCCCGGACCGTGATTGTGGATCGCGATTCGAAGATCGTAGGCAGCCACGAGCCTGTTGAGGCTCTCAAACGCGTCGGGAGCAGGATTGGCCGTGATGATCGGGATCTTCGCTGCACTGACAAATTTGAAGAAGGCCTCGTTTGCCGCATGATCCTTCGAGAACACCTGAACGCCGTGGCCGCTGATGGAAATGCCCCGGCGCGAACAGGCGTCGTTCATTTCCTTGATCTTGGCCGCATCACGCGTCGCGGGAAAATGCAGGCGAAAGAACTCAATCCGACCGAGTCCCAATTCGCGCGTCCTGTCGAGCGCGCCTTCGACGCCGAACGCACGGAAACAATAACTTTGAATCCCCATGGGGAAATCACCGTAGATCCTGCGCGGGCGCGGGGACATGTCCGCGAGCAGGCGAGGAACATCAAACCAGGTTGCGCCGCCCGCGGCGGCAACGGTCAGGGTGTGGGCAAGAAAGCGTCTGCGATTCATGGAGCGGCATCATGGAATCGCATGAGTCGCAAGGCCAGTGAGAAGCGGATCACCGCGGTGAAATCTTACCCACCGGCACATCCACCGACATTCTGCCCTGCCGCATCAGGATGACGTGGGCGGGCGCTCCAAGCGCAAGGCTCAGGTCGGCTGAACCGGCTGACGTTCGTGCACCCAGAAACGGGTCACGACGAGGTGCCCTTGGCGCACATCGTAACCCCATTCGGTGTCGAGCATCTCGGCCGGATTGGCATTGGCGCCACCCTGCAAGGCAACCCTCTGCAACCGGCTCCATTCGCGGACCGCAAGGAGGCGGGCGGATACGAACGCCTCTTCAACTGAAGTGAACACCCCGCACGACTTGGTGCGCTGCGTCGGCTGCCCGTCTTTTCCGACCTCAAGGGAAAATTGCAGCACCGTGAACGCCGTGGTTGTTGACTTCAGATTTTCCATGAAACGCAGCCTACATCTTTGGTCCAAAAATGCTAGGGATTTATCCTCAGTAGTATTGCGAATTCCTCATCCGCGGTTGAGGGGTTTTGTCCGCAACTTTGAGGGTAATTTCCGGTGGCAATCAGTGCTTTGGCATGCTCCCCGCAATCTCCCCTGCGAACCGCGCCACAGCCCGGCTCAACTGTTGTGCGAGTTCGCCAAAGTCACGCCCGTCCCATGGCAGATCGGTCACCGAAAGTTCGCCCTGCCCCACGGTCGCGCCGTCGGCAGCGGCAACGATCTGATAGCTGGCCACAAACAGCACACCCGGGCTGCCCGCACGCGGAGAACTTCCCTCGCATCGGTCGACGCGCACCCTCAGATCCCATTGCCGGGTCTCACCCGCACCCAAGGGGAACGAGACCACAGAGGACGCACCCAAGGCCGCAAGAAGCCGTTCCTTGAGCACACGCTGAATGCCGGCGTCCAGGGGTTCGGCCCAGCGTGAAAAGTCCTCATAGCGAACTTCATTGTCCCCCGCCCGCACCACCATGCTCCTTGAGTTCCTCAGATAGGCAGGCAACTCAATCGACCGAATCGCCACCTTGCCGACCGTCGCCGACGCGACCGAAGTCCCTGCGCCCGCCGGGTCATCCAACACATAGTAACGTGTCGGATCCGCCGCAGCTTCCGGAAGGATTGAACACCCCGCTGCGGCCAACACCGCGAAAGCCAGTACTGTCCAGATCATGCCGGTGGACAATGCCGCTCCGGTCGTCCGTGCACGTTTCTTCACGTTCAGGTTTCCTTTGGAGTTTGTCATTGCGGATGCTTTCTTCCCGTCAGCAGCGAGTTTGGATTGCGCTCAAGAAAGTCCGTCAGCCGCTGTATCGAGGCTGCCGCCTCCGCGAGACGGGACAGCGCCATACCCGCCTCTTCCCCGAGCCCGCTCTGCGCGGAAATGAAGGCCTGCGCAGTCGCCGCCGCCGAAGAAAACGACGCCAGCGTGGACCGCGCCTGCGACAGCGTGTCCGCCAATTGCGCGGCCGTCGGCTGAAGCGTGCTGTCAAGTCGGCCAAGCGTGGCGCGAAACTCAACAAGCGCTGCATTCAGGTTCTCGACGGCCTTCGGGAATTCCTTCGACGATGCCAGCGCATCCAGGGATCGGCCGGCCTTCGTCCATTCCTGGGAAAGCGTCGCAAGATCGAGGCCGTTGATCTGCCGACGCGTGTCGACGAGCAGACCACGAATTTCCTTTGCCAGACCGGCAAAGTCCACATGCCGCAAATCCACGAGGATTTCATCGAGGTTTGCCTGGAACTCCTTGATCGTGGAATCCATGGCGGGCATTACCGCGTACTTGACGTCCGCAGTCGGCGCCAGCCGCACCGGATAATCCTTCGGATCCACAAAACTGAGCTCAACGTAAAGCAGTCCCGTCGCCAACCCAAGCACACCGAGCTGCGCGCGCAGCCCCTCGTCGATAAGCTTTTGCAGTTCCCGGCGGTTCGAGAGGTCAATCACCGCACCCTTCTCATCCGTCAACGAACTCCGGCTCAACTCGCAGACCACGGCGACAACTGACTCGTTCTTCGCCGCCGCATAACGGATGTTGAGGTCCACCACACGACCGACGCGCACGCCACGCAGCTTCACGGGCGAACCGAGGTCGAGGCCCTGAATCGATTCGTTGAAGTAGACAATGAAGCGCTCCGGCTTGGCAAAAAGGTTGATCCCGCCAAACGAAAACAACGCTATGAGCACGAGTAGGATCGCTCCCAGGACAAAAAAACCTACGAGCGCGGGACTGGCCTTGAGTTTCACTGGTTTGAAATAGACAGAAAGTCGCGCAGATGTTCAACGCAGGGTTTGCAGCACATTCAGTCCAACAATGCAGTGCCGCCAGCAGAGCCGATGCAAGGCTCGTCGTCGCGCCTGAGAAATTCCCTGACGCGGGCATCGGAGCTGTTCCGCTGCAATTCCCGCGGATTGCCAGTGGCTATGATCCCCTTCTCAGCCTTGTCCAGCATGATGACGCGGTCGCCGATCCGGAATATGCTGTCGAGTTCGTGGGACACCACCACGCAAGTCGTGCCGCGTGTTGAGCGAATCTGAAGGATAAGATCGTCAATTTCCCGCGAGGTCACTGGATCCAGGCCAGCGGAAGGTTCGTCAAAAAACACGATTGCCGGATCCAGCGCCAGTGCTCGGGCGAGGCCCGCCCTTTTCTTCATGCCGCCTGAGATCGCTGCCGGAAAAAAGTCTTCATATCCCGTCAACCCTACCTGGGCGAGTTTCAGCCTGACAAGATCATCGATCTCGCGCGCAGTCAGGCGCGTGTACTCCTGCAGGGGAAGCGCCACATTCTCGCGCAGCGTCAGGGAGGTCCACAGGGCTGCACTCTGGAAAAGAACTCCAAAGGTCTTGAGGAGTTCGCGTCGCGCCGTCGCATCGCCTTCAGCGAACGGACGCCCGAAGTACGAAACCTCCCCGTGCATGGGCCGTCGTAGCCCGATCATGTTGCGCAACAGGGTGCTCTTCCCACATCCCGATCCGCCAATGATGAAGAACACCTCGCCGCGCCCCACCGAGAAATTGATTCGCTGAAGAAGGACTCGCCCATCGTAGCCGCAATCCAGGTCCTTTACGTCGATCGCCGGTTGGGAATCAGTCATGGGATCAAAGTCCAAGGATATTGAAGACCACCGCAAACACGGCATCGGCGACAATCACCATAAGGATCCCGGTCACCACCGCCGAGGTCGCGGCTCGTCCGACTCCCGCGGCGCTGCGGTCCGCCTGTAGGCCGCGAAGGCAGCCCGAGAATCCAATCAGCAGGCCGAATACAACGGCCTTGATGAGGCCCGTGAAGATATCGGAGAGGTCAACGATCGTCTGCATCTCCACCCAATACGCGCTCGGTGGGATCTCCAGCACTGTCTTCGCTACAAGCATGCCACCGATGACTCCCAACATGTTCGCATACATCGCAAGCAGGGGCATCATGATCCCGAGTGCGATCAGGCGCGGCATCACGAGGAAATCAATGGGGAGAATCCCAAGGCTTTCCAGAGCGTCGATCTCCTCGCCCGCCTTCATGTTGCCGATGGTCGCCGCAAACGCCGCGCCCGTGCGTCCTGCCATGATGACTGCCGCCATCATGGGACCCATCTCCCGCACCACTGCCAGGCCCACCAGATCCGCAACATAGATGTCAGCCCCAAACTGACGAAGCTGCACGGCCGCCTGATAGGCCATGATCAGTCCGACGAGCAGACTGATCAGGCTCACGATCGGCAGCGCCATCGCTCCACACTGCTGCATTTCAGAGAGACAGTCGCGCCACCGGAATCGATGCGGTTGTCGCGAAAGCCTGAATGCGCTCAGCACACATTCGCCAACAAAAGTGTACATGCTCCGCGAGCGCAGGGCGAGGTCGTGCGTAGCCAATCCGACCCACGTCAAAAGGTCCCTCCCCGGTGCGCTTTCCCCGCCACTCGCGGAACCCGCGGCCGGCTCCATCTTCGCCAGCATGTCCCGAAAATCGGAAGGGAGAAGCGTCTCATCCCACTGAACTCCATGTCCTCCGGCCCATCGTTTGGCGTCGTTCGCGAACAGAAGGAGCGAACTGTCCCACTCCTCCACTCCCTCCATCTGAAGCGCCACCCGCGTCGGCTTGCGATCCCGCATCACCTCTTCAAATTCCTGCCGTTTTTCGGCAATGCGCCACCGCCCCGTCAATTCGACGACAATGGAATCGCCATGTTCACGAACATCGGCGCGGGCAGATCGGACCTCGGGTGAAGCCGGCATTGCAGTAAAAATCAGCGAGTCCTTTCTCCACCGCAAAGCCAAACTGCTTGCACCCGCAATGAAGATTTCAGGATCCTTGGGCCTCCATGCAACTGCGCACCGCTTTTTTCGACCTCGATGGCACGCTGGTGGACCACTTTGCCGCCATCCATCGCAGCTACGTCCACACCCTGCCGCAACTGGGATTGCCAGCCCCCACACTGGCGCAGGTGCGCGACGCCGTAGGCGGCGGTCTGGAACGGGCCATGCTTCGTTTTGTCTCGCCGGAACAGTTGTCCGCCGCGCTCGCCATCTATCGCCCCTATTTTGACCGCACGATGCTCGAAGACGTCGTCCTCCTTCCCGGCGCGCGTGAAGCACTGGAATCACTCGCGGCTCGGGGCATTGCCTGCGCCGTCCTTACGAACAAGATCGGCCCAGCCTCCCGGCGCATCTGCCAACACCTCGGCATCACTCCGTGGCTCAAGGGAATCTTCGGAGCCCAGGACACACCCTGGCTCAAGCCGGACATCCGGGTCGTGAAGCACGTGCTGGCTGAAATGAAACTCCCCGCGGAAGGATTGCTCATGGTCGGTGACTCTCCCTTCGACGTTGAGACGGGCATACTTTCGAAATTTCCCTGCTGGGCCGTAACTACAGGCACCCACGGCTCCGAGCAACTGCACGCCGCGGGTGCCGCGCGCGTATTCCCCGACATGCCGAGCCTGATGACAGCACTTCTAGCCGAAATCGGACCTTTCTGATGAGAGCCTGCGCCCAAGGTTTCTCGCCCCTCTCTCCCGCAGACTGTGGCACGAATCCACGCCGGGACGGTATTTCACCTCCTTGGGCGTTTGCCATTTTGTGAGCAATCGCTTCTAAAACGGTCACGGTCTCGCATCGCTTTGGCCTCGTCGTCACATTCCCAATCTCCGACCGCAAGTCTCACCGGCGTGCTCGAACGGATTCTTTTTCTGAACGAGGAGAACCATTACACGATCGCTGAATTTCGCCGCGAAATTGCACCGGGAACACGCCCATCGGGGTCGGACAAGGTCACGATCGTAGGAGCCCTGCCCGGGGTGCAGTGCGGCGAGACGCTTTTTCTCACCGGCGAATGGACGCGTCACAGTCAGCACGGCGAACAGTTCAAGATCGCATCCTTTCGATCAGAACTGCCCGCAAGCGTCTACGGCATCCGCAAGTTTCTCGGTAGCGGCCTTGTTCCCGGGATCGGCAAGACCTACGCAGAAAAGATCGTCGACGCCTTCGGCACCGACACCCTGCGCGTACTCAGCGAGGAGTTTGCGAAGCTGCGCTCGGTCCCCGGCATCGGCCCCAAACGCGCCCGGGCCATCCGTGCCGCCTGGGACGAACAAAGGACATTCCGCGAACTCTACATCTTTCTCCAGACCTACGGTGTCACTCCGGGCCAGTGCCTCAAGCTGGTTAAACAATTTGGCAGCGCGGCGAAGGATATCCTGACCTCCGAACCTTACCGTGTCGCACGCGAGATCGATGGCATCGGTTTCAGGACCGCTGATCGTATCGCGATCAACCTGGGTTTCGCAAACGACGCGCCGCCCCGGCTCGACGCCGGTCTGCTCTACGGGCTTGAGACCCTTCAGGACGAGGGACACACCGCAATGCGCGAGGTCGACCTGAGGGATCACTGCGCAGCGCTTCTGGAGACCTCCGCCACCCGCCTGGAGGAACGTATCGAAAACCTGGTGAATTCATCCGCACTGGTCCGCCATTGGCCACCTTTGGAGGACCCCAAGACGGTTCCGCTCCCAGGGACCGGCATCCTCCAGTTGCCGCACAACAATCGTTGGGAACAGAAGATCGCCGACGTCGTGGCACGCCTTCGCGGCAATGCAAGCGGCCTGCCACCCATCAGGATCCCCGCCGCGCTCACCTGGGCTGAAGACAAGGCGGGATTCACCTTTGCGGAACAGCAGCGCATCGCCGTACAAACGGCGCTCGCTCAGAAATTCTCGATACTCACCGGAGGTCCGGGCACGGGAAAGACGACCATCGTTCGCGCGCTGGTTGAAATCCTGAAGGCCAAACACGTTCGCGTCACGCTCGCCGCTCCGACCGGTCGCGCCGCGCAACGTCTCGCGGAAACCACCGGTGGCTTCGCCTCCACCATCCATCGGCTTTTGCGTTTCGATCCCGCCAAGGGAAGCTTTACCGTCAACGAATCGCATCCGCTGCCCACCGACTTCCTTGTCGTCGACGAAGCCTCGATGCTCGACACGCGCCTCGCCTCGGCATTGCTGCAGGCTGTGCCCGCCCGCGCTCACCTGCTTCTTGTGGGCGACACCGACCAGTTGCCCAGCGTCGGCCCTGGCAATGTGCTCAAGGACCTGATCTCCTCGGGGCTCGCCCCTGTCACCCGCCTTCAGGTGATCTATCGTCAGGAGGGACAGAGTGGCATCGTCACGACCGCACACGCGATCAACTCCGGCGATCCCGCGCTGCCTCCCGCTGTCAGGCAGGTCGGCGACATTCCTCCCTGGAGTGATCTGAGTTTCGTCGTGTCGGACTCTCCTGAGGATACGCTTCAGAAGGTGATCCAGCTTTGCCATACGTTCATCCCGTCGCTCAATCAGAGGATCAATCCGATTCAGGACATCCAGGTGCTCGCGCCCATGCACAAGGGCCTTGCCGGGGTGGGAAACCTGAACTCGCAGCTTCAATCCGTACTCAACCCTGGCACGCGCGCCATAAAATGGGGCGGCGTCGAATTCAGGCCGGGCGACAAGGTGATCCAACTGCGCAACAACTACGACAAGGTTCTCTTCAACGGCGACATCGGCACCGTCAAGAATGTCGATCCGGAGGGCGGATCATTCTCCGCCATTTTTGACGGTACCACCCATGAATTTACCAAGGGAGATTTGAGCGATCTCGCGCTCGCCTACGCCATCAGCATCCACAAATCGCAAGGCAGCGAATTTCCCATTGTCGTGGTCCCGCTCCTCAAGGGCCACTTCATGATGCTTCAGCGCAACCTGCTCTATACCGCCATCACCCGCGGCAGAAAGAAGGTTTTTATTGTCGGTGAACCGGCGGCCTACGGCATGGCCGTGCGTAACAGTGAGGCCAGGCTCCGCATCACCCATCTCCGTGAAAAGCTTGCCGGCATCGCGCCGGGAACCCGCTGCGTCAGGCATTGACAGGTGATCGGAGGAATTCGGGCGTTCAAAGCACTTCCAAGTTCCCGCTTGGGTCCGCCCGAACTCGCGGCATGGCATCGCAATCAATCCGCGCTTGGCGCCGGCACCCGCGTCGCTACGATGGGTCAGACTATCCATGAAATCCGCATTCTGGCTGGCAGCAGCCCTCGCTCTTTCCTTGGTGACTCTCCACGCGGAGACGCTTCCCGACGAACCGCCTGCAAAGGTCGCTGGCTTCACCTACGTGCGCACGGTCGGTGGCATCCAGGAATATTCCCTCGACAGAAATGGCCTCCAGATACTGCTCCTTCCCGACCACTCGGCCCCCGTGCTCACGTTCATGGTGACCTACCGCGTCGGTTCGCGCAACGAGGTCACCGGAACCACCGGTGCCACCCACCTTCTGGAACATCTCATGTTCAAGGGCACTCCGAGCCACAATCGCGAATCGGGCACCAGCCTGGACCAGTTTCTCGAAAGTGTCGGCGCAATCTCAAATGCGACGACCTGGCTCGATCGTACCAACTACTTCGCCAACCTGGGCAGCGAGCATCTGGAGAAAATCATCGAACTGGAGGCCGACCGCATGCGCAACCTGCGCCTCCGCGAGGAAGACCGTAAACCTGAGATGACCGTCGTGCGCAATGAATTCGAGATCGGTGAAAACGACCCGCTCCGGGTGCTCGATCGCGAAATTACCGCTGCCGCCTACGTCGCGCACCCGTATCACCACTCCACCATCGGCTGGCGCAGCGACATCGAAAATGTTCCGATCGAAAAGCTGCGCGAGTTCTACAACACGTTCTACTGGCCCGACAACGCAACCGTCACAATCGTCGGAGATTTCCTGCCATCGACCGCACTCGCCTTGGTCGACAAATACTACGGCCCCTACCCGCGTGCACCCAAACCCATTCCGGTCGTCTACACGGTCGAACCGGCGCAGACAGGCCCGCGCCGCGTGGTCAGCAAACTTGCCGGCCAGCTCGGCATCGTCGGAATCGCGTACAAGAGTCCCTCCGGACGTGACCCCGATACCGCCGCGCTCGCTGTACTCAGCGCCATCCTCACTTCGGGAAAGGGCAGTCGCTTCTACAAGGCGCTCACCGACAAGAATCTCACGGTCAACGTCCAGGGCGATGCCGGTATGTTTCACGATCCCTCCCTTATCACGATCTACGCCTCTCTCGCACCGGGAGCCACCCACGAACAGGTGGAGAAGATCATGATGGCGGAAATCGAGACGCTGAAGAAGAGCGGCGTCACCGACACTGAGGTCAGCAGCGCTGTCAACCAGTTGCTCGCGGCCTCCGCTTTTGCCCGTGATGGTTCGTTTGCCATCGCGAGCGCGATCAACGAATTCATTGCCGCCGGCGACTGGACGCTGTTCGTCACCATCAACGATGCCCTGCGGAAGGTCACACCCGACGACATCAAACGCGTCGCGAACCGCTACCTCCAGGAGGACCAAAGCACGACCGGATGGTTTGTCCCGAACGTGGCCGGAGCCACCCATGAGTGAATCCCAGCCGCGCCCGCTTCTTTCCATGAAATCGAATTTCTCCAAGTTTATTCTGGCGCCTGATGCAGCCCCATCGCTGACAGCCTCAGCGAAGTCACTTCGGACTTCGGCAATCGTTTCGTTGCTTGTCTTCCTGCATGCGCTCTCGCCGGGATTCAGCGCCGAGCCGACTTCCTCCATGGCCGCACACGCCATCCAGGCAAAGGTTGCGGGGATTGACCTTATTGCCTATCCGACCGGCGTGAAGGACGTCGTGACCCTGCGCGGTTCGCTGCCCGCGGGAGACGTGCTTTCTCCCCCATCGAATCCGGCGATCGCGACACTCACAGGGGCCATGCTGGACAAAGGAACCCAGCGTCAGGACAAGTTCGCCATCGCCAGTCGGCTCGAAGGTGTGGGTGCGCAGCTCGGATTCAGCGTTGGCGAAACGATGCTCACCTTCAGCGGTAAATGCCTCCGGAAGGATCTCCCGCTTGTGATCTCGCTCCTGGCGGAACAATTGCGAACACCGGCATTTTCCGACGAAGAGTTTGCCAAGCTCAAGAACCAGCTCATAGGCGGCCTCCAGCGTAACCTTGAACGCACGGATTTTCGCGCCAATGAGGCATTCGTTCGGGCGATCTATCCGGAGAGTCACCCGAATCACACCCCTTCCACTTCGGAATTCATCAAGGCCATCCATGCCGCAACGCTCCAGCAGGTTCACGACTTTCACGCCGCCTGGTACGGGCCGGACCGGCTTACGCTCATCGTCGTGGGCGACGTCGATGTGCACCGGCTGCAGGAAGAAGTTCACCACCATTTTGACGGGTGGCGCGGCGGCAGGCCTCTTCCCTCGTTCACGAAGGCGTTTGAGGCACGACAGCCTCGGGAAGAGACGGTTCAGATGCCGGACAAGACCAATGTCAGCGTGATCCTGGGCCAGGCGACACGGCTCCGCTACGGTGAACCTGATGCGCTCGCGCTGCGTGTCGCCGCCGCCGTGCTCGGCAGGGGCTTTACCGGACGCCTGATGTCCACGGTCCGTGACAAGGAGGGGCTCACCTACAGCATTGGCTCAGCGGTCACCAACGATGCCTTTGCGGACGGTGATTTTCGCATCTACGCCGAATTCAATCCATCACTCCTGGAGAAGGGTATCTCCTCCACGAAACGCGAACTCCGGAACTGGTACGATCACGGCATCACCGCCGCGGAATTGGATCGGGTGAAAAAGGACCTCGTCGGCACATTCAAGGTCGGAATGGCGACGACCGAGGGTCTTGCCGACTCGATTCTGATCTCGGTACATCGCGGTTATGGCATCAATTGGCTTGATCGCTATCCAGCGATGATCGGGGCACTGACACTCGAACAGGTGAATGGGGCCATCAGGAAACACCTCAATCCGGACCGCATGACCTTGGTCGAGGCGGGCACAGTGGGAGCAGCTCCCAAGTCCTGACGTCCGACTCCATTCACTCCTTCACCAGGCTGAACGCGTGACTCTTGCTTCAAGCGAAGCGACAGCCTGAGGATCGAATTCGGTCAGGAAATCAAGCCCCGTCAGTTGTTCGATCGCATCAATTGAGCTGCCATAGGCGGCAAGCGGGGCGCCCGCATCGGGTTCCTGCGGGAAGACAAAGGACTGGGCGCGCAGGCGGCCCTCGACCTCGTCCAGAACGATCATGAAGAAGCGTTCCGGAATTGCCACGCGCCGCGACAGTCTTGCGGGCTTGCTGGAAAAGATCGGTCCACAGAACACCCAGACCTCTGCATAACGCGCGGGATAGTTGGTCGCGACGCGCTGCTCGAGATCCTTCCAGAGTCCTGCATTGAGCACATGCGATTGCGGAACCACATTCGACATCAGGAATGTCTCCCGTTGCGCAGCCTGTCCGAAGCGGGTCGCAATCGCAAAGTTTGGAGCCAGGTGTCCGCGATCGTAGTGACTCCTCCGATACGCATCCGGTGCTACCTTCGCCATTGTACGCAGATCCGTCTCAAAACTCTCCGGGCGTGGTGGCGGGGGCTTCAGGCGAACCAGGTCCTGGATGCGATACGCCGCCCAAACCGGGCTGCCCAGCGTTTCGCTGTACCCGACGACATAGGCCGAATTCACGAGAACCCGGATCGTTCCGTGGGAAAACGTTGTTGCCTGCGGCAGTCCCCCGATTGCCAGCCGACGATCTCCCCTCCACTGAAGCACGCCCGTCGAATCATCCCCATAGTACAACTGCCACAGGTCCCAGACCACCTCCACCGGGGAGACGTGTTTTCCGGCGACGAAGGCATTGTGAACAAGCTGCGCCACCTCGCGCTGCCGCCCGCCGGGCTGCACCAGGTACCAGCCGCCCAGCGCACCCAGCGCGACAAGATTGAGCCAGAGAAAGGCTTTCCCCAACCGGAAGAGCCTAACCCAGCCGCGCAGCGTCAATCGTCCCACCATTACGCGCGCCCCAGTTTCCGAATCGCGCTGTTGATAGCCGCCGTGTCACAAGCGGCAGGATCATATCCTGGCCCGACCCAACTGCGCCACTCAGCCTGGAGTTCGGAGCCCTCCGCCGCCAGAGCCTGGAGCATGTCATGATAGGCTTTTGTGCTCCCGCAATCCTCGGGAGGACCCGCGCGCTCCCCTGCAATGCAAACGGGAAGGCGCTCTCCCTTTTCCGGGACCCATTCCTTCTCGACCGTCAACTCAACCATCCAGCCCTCTCCAAAATGGTACCGGTAAAGGAAATGCTTCACCCCAGCCGCATCAACATCACGCAGGGTGACATCGCGATCGTCCTCAATGATCATTTCTTCCCGGCGGAGGGGATTTCCATACTTCCCCTCGCCTATCTGAAAACTGTGAGTCTGATAGTCGTACCAGTCGAAGGCGATCTGCAGGATCTCATGCAGTCTCGAAAGCCACATCCCTTCCCGCACGCAAAAGCGTCGCCAGATTCTGGGCCGACATCCGACCACGGTCGCATGAAGCTGAAGCGCCCTTGCGTGACTCCGCCTTTCCAATCGCCGACTGCCATCCTGAAGACCGATCATTTGGCGGATTTTCGGAATGAATACCCAGTTCCTCAATCTCCAAAGCTATCCAACGTTTGGGTCTCTCGCTGCTGACATGACCCGGAGCCACGCACACCAGATCGACCTGGCGGATCGCGACAGGGCCGCAGGAGGATGCTATGCTCCAGCTTCGCATCCCCCATTTATCCGACACCTTCTCCGCTTCCCAGTCAGTTCAGAAACGCAGCTTGATGTAGCCCTCCAGGCGAAACGGCAGCTCCGCAAACACGAGTTGGCTACCCGTGTAGGCATCTCCATTGTGGATCCAATTGCGCTCGTTCGTGACATTCAGAAGGTCGAGGTTCGCTGTCCAACGTTTCGTTTCGTATGAAACCGAAAGATCGATCAGCACCTGGTCGCGGATCATCCATTCCTTGTCAAGATTGCCGGCCTGCTCGCTTTGCCAGGTAACCGTCGCTCCCACTCCCATGCCGTTGCGCCAGCGGTAGCGCACGCTGCCATTGAGCAGGGTGTCCGGAAAGCCCAGCAGCGGCCAGTCGCCAGTCGGCACCTGATTCGCATAGGGATCAAATTCCCCGTCCGCCGTGCCCTTACCACCTGGCCCCCGGCCCTCGGCGTATGCTGAATACAGGGAGCGTCCCCCGAGTTGAAACGGCCGAGATTGAAGGTAGCGCCCATTCTGAAACGTTGCGTTGGCCGTCAATTGCAGGTGGGCATTCGGCTGATAAACCGTCTCGAGCTCGATGCCACGCACCTGAATATTGTTCTTTCGTCCACCAAGGGAGACGCGGGACCGCGTCTGATCAAAAGCCGTCGCCGTGGTGTACAGCCTGTTTTCAAGCCACGACGCCTTGGCACCGACCTCGAAGAGTTCGGAGAGGTTGCGAAAATCCTCACGGTTGATCTGTCCATCCGGCGTGTTGAGGATCACCCCGCCTCCCGTGACATTCCCCAACGCGGAGCGCATGCGGTTGTGCGTCGCATAGGCAGCGAGATGCGAACTCACGCGGTAACTCAGGCTGTAGGCCTGGGAAAAGGCATCCACCGTTTCCGCATCCCGAAACGGTATCCCGGACGCGTTCGCGAGAGGATCCCTGGCACGCGCAAAGAACACATCTTCACGCCACCCGATCGTGGCTGAAAGGCCTGGCGCGAGTTGAATATCCTGCTGCCAGAAGACGGACGGATTCAGCGTTTCGCTTCGCACCGTCTCCGGACTGTCGTAGCTCGCGGGAAAGAACTCGCGCCCACCCGGTCCCATGAAACCTTCAAAATAGGAATTCCCATAGCTCGCTCTTTCGTTGAATACGCGCAGGGGATTCGTAATGTCGAAGTTGTAGAAGTACTCATTGAAGTAGTTCGTGAAGCTCCTGCGTCCCTCGTAGCGGACTGTCGCTCCCGCTATCACCTGCTGCGGCAGGCGCAGCAGTGAAAAGCTGCTGTGCACTTCGCTGCGATTCTCCGCAGTATCCTGCGTCACGTATTCGGCATATTCGAACTGGTGTACCCGACGACGATTCACATGCTCAAAAAGCGTGCGGTTGATCAGCGTCAGGGTCGGAGAAACGACGCGGGTGGCTACGACCTGCCCGCGAATCACATTGGCATTCGAGAAATCGCCCTTTGAAAAGAGCGTCGCATCCCGTGGAAGTATCACCGAACCCGTGGCCGGTATGGGTCCGGGATAGGGCGACAGGTCCGCGGAGTCGCCGGTGTAGTAGCGCCCGGAGTCAATCAGTTCCTGGGTGGGTCTATTTACGCCGAGGATTTCAGGAGCCGCCTGCCAGAGGTATTGAACGACAAAATCGAGTTGCGTCCCTTCGTCAGGTTTCCAGGTCGCCGCCGCAAACGCGTCCAATCGATCGTCGCGCACATCGTTCCTCCTGAAATAGGTCTGCCCTCCCTTCCCCTCAAGGCTTACGCGCCACGCAACGTGATCGTTTACAGGTGCGGTCGCATCGATCTGCACCGAGCCATTCAGGTAACTGGAATCACCAGGCGCCCACGTGCCCACCCGGGTTGTGATCACGGTGGACGCACCCGAGAACTGCGGCTTCTTGGTCACATAATTGACATAGCCACCCTGAAAATATCCCGCACCAAAGACGGCCGATCCCGGACCGCGCACAAGGTCGACCGCCTCAACGCCGTTGAACGACGGGAAGTAGCCATAGAGGTTGTAGCTGAGGCGCTGTCCGTTGAGATAGGTTTCCGCGGTGTCGCCCCGCAGATTCGGCACGGTCGTCTTGCCGTAGCTCGCACCCGCATAGCTTCCCGGGGAATAGAGCAGGATCTCCCGCACCCCGTGAATCTGCCGCTCATTGAACAGCGCGGTCGTCAGCGTGCTGACCGAACGCGGTGTTGCGAGCAGATCGCGGGAATCGCCCAAAACCGAGGAAACCTCGCGCGTGAGCGGATTGATGGATTGCTCCACCGGAAGACCGGTCACCTGAAATTTTTCCAGGGTGACCACGCTTTCGGATGAATTCTGGCCGATGAGGCCGCTTTCGCTCGCCAGGCTGGCGAGAGCTATGAAGAGGATTCGTGTCGGGAGTCGCATTTTTGAAAATGCCCGACCCAAATCGGACTCCCGGGAGATGGACTAAGGCCGCGCCCGTTGGCGCAACCTCGCTTGTTTCCTTCGCCGGTATGATCCGTTTCAGGTTCAAAGGGTCGAGCAGTCGAGCGTACTGCAATCTCAGTCCTCCGCGGAGGACACCCCTACGAGCAATTCAGTGAAAATCCCGATCGCTCCCGTGACGCAAGCAAAAGTTTTGAAAGCGAAGGGCTGTATCAGGGATCAGCCCTTTCGAAGGGCGAGTGCCCATCCCTGCGGCAGCAAGTCACCGTCCAGCGGCCGCGGCCATCGTGTCATCATTTCGTGAGCTTCAAACAGGCGCCTCCCCCAATCACGCATGTATCACGAACGCTTTCGAGCACCTACTCCGGCAAAGCGAAGGCGACGTAGGCGTCTCCCGACTTCGTGCCCATCTTCCCGCCACCGGCAGCAATGACGACAAACTGACGGCCATTCACGGCATAGGTCGCTGGCGTTGCGTAGCCGCCGGCGGGAAGCGAGGTTTCCCACAGCAGATCGCCGGTCTTGCGGTCGAAGGCGCGGAACTTTTCATCCTTCGAGGCTGCGATGAAGATCACATCACCCGCGGTGACGAGTGGACCGCCGTAATTTTCCGTACCTGTCGGTGCAATCCCGGCGGCCGTGAGCTCCGGCAATTCGCCGAGCGGCCGGCGCCAGAGATACTCGCCCGTATTGAGGTCGATGGCATTGAGCGTGCCCCACGGCGGTTTGATCGCGGGATACCCGTCCGCATCGAAGTATCGATTGTATCCCGTCGTCGTGTAGGGAATATCCGCCAGGACCATCTCCTCGCCGGTTGGTTCCTGTTTGCTCGCCGCTTCGTTGCGTGCCTCTGACATGGGTGTGTGCGGCACATCAAGCAGGTAGTCGATAAGGGCAGCACGCTGCGCCTCCCGAAGAAAGCGGAATGCCGGCATCATGCCCTTTCCATCGCGAAGAATTGTGGCAACATCATCACGATTCGTACGCTGTGAAAGTCCAACAAGGCTCGGAATGTTCCCCGCGGGATTGCCCAACCTATCGGGTCCGTGACAGCTCATGCAGAGCTGCGTATAAAGAATCCTTCCGCCATCCTCCCCTCCCGGCCGCGCAGGAATCATCTGGAGAATCCACGCCATCTCGTTGCTGTTCACGTAGAGAATGCCCTCGGGATCGACCGCGGGCCCGCCCCACTCGGCACCGCCGTCAAAACCCGGCAGGATAATCGTGCCTCGTTCGCTCGGTGGGGCAAACGGAACGTGAGGATCGAGTTCGCGCAGGTGCTGCAGCACCGCGGCATGCGCCGCAGGCGTGCGATTTGTAACTTCGTCCTCGGTGAACTGCTGTCGCGCGAAGGGTGCCGGTTTCAAAGGCACGGGCTGCGTTGGCCAAGTGGCTTCACCCTTGAGTCTTGTCTGCGGAACCGGGCGCTCCTCCCATGGGAAAAGGGATTCACCGGTGTCCCGATCAAAGGCCCACACATGCCCGGACTTGGTCACCTGCACCACCGCGTCAACCAGCCGTCCCTCGTGGCGCAGCTGACACAGCACCGGCGCAGCAGGAGGATCGCGGTCCCACACGTCATGATGCGTGAACTGGAAATGCCATCTGCGCTCACCCGTGAGCGCATCAAGCGCAAGAAGGCAGTCTGAAAAGAGATTGGCTCCCTTCCGATTACCGCCCCAGAAGTCAAACGCGGCCGAGCCAATGGGCACGAAGGCAAGCCCGCGATTCTGGTCGATCACCATTCCCGCCCAGTTGTTGGCGCCACCTATCGTCTTCCATGCATCCGCGGGCCAGGTCTCATAACCATATTCGCCCGGATGCGGGATCGTGTGGAAGATCCAGCGCAGCTTGCCGGAGCGGACATCATAGGCACGAATGTGGCCCGGCACGGCAGGTCCAGGCCCCTCCCCCACCCGCGTGGAAACGATGAAGACATCCCTATATACGGCGCCCGGCGAGGTGCCGACCAGGTACAGTCCACGCGCATCCGGCCGAAGACCATCGAAAAGATCAACGCGCCCGCCATCACCAAAACTTTTGATCAGATGTCCAGTCTTCGGGTCGATCGCACAAAGGTTGCTTCCTGCCGTGTAGAGAATGCGGCTCTCACTTCCCTCGCTCCAGTACGCAAGGCCCCGGTTCACTCCTTTCCGGGAGGTGGAATCCTTGCCGTTGGCAAAGGGATCGAATCGCCAAAGTTCGCGCCCTGTGCCGGCATCGAGCGCAAACAGGCTGAGCTGCGGCGTTGTGCCATAAAGCACGCCATCCAGAATCAGGGGATTGCATTGGATCTGCGTGTTCTTGGCGACATCGCCCGCGCGAAAAATCCATGCGGGCTTCAGATTCGCGACATTCCCCCGATTGATGGCTGAAAGGCGGGAGTAATGCGTGCCTTCAACTCCCAGGTAATGGGGCCAGTCGGCCGAACTCGCGGCCAAACCGCGGGCGGGATTCCAAGTGACGACCGTCAGCATCAGGGCCAGCAGGCAAGTCAATTTGCGTGGAAGAATGTCAGGTTTCATTCAGCGGTGAATGTCGAAGGAGGACTGCCCGTCGCGCGGGTCTGGGCTCAATTCAGCTTTTCGCCCGGGAACGGCAGATTGCCATGCGCGGAGCGCGGCGGTTTCGGAGGAACATGGTACTGCGCACGCAGTCGCGCAAGTTCCGCTTTCAGGTCCTGGATCACCTCGGCATAGGACGGATCAGAAATGAAATTGATCGTTTCCAGCGGATTTCGCTTCAGATCGTAGAGTTCCCAGTCGTCAACATCGCCGTAGTAGTGCGCCAGTTTGTAGCGCTGCGTGACAACCGCTTCATGCGGTCGAACGCGGTTGGGCGTCGGAAATTCGTAGAAATGGTAGTAGAAACTGGTGCGCCAGTCCTTCGGATGCTCTCCGCGCAGAAGTGGCATGAGGCTGCGGCCCTGCATGTCAGCAGGTGCCTGCACGCCCGCCGCATCCAGCAGCGTCTGCGCAAAGTCGAGGACTGAAACAAGGTCGCCATTGGTGCTGCCCGGTTTAACCCTGCCCGGCCAGCGAACGACGAACGGAGTACGCAGCGACGGCTCCAGCACCCAGCGTTTGTCATACCACCCGTGCTCCCCCAGGAAGAACCCCTGGTCGCTGGCGTAGATGACGAGTGTGTTGTCCGCGAGGCCTTCCGCTTCCAGGGCGGCCAGCAGGCGGCCGACATTGTCGTCGATCCCTTTCACCGTTCCGAGATAGTCATGCATGTAAGTCTGGTACCTCCAGCGCACCAGATCCCGCCCGGTAGGAGCGGCCTTGCGGAAAGCCGCATTGCGCGGACCCAAGTAGGCATCCCAAAGGGCCCGCTGCTCCGGATCCAAGGACGGAGGCGGGACCAGCTTGGCGAGGCGTTCATTAAAGGTCTTCGCAAGATTCAAATCCTGATCCCGCCAGGCGAGGCCTCGACCGTTGTCATAGGTGTCGAAAAGGGTTTCCGGCTCGGGATACACCCGACCCTTGTCCCAATCGAGGTCGCGCATGGCCGGCGACCACTCCCCGTGGGGCGCCTTGTTCTGGACCATCATGAGGAACGGCTTCGTCTTGTCCCTCTGCTTGAGCCACGCGATCGATTCATCGGTGATGATGTCGGTCACGTACCCCTTGAATGTCACTTTCTCTCCGTTTCGGATCATCGGCGGATTGAAATACTGACCCTGGCCCGGAAGAATTTCCCAGAAATCAAATCCGGTGGGATCGGAGACCAGGTGCCACTTTCCAACAAGCGCCGTCTGATAGCCAGCAGCGCGCAGCAGTTTCGGAAACGTGGTCTGGCTCCCGTCGAATCTGGAATTCGTATTGTTGTAGAATCCGTTGAGGTGACTGTATTTGCCGGTGAGCACCGTCGCACGGCTCGGACCGCAGAGGGAGTTTGTCACGAGGCAGCGATCGAACCGGATGCCTTCGCGCGCGATTCGATCGATGTTCGGCGTATTGATCAGGTGGCGTTTCTCTCCATAGGCGCTGATTGCCTGCGTTCCATGATCGTCAGAGAAGATGAACAGGATGTTTGGTCGGGAAGCCGCTGCCGCCGCGATGGCAATGGTTGAGAGCAGGCATACAAAGAGTCGGAGGCACATGGTGGTCTCAGTACTGTGCAAAGGTGGGATCAAAATGCGCGATCAACGCCCCGAGCGCCATTGAGATGTAGTACTCGAGGTAGGATTTTTGCCAGTGTGACTTTGCCGTTGTCCAGCGCGACCGGAGCTCGGCCAGATACGGGCGCGCAGGTTCGCCCGCAAGTTCAAGAATGCGGGCCGCATGGAGCGCCGCGTTCAGGTCGCTACCCAGTATCTCGTGTACGAGTATCTCGGTCGCTGCCTTTGCATTGTCCGTCGCCAAGAGTGCACCGGCCGCCTCGACTCGGACTGCCGCGGAGGGATCGTTGAGAAGCGGCAGCAGTTCCTTACGGGCGTCACGCGCCGCCTTCTTGTTGGCGGAAAAACCGACGGCCGCCCAATAGCGTACAATGCTGTTGGCATCCGTCAGAGACCTACGCTGTTCCGCAACTGCCCCGGGATCGCCAACCATGGCTGCAACCCTGAGGATGCGTTCCAGCGGATAATCGTCGCCCTTGCGCACCCATTTGTAAGGCGAGCTTCCGCCCGTATGCTGCATAACCTCTTCCTCGGAGACAAAGGTCGCATCCCGAATCTCGATCAGCCAGTCGTGCAAGGTCGTGCGCATCCGCTTCAGCACTGCACGATGAGCAGGGTCGCCTGTGAGGTTCTTGAGCTGATAGGGATCGGCTTGCGTATCGTAGAGTTCCTCCGGCGTCCTCGTGGGAGCGAGCCATGAGGTGGGTCCCTTGCCCAGCCGACCCGCGGCTGCGTCAGCGAGGAGTTCGACACGAAACGAACTCGTGTCGGAATAGGATTCAGGAGGGCCCCACGAAAGATGCGGGCGGAAGTTGCGGATATAGAGCCAGCGCGCGTCACGAACCGAGCGCGCCGTATCGAAAGCCTCATCCACGCGGTCGCGCGCCCCAAACACGAACTTGCGCGGAGCCTTCGCCGCATCACCGAGAAACGCGCTTCCCTGGAAGTGCTTGGGAATCGGGACACCCGCCAGGCTCAGCAACGTAGGCGCGAAATCCACAAACGAGACCAGGCGATCCACCGTGCTGCCGGGACCTCCGGGTGCAAAGCGTTCCCACTTCTTGGGGAAATGGATCAGCAGCGGCACGTGCATCCCGGAATCGTAAAGGAGCCGTTTGCCCCGCGGCATGCCCATGCCGTGGTCCGAGTAGTAGAAGACGATCGTATCGTCGGCCAGACCGTCGGCCTCAAGCTCACGCAGGATCGCTCCGACCTTGTGGTCCATGACAGCGATGCAATCGTAATAACGCGCCATGGCCTTTCTTGAGGAAGGAGTGTCCGGATAAAACGGAGGGACTTTGACCGTGGCGGGATCCGTGCGTTCGTCGGGAGCAAGCTGGCTCGCGATCTCGCGCTCAAACTGCTCCTCCGGCCATGCGCTTGTGCGCGACTGGTGCGTGTCCATGATGTTGAACACCGCCATGAACGGCTGGCCGGGCGCACGATTGCGCCAATGCGCCTTCTCGCTGCACTCATTCCACCACTCGCGCACATACCGCGCCTCGTCCTTTAGATTGTAGTCCGTCTTGACGTTGTTGGTCGTGTAGTAACCCGCCTTCCGCAGATATCCGGCATAACTCTCGAATCCCTCCGGCAGCAAGAATTCGCAGCGCAGGTGCGGATTGCCCAGCGAGTTGGCGCAAACCCCAGTGATGAGCGTAGCCCGCGACGGCGAACAAACCGGCGCCGCCGAAAACGCCCGCGTGTAGCGCACCGCCGTCCTGGCCAGGGCATCAATATTCGGAGATCGCGCCGTTTGGTCCCCATAACATCCGAGGTTCGGACTCATGTCCTCATTCGTGATCCAAAGGATGTTCGGCCTGTCCGCCGCACGAATGGGCGAGATCGAGGCAGGCACTAGGCAAAACAATGCGACAAGAATTCTGAAGGTCGATTTCAAGAATGACAGGGCTCTGGCGTTTGGAGTTGGGTTGATGGCAGGTAACCTCACCCGAAAATCAGCCCAAAGGTCGCGCGGTCAAACGCCTTGCAGCTTTTCCTGTAAAGCGACCCTGGCAACCGAGAGCCATCCCGCAAGGGAGAGAGTTGACCCGTCAATTCTTCCCCTGGAGCGGCACGCTTCGTCGTGCCTGGACCGAAAAGCCAGAAATTCTACTTGTGAGTTGAAATAAGAAACTGGGATTGAGATTGAGGCGTAACGCCCTTTCCCGGATAGGCAGGATCTCACCCGCTTTTCGGGGTTCTGATCTTCCCTTTGTGAATCACGTCGGTCAACCGCCGATGCCATTCAACATCACGCCACATGCCGCGAAACTGCGGTCCACAGAAGTTGCTCGTGGCCATCGCTACCCAACATTCCGTCGCAGTGGCCCAGCGCACGCCCAAATCGCACAGTTCCTTAACCCAGTCCCAGTTCAATAGCGGCCAGTCTTTGTAGTCCACTATTCCCCAGCATTCCGTGCAGATCAAAGGCTTGCCACTGACACGCGACCACTCAGCCATTTGGTTGATGCCGTATTCAAGGCGCGACTGCCAATGGAGCGGGTTGGAACGATACAGCCGTTCGCCATTTGCCACAAGATTCTCGTAACCCCGCGAGTCGAATCGATCAAAATTGTAGCCAACCTGCTTATTGAAATCGCTGAAAGTGGTCATCCAGACATGCGGATCCAGGACGTCGAGAAACGACACGTCCTGCTGCTTCCAGGTGTCCAGTTCACTGCCAAACGAAAACGTATAGCTGAACTGCGGATAGGCTTTCCGGACCATCGCAATCGAATCCCGCATCCATCGCTCACCTTCAGGCGTGGCGCGCTTGAATCCCGGAGGAAGAAAATGTCGGGCTGAAAGGGGAAATTCATTGCACAGATCCACGTAGAGAACATGGCGGTGCAGTTTCGGCTCAATCGAATCCAGAGCAGTGATCCATATGCGCCCCATCTCTTCGGGCGTGGTGATTTTCATCCGGATGTCATCTACATCCTGGCGGAACCACGTGGAGAGCCCGACCAGCATTCCGCGTTGGCCACACTTCGCGATAAATTCGTTCAGCGCCGGCTGCACCCGCACACGGTTTCTAGCGGGACTGCCCCAGTCTTGATTATTCCAGTTGGGCAGCAATTCCCATTCACGCCCCGGATCGGCGGCGATCAAATGCGGATACACATCAATCCGCAAGGCATCATACCCACGCAACTTGAGCTCGTCGAGGGCGAGATCCCAGTCTTCATAACCCGCGCCCGGCCAGCGCCGCTCGAGCCAGGAGAAGTCCCACATCGTTATCGCCAGCGGTTGCGTAATCCGGTGCCCGGAAAGAGTTATACCACTCCTTTCCGAAAGCGGTTGCACGGCGAAAACGCGCGGTGCGACAGACGAACCGACGATTGCGGTCGCCGCCAATGTCATTCCGGATTTCAACGCCTCGCGGCGGGTGATTTGAGAGCCGTGAATTGAGTTCATAAATCGATTTTCAGCTCCACCAAAGAGCCAAGAGCGCGTTTCTCATTGGAGTGGGTTGTCACTGGAAAGGCGCGCTCACTGCGTTCGGGGCAATTCCAAGGTCCCAACTCCGTCTGACACGCTCAATGTCTTTTTCGAAACCGTTTTCTCTCTATTGAATCAATCTCTCAACAGCCCTGGATGCCATGTCACTACATGGGTCTTCTTGATCCCTAAACGAACAGCGGAACCGATTCAGCAGCTTACGGAAATAGTCCAACGGCACTCCTCAGCAGGATCTCCTCCAGTTGAGACGGTTGACTCCCCGATCGAATCCCGTTCGTTTTACCATACCCATGCGTCCCGAAGCGTCGAAACCATGCTCAATGTCGCGATGAATCAGGTTTTTTGGATGTTATCAGCGAGGTCCATCAAGCCGAAATGGCATCTGCCGGTATCCTGCTCTACTCTGCACCTATCGTCTGTAAGTGACAGTGCCCGTCCATCAATGACTCTCAAATCAATCCATGACTGAATCCTGGATTGCCCCTTGCCTCTTCCGCCCGGCCATTCCCTCCCATCAACTGCACATGCCGATGAAAGTATTCTCTTTTCTCCTCGCAGTCGTGAGTTCGATCACGACCGCCTTCGCCGCCGCTGAGCGGCCCAACATCCTCTGGATCGTAAGCGAGGACAATTCCTACCAGTGGATCGGATGTTACGGCAATTCCCAGGCACAGACACCGCGGATCGATGCACTGGCGAAGGACGGCATTCTCTTCGAGCATGCGTACTCCAACGCCCCCGTCTGCGCCGTGGCGCGATCCACCCTCCTGATGGGAACCTACGCCGTCACCATGGGCACCGAGCACATGCGCAGCCGCCACGCTATCCCGTCGCGCTACCGCCCCTACGTGGAGTACCTGCGGCACGCCGGCTATTACTGCACCAACAACGCCAAGACCGACTACAATTTTGAAGGCAAGGATACGTCGTGGTGGGACGAATGCTCCACGAAAGCTCACTACTCCCACCGCCCTGCGGGATCTCCTTTCTTCGCCGTGTTCAACCTCGGTGTTTCACACGAGAGCTCACTCTTCGAGAACCAACCCGGACCGAAGCGCCTTTCACCGGCAGAAATCAACCTGCCCCCTTACGTGCCCGACCTCCCGGAGATGCGCGTCGATTTCGCCCGTTACCATGATCGCATCACTGAAATGGATCATCAGGTGGGAGTCCTCATCGACGAACTCGAAAAGGCCGGACTGGCTGACGATACGATCGTGATCTACAACGCAGATCACGGCGGAGTCACTCCGCGCGGCAAGCGCTACCTCTACGAGACCGGTGTGCGTATACCCTTCGTCATGCACATTCCGGCAAAGTGGCGCAGCCTCGCGCCCTTTTCGTCCGGACAGCGCGTGCAGGAGCCCGTGTCGTTCGTCGATTTCCTTCCGACGTTCCTTTCCCTCACAGGCATACCTCTCCCGGCGAACCTCCAGGGCAGGGCCTTCCTGGGTTCACAGCGCCAGGAACCCGCCAGCGACGAAATGGAATTCCTGTACGCGGATAGATTCGATGAACTCTATGGCATGCGCCGCGGACTGACCGACGGCAAATGGAAGTACATGCGCTGCTTCACACCTTATCTCCCTGCAGCGCCCTACAGCTTCTACCCTTACAATGTTCCTTCCTGGGTCGCATGGGAACGGGCATGGAAGGCCGGAAAGCTGACCGGCATCCATCGGCAGTTCTGGGAATCCACTCAGGCACCCGAAGAACTCTACGACTTGTCCAAGGATCCGTGGGAGGTTCACAATCTCGCCACCGATCCTGCCTTCCAGGGCAAACTCGTCGCACTCAGGGAGCGCCTCAAACGGACCATGAGGGCCGCAACGGACACCGGCCTCGTGCCTGAACCGCTCTTCTCGCGCGTCGCTGCCGGATCCACGGTCGCGGACTACGTACAAAGAAGCCGCTTCAACTACGACGGTATCCTCGACCTCGCTTTCGCCGCGACGCAACGCGATGCAAAGGCGCTCCCCAAGCTGGCGGATACCCTTTCCTCAAAGGATCCCATTGCCCGCTACTGGGCGCTCTGCGGCATGGCCGTGCTGGGAAAGGCCGCAGCAGGCGAGGCCGATGCGATCAAACCGCTGCTTGCGGATCCGGCCTCCATCAACCGTACCGCCGCTGGGCTCGCACTCTGGGAAATAGGTGATCATTCCCTCGCCAAACGCTCCTTGCTCGCAGATGTCGCAGGCACCTCCAATTCCTGGGATCTGCTCTACCTTCTCAACACGCTTCACGCCCTCAACCTAACCCGCGACCTGCCCAAGGGCTGGGAGCAGGGCAAGGAAGGGCGAAAGGACAATCTGGACTACATCCATCGTTTCGCCCTGCGCATCGCGAAAGAGGCAGCGAATTGAGACGGCGAAGCGGATTTCGATCTGTGTGACCTTGGAGGTCACGCCACTGTCCGGAGTGCAACACGTTGCGTGTCATTCTATCACCTGCATGAATTCTCTCTCTGTTCACCTCCTGCTCGGCTGCCTGGTCGTCTCAAACTCCGTTGCCGCACCAACGCCGGCCCAGCCGTCTGACACCACGCCGCGCACCGAGCGGCGCTATCTCTCGGGACATGGGCCAGCCGATGCTGTACCTTGGGATTTCCAAGTAACGGGAGGCCGCCGCGCGGGAGAAAAGACGACCATCCCTGTTCCCTCCCAATGGGAACAGCACGGCTTCGGCACATACAACTACGGCCAGGACGACAACAGGTCATCCGAACACGGTCTCTACCGAACCCGGTTTCACATTCCTTCTGAATGGCAGGGACGCCGCATCAACCTTGTCTTCGACGGTTCGATGACCGATACCGAAGCCACACTCAACGGAAGGAAGGTCGGCCCTGTGCATCAGGGGGGATTCACGCGCTTCCGCTACGATGTGACCACGCTCGTCAAATTCGGAGGCGGCGAGCCCAACGAGAATGTACTTGAAGTCGACGTTGCCAAGGCAAGCGCCGATCCCTTGACCGACCGTGCCGAACGCGGCGGCGACTATTGGGTCTTCGGCGGAATCTATCGGCCTGTATTTCTTGAGGCTCTGCCTGCCACGGCCATTGATCACCTCGCCGTCGACGCACGCGCCGATGGTTCGTTGCTCGTCGATCTCACGCTGGGGTATCCACCCGGCGGTCGAACCGACGGACCCGCCACCCCGGCGATGAATGTCCAGGCCCAGGTGATCGATGCCAGGGGAGAATCCATGGGCACCCCGCTCACTCAATCAATTCCCCGAGGAGGATCCGGTCGTATCCGCATCGAGGGGAAAGTGCCCGGCGTCAGAACATGGAGCGCTGAAACGCCGAATCTCTACACGCTGCGCGTCACGCTTTCAGAAAACGGAAAGAGCCTCCATCAAACGGAGACGCGCATCGGTTTTCGCACCTTCGATGTCCGAGACGGCATCGGCTTGTTTCTCAATGGCAAACGTATCCTCCTGAAAGGCGTCAACCGCCACAGCTTCCGGCCCGAAACCGGCCGCTCCCTGACCCGAGAGAACTGTTACGAGGACGCCCGCTTGATCCGCCGGATGAACATGAACGCGGTGCGCATGTCGCACTACCCGCCCGATGAGGCGTTCCTGGAGGCCTGTGACGAACTTGGACTCTATGTCCTCGACGAACTGAGCGGATGGCAACACGCGCACGGGACTCCGATCGGTCGGCTGCTCATTCGCGAGCTCGTCGAACGCGACGTGAACCATCCTTCGATCCTCTTCTGGGACAACGGCAACGAGGGAGGATGGAACCCCGCACTTGACGGCGACTTTGCTCTCTACGATCCCCAGCAGCGCCGCGTCCTGCATCCATGGAATCTGCACGACGGCATCGACACGCGGCACTACGCCAATTTCTCCCACCTGATGCATCTGCTCGGCGGACCCAATCTGGTCATGCCCACCGAAATTCTGCACGCGCTCTACGACGGAGGCGCGGGCGCGGGACTGGAGGATTACTGGAACGCCATCACCAACTCCAAGGTCGGCGCCGGGCTTTTCATCTGGGATTTTGCAGACGAAGCGATCCAACGAACCGACCTCGGAAACAAGCTCGACACTCACAGCACCTACGGTGCGGACGGAATCGTCGGTCCCCATTTCGAAAAGGAAGGGAGCTACTATGCCGTTCGCGACATCTGGTCCCCTGTGCAGTTCGTTCCCCCTACGCTCAATGCCGCCTTCAACGGAAGGGTTACCGTTCACAACCGGTATGACTTCACTTCGTTGAAACGGTGCAAATTCACATGGAGCCTTCTGGGGTTCAACGGAGGAATCCTTGAAGCCTTCTCACACGGAAGCGTCGTGTCCTCCGATATTGCGCCCCAGTCTACGGGAAATCTTGAACTGGCACTGCCGGCCAACTGGACGGAAGCCGCCGCCCTCGCACTGACAGCGATCGGCCCCGACGGGGTTGAGTTGTGGACCTCAGTATGGCCGACGATAGGTACTGCGGGCAGCAAATTCCACGTGCTCCAACAAGCGGGTGCGGCACCGCCCGCTACCAGGGAACCGGCGATCTACCTGGAAGATAGCCGCATCATCCTGGCGATGGGCGACACCAAGGCCACCTTTGATTCCGCCTCAGGGAAACTCGTGCAATTTGAAAATTCCGGTGTGGTTGCACCCCTCGGCAATGGACCCCGCCTGGTCTTTGCCCGGCCCGCAACGGAAGGACCCGCGGCATGGCTATCCTGGAAGGATAACTCGGAAAGCGAACCCATGCTCACCCTTCCAAGTCCTTCTCTCGCCAATCTCATCGAGATAGAATGGCAGGACCTCAAGGGAACCGGAGCCTATGCGGGGTTCACACTTGAAGTGACTCCCGACCTGAAGCACTGGCACACCTTGTTCGATTCCTCCCGACGTCCCAACGACGGAAAGGCCTATGCATTTCCCCCGCAAATCGTCGCTGCCGCACGCGTGCGCAAACTCTGGCGGTACGATGGCGCGCCGCCTGTGCTGAAAACATTTCGAATCGGTTACGAGGAAAGTCGTTTTCCCGCTCCCGTTTCGGCGCCTGCGATCGTAAGCCACGGAATCAATCGGGATCCCGTCACTGGAAAAGCTGTCGCATGGCTGGAGGCAAAAGGAGGAGCATCGGGACTGCTATCCACGCGATGGACGCTGCGCGCAAACGGGTCATTGCAATTGGACTATGCGTATGATCTGGACGGCAGTTTCCTCTATCATGGCGTGACCTTCGACTTTTCGGAAGAGGACATGCGCTCGCTTCGTTGGTGGGGACAGGGGCCGACCCGGGTCTGGCAAAACCGGCTTCGTGGCACCTGGTTGGGACTGCACGAAACGGTCCGATCGGAGCAGCGACCGGGTGAGACCTGGAACTATCCCGAGTTCCGCGGTTGTTTTGCGGGCGTTCGCGATGCCGAACTCACGACTTCAGGCGGAATCCTGACGATCACTCCTTCCGCTGCAGATATCTTTCTCCGACTCGGTACGCCGCGAATTGATCACCCCAATACAACCGTGGAATTTCCAGCGGGAGATCTATCGCTGCTGCACGCAATTCCGGCGATTGGATCAAAGATGCATCCGCCCATCCGTTCAGGTCCCCAAAGCCAGCCTGTAAAAGCCAAGGGCCGGTACGAGGGATCGATCGAGTTTGGATTTCGTCCCAAAAGCCGTTTGTGATTTCCGATCGACCTGACGCCTCCCGCGCCAGGGAGCGTAAGGAAATCAGCTGCGCGATCCCGTTCTTCTTTACCCTTCCTCACTTCACGAAGACACTTTCGAAAGTGGACTTGTACAGGTACGGCGAATTGACGACCGAACAGCCTGCCACGCCAACCAGCACGGGGCCACTCATTGGAATTGTCACTGTCGGCCCAAGTTGCATCCAAACGCCTCCGTCAGGGGAGTGATACGCGCTGAACATCGAACCGGTCCGCACGAGTTTGATGAATCTCGGCGCCGTCACGCCAGCAACAACATCCTGCATGGTGCGCTCACCTCTGCCCGTCCGGCGCAGGAATTCAACCGTTCCTCCCGCGGTGATTCCGATATAGGCGTGCGCTGCATCCCTTCCCAAACCCTGCCGGATCATGATTCCCGCCTTCGCATTCGGGTGCACATTCTCCACCGAGGTCACTTCCGCGATCACCATGCCATCACCGCTCTTGGATTGATGGTAGAAGTGAAACGCATCACCCTCGCCACCGATATCGGCACCCGAACTGTTCAAGGTGATCACGTCGGACGCGTGCTCATGCACCGTGTTTCCTGTCGAGCCAATAAAGCCGACATCCGCGGCCGTCCATACCGCCACGCCCTCCAGTCTCACATGATCGAAAACCGCCGTGCTCAGCAACGCATCCTCATGCGACGTCACTGCAAGCCCCGACCAGACATCAGCGCCCATCGCAAACGTCGCCGCCCCAGACAGAAACCAGGCGTCCCCATCCGGCGACTGCCATGCAGTGAACGTGCTTCCATGCCTCTCCAGCCTGAGCCAGTAGGGTGCAGCCACTCCCGGCACATGGGCATCCGCAATCGTTGCCCCGCCCATTGATTCCCGGTGGACCAGTTGTGTGCCATTCAGCGAACTCAGGAAGAAATTGGCGTGGACCGAATCCGCGTCCGCGCTTTCGCGAAACATCAGGCCGGCCTTCGCCCACGGATGCGTGTTCTGAAGTGATGCCACGCGTGCGATGATCCGCCCATCACCGGTCCACGATTGACTCACGAATCGAAACTGATCCGAGGTGCCGGCAATGTCGGCCCCTCCACCAGTCACGGTGTAGGTCCCCGAATTTACGTCCACCACGGTCGATCCTGCCTGCCCTGGTGAACCAATGTCCTGGCTCGAAAGCGAAACAACCGGTGTAACAGCTCGAATCGCAAGCGTGAGCATGGCCTTTGTCGCTGGCTGCGCAAGGGTCACGGTCGTGCTGGAAAACCCACCAGCAAGCGCCTTGATGCCCGTTGCGACGCCCAACGCGCCGCCTTTTCCGGCACTGGTGGCGCTGTCTCCGCGTTCCGCGAGTGCGACCAGATTTGCATTCGACCATCCCGAAAAATTGGCGGTCCCCTCCCCGTCGGGATGACTTGTTGCCACCGCTTGAATCACAAGCGCATTGTCCACGGTCGTTGTGGCACCTGGAATGTTTCCCACAGAGTTCAACACGGCATCCACTCCCCCCACGGCCACATTCCAGGGATCCCCTGAAATCTCAGCCCCGCGAATTGCGATCATTCGCGCCGTCTGGTGGTCGCCCGAATCCGACAACAGGGGCGGCCTCTGGCTTCCGTTGTAGCGCGACCAGAACGCCGTGAGCCGCGTGGCTTCCACGGCACCCGCCGCGCCGGTTCCCTGAGGTGAGCCCGCGACCTGGAGCCACGTGCCTCCGTTGAAATCGGAGATGAAGACTGACTCATTCGCCGTCTCGACAAGCAGAAGCAGGATGTCGCCCGGGGTGATCCCCGTGGGCAACGGCGCTTGAAGTGCGTCCGTTCCTGAGGAGAGACCCCCGATTGCCGAGACAATTGGCGCCTTTGGCACCGTCGCGAAATACGCAGTCATTTGATTGGTCAGCGCATTCTTGTTCGGGATATCAGGATAACCAACCGGCGTCGGCAGGATGTGCTCACCCATCGAACTGAAGCCCATAACTTCCCCGGTAAGGGGATGGACAACGCCTGACCAAAGCGTGCGCGGAGCATTGCCGGAGATGTTTGTCCACGTGACTCCATTGTCCACTGTCCTCCACCAATTGGGCATGCCGTGCATGCCTGCGATCGCGTAGAACAGGCCGGGCTGATGAGGATCGGCAATGAGCTGCGTGATGGCGGTCGCAGATACCGGCACATTTGTCGGCGAACCGATTTCCGCGGCGAGCACATCGAGAATGCCTCCCGGCATGGTGCGAAGATTGACCGGTTGCCCTGCCGCGTTGCGCAATACCTGATCCACCAGCGCACCGTCGACCCGCTTGATCTCCCGGATCACATTGCGATCGTCGTTTCTCACGTAGAGCACGCGCTCCGGATTGTGATAGTCCGCGCAGATGGAACTCTCCCCAAAGGAAGAGGTTTGAAGGGAAAACCAAGGTGTGCCCTGGTTGTTGCTTCCCATGTCGTCGGTCGACCGAAAGATCTGGGTGCCATCGTCGCTTCCCCCCGTCGATACATTTGCCCAATAGCTGACCAGGGTGTTGCCATCGAGAAAACAGTCGAAGATCTCGTGTCCACCGTGATCCGTGAACACGACGTCAGCAGGGTTGGGGGCACCGAGATTGCTGATTACCCAGCGTCCGACAAACGCGACATCTGGGTTCTTCTGGCTGCGGCGACTGTGGGTCGCCCGGGATCTGACCTGTGGAGTCGCAATGTGATACGAACGCGTGGTGCCGTCGGCGTTCAACTCGGCCACGACCATGACGTTCGTCTGACCTCCCGTGTTGGTGTTCGCAGCAGCGATAACCCGGTTGTTCGGACATAGCACCCCACCCGCTCCGGACGCGTATCCCTGTGGGTTGGATCCCCCGGCCCCCGCGGCGTTGAGCGCATCCTTGAATGCATTGCTTCCCGTACCCAATCCATTTTGCGCCAACCAGTGCATGCCGTCCGTGGAGGTATTGACCCATGAGTCCTGGCAGACCCTGAGAATTTTCCTCCAGTCCCCTCCCCACGCATCAAACCCAATGCCCTTCGCGTGCAAGCCGTCAAAACCGGAAACAAGATCTCCATCAGAACGCTCAGCTCCATCCAAAGACCGGGCCATGGTTTGAAAGGTCGGAATAAGACAGACGAATTCATCCGTCGGACAGAAATGAAATCCTGCGTGCCCACGCCGGACATTGTATCGCCATTGCTCGTCACCCGTGCCAACGCCTTCGGAAATGACCGTGAAGGTCCTGCCACCATCCGTGCTCAGGTAGGGAGCCAGCGACGGAGTGGTCGAGTCCGAGCACACCGCCAATCGGTCGGGATTGATCGGCGACGCTCCCAGGTGCCAAACCCGATAGTTCGTCGGCAGGCCAGCATTCCCGTTCGGCTTGGAGAAAGCAGTTGTGCGAATGTTGGCTGTTTCCCATACGCCTCCACTGCCGCTCGATGCGTAGACGCCAATGCGCATTCCCGAGGGCAGATCCGCCCCGCCGCCAAAGAAACATCCGGCAGAGATCTCGATGGATCCGCTCGCTGGATGAATCTTTGCAAAGGTGACGCCTTGATCCTGTGACAACCACAGTCCGCGTTTCCCGAGGAGAACAACATCGCCGTTGGGGGCCGCGAGGATGTGGTAGATGCCATCATTGCCGGACGAAAATTCTGACACAGCGAGATCGCGCACAAAGCTGAATGAGCGGCCCGCATCAGTGCTCTTGAAAAGTGCGATATGGCTGATGGCACCGCTTGTCAGCATTTGCTCGAGAGCCCAGATGGGCCGCTCGAGATCGGACAGGCCACCCGTCTGGGGACGACGGGCCAGAAAGTTGCTGCTCCGGATGACGGAATTGCCCGCGTAGGAAACTTCCGTGAAAGCGCGTTTGCCGCCACCAGGTGCATCCGGGCCAGGCCCGCCAGGCCGGGTAATTTCGACACGTTTGGCACGCAGCAGGCTTCCATCGCCTACATAAACGCCGTCGACCGATACGTTCGGAAATTCCTGTTTTCCGAACATGCCTCCCAACGCAATGAACAGGTCTTCATCGGTATTGAGATAAAGCCCCGCCATCTTGGAACAGAAAAGGCCGGATAGCCTGGGCGAAGACCAGGTGG
>CAUJJL010000190.1 GCA_963205455.1 Verrucomicrobiota bacterium
GTCAGCTTGCCTGCGCCTACCTGTGCCTTGTCGCGCGCGGACTCATGCACCATGAGACGCCGCTTTCCGCTTGGCGGCATGCCGTGGATACGATGCGTCCGTTTTTCAGGGTTCATCCGGCTGAGGCCACGCCTTTTGCCAGGGTCACCTCAGATGATTTTCCTTCGCTGCCGGAGTCCGAGATTAAGAGCGGAGGCTACGTGATCCACACACTTGAGTCCGCACTGTGGTGCCTGCTCAAGGGAGGCCGGTTCGAAGACATCGTGCTCCGTGCCATCAACCTCGGGGGCGACACCGATACGACCGGCTGCGTGGCGGGCGGGCTCGCCGGCACCTGGCTCGGAGAACCCGCGATCCCCAAGGCATGGCTCAGCAGTCTTCCGGATTTGAGTGGCGTTCGCGAACTGTGCGGGCGCCTTTGCCGCAAATGAGTGAGGGGACGAGTACCCCGGCGAAAAATACTTGGACTCATATGAATATTTGCTATGACAAACATAGCAAACATGGACCTACCGTCGAAACTTACACTGCTTCGCCAGCGGCGAAACTGGAGTCAGGAACAACTCGCCACAAAGCTGGGCGTTTCCTTTGCCACCGTCAATCGGTGGGAGGGAGGAAAGTCGAAGCCCCAACGCGCTCAACTGAAGACAATCGAGAACCTGCTGGCGGAGGAAGTCGTCGCGTCATCTCCCGAGTCGTCCCCGCGCTGCAGCGGCACCGTCAAACTGCGCCGCGGCCTGGACCGATCCTCCGTGCTGAGCAACAAGTCCATGGAGCAGATGCTCTGGGATGCCGCCTGTGCCATCCGCGGCGAAAAGGATGCCCCGAAGTACAAGGATTATCTGCTCCCTCTCGTATTTCTCAAGCGCCTTTCCGATGTTTTCGATGACGAGCTTGCCCGCCTGACCGAGACCTATGGTGCTGCCGCCATCGCGCGTGAGCTTGTCGAAGCGGACCATGCGCTCGTCCGCTTCTATCTTCCCCCCGAGGCGCGCTGGCCGGTGATCTCCGGACGCGAAACCTTCGCCTGGCCCGCTGGCAAGAAGCCGCAGACTCTCGGCGAACTCCTCACAACCGCCTGCCGCGCCGTCTCGCACCATAACACGCAGCTTGTCGGAATCGTCGATCAGGTGGACTTCAATCACTCCGGCGCCGGTGGCGAACGCGAGATCAGCGACGCCGCGTTGCGCGGCGTGATCGAGACGCTTTCCGATCCCCGCTATCGGCTCGGTCTCAAGGATGTCGAGCCGGACTTCCTCGGTCGCTGCTACGAATACCTCCTTCGAAAATTTGCCGAGGGTGCGGGCCAGAGCGCGGGTGAGTTTTTTACGCCCACCGAGGTCGGCTTTCTCATGGCGGAAATCCTGAAACCCCGCCCCCGTGAGGACGCCTATGACTACGCCTGCGGCTCCGCCGGACTGCTGATCAAGCTGCAACTCGTCGCCGAGAAGCTCGATCCCGTCGCGAAGAAACTCCCTCTTCAGCTCCACGGTCAGGAATTGCAGGGTCCGAGCTATGCCATCGCCTGGATGAACGTCATCATCCACGACCTCCAGGCCGAGATCGTGCGTGGCGATTCGATGCGCAATCCCAAGTTTCGCATGTCCGATCGCACCGGCCTGCGTCAGTTCCCACTCATTGTTGCCAACCCGATGTGGAACCAGTCCTTCGATGCCGAGGTGTTCGAGCACGACGCCTTCGACCGCTTCGGGCGCCAGGGTGGCACCACAACCGGCAAGGGCGACTGGGCCTGGCTCCAGCACACCGCCGCGAGCCTGGCGGAAGGTGGACGCGCCGCCGTGGTGCTCGACACGGGAGCCGTCTCCCGCGGCTCGGGAAGCAGGAACGAGGATCGCGAGCGCGCGATCCGACGCTGGTTCGTCGAACAGGACCTCGTGGATGGCGTCGTGCTCCTTCCTGACAACCTCTTCTACAACACCACCGCGCCCGGCGTGATCATCTTCCTGAGGCGAGGCAAACCGAAGGACCGCGCCGGCCGCATCATTCTCGTCAACGCAGCCGGCGAGGCGAAGAAGGGCTCCCCCAAGAACTACCTTCCCGCGGAGGCGGTAAAGAAGATCGCAGCCGCCTATCAGACGGGAGCCGATGCGACCGGCTTCGTGAAGGTCATCACGACCGCCGAAGCCGCCGCCAACGATTTCAATCTGAGCCCGAGCCGGTATGTGGGCTCGAAATCTGATTCGGGAGAAACACGCGAAATTGTGGCGATCGTAGCTGAATTGAAAGCACTCGATCAGAAAGCTGCTTCTTTCGATTGTAAGATGGCCAAAGCTCTCTCTGTGCTTGAAGCCACTAGCTGAACTCCATGTCTGCTGCGGCATTTAGTCTATGTGTCCTCGGCGAACTTTGCCTGCGGACATCCGTGTGGCGCCCTGAGCAGGATCCACGAGAGACGATTGCCTACGTCGATGTCTCGGCCGTGTCCTCAGAGCAGCTTCGTATCGTACATCCGCAGCAGCTGAGAGCTTCCGAAGTGCCAAGCCGCGCGCGGAAGATCATCATGGGTGGCGACACAATCTTTGCGACAATCCGCCCAAAACTTGCACGCATCGCTCTTGTTCCCGACGGACTCGATGACGAACTTGCCTCGACAGCATTCTGCGTAATTCGTCCGCGTCGCGATTTGCTTATGCCGGAGTTTGCCTATTTTGCGGTGCAGACAGAAGAGTTCGTGCAGGCAGTCGCTCGACACGAACGCGGCGCGAGTTATCCGGCTGTACGTGACAAGGATGTGTTCGGTGAACCGATCCCGCTTCCGCCACTTGCCGAGCAGCGGAAGATCGCTGCGGTGTTGGGGAAGGTGCAGGCGGCGGTCGAGGTGGAGGGTGAGTTGATCCGCGTGACGCGCGAATTGAAACAAGCCGCCCTAAGCCAGTTCTTCACCCGCGGCCTCCGCGGCGAACCGCAGAAACAATCTGCCATCGGCCCAATTCCCGAAAGCTGGGATGTTGTGCCACTCTCCAAGGTCCACGAGTTTCTCCAATATGGAACATCGGCCAAGTGTTCTCTCGCAGTTCAAGGCATTCCCGTGCTCCGTATTCCGAACATCGTAGGTGGGGTAGTTGATACGACCGAGCTGAAGTATGCCGAGCTTTCTGAAAGTGAGATCGAGAAGCTCAAACTAGCTAGAAATGATGTGCTGTTTGTAAGAACCAACGGACAGAGGCATCTAATTGGGCGTTGTTCCGTCTATAGAGGTGCTCCGAGCGACGCGGTCTTTGCTTCCTACTTGATTCGGGTACGATTCAAACCGGGCGCTATCGATTCAGACTATTTTCAGTACTATTCGGAGACCGATGCCGGTCGGAGCTTTCTGGCCGGCCAAGCTAACGGTGCTGCGGACGGGAAGTTCAATCTCAACACGCAGGCGATAAAAGCTACGCTTATCCCGCTGCCAAATTACCTCGCCGAACAACGCGAAATCGCCGCGCACCTCGCCACGATCGACGCGAAGCTGGCGCACCATGAGGCCCGGCAGAAGTTGCTGCGCGAGTTGTTCCGCACGCTCCTGCGCGATCTGATGACCGGGCGCCGCAGGGTCACCCACCTCGATCTCGCTGAACTTGTATCATGAGCGCCAGCTTCCGCGTGTATATCGATGAATCGGGCGACGAGGGATTTGTCTTCCGCCCAAACGTCGGCGCGCGGCAGGTGGGCAGCTCGCGCTGGCTGATCCTGGGTGCTGTCATCGTGCGGAAGGAGAACGACCTGGGCTGCGTGCGTTGTCTCGATGCCGTCCGGCAGGTCCTCGGACGGCCCGCCCGGACGCCGCTCCATTTCACCGACCTGCGACACGAACAGCGATTGCCCTATGTGCGGGAAATCGCTGTCACCGCCTGTCGGCTGACGGCGGTGCTGATTCACAAGCCATCGATCACCGAGCCAGAGAGATTCACCTTCGGCCGACACCAACTCTACCGCTACGCGAGCCGACTCCTGCTGGAGCGGATTTCCTGGTTGTGCCGCGACCACCGCAAGGCGGGATCCGGCGACGGTTTCGCCGAGGTCATGTTCTCGAACCGGGCGCAGATGTCCTACGAGGAGTTGCGCGACTACCTGCGCCACCTGAAAACCAACAGCGAGGCCATGCAGGTGCGCATCGACTGGAGCGTGATCGACCCCGATCGGATCGACGCCAAGCCTCACGACAGGTTCGCCGGTCTGCAGATGGCCGATGCCGTTTCCTCCGGGCTGAAGTATGCCGTGAATCCGAACCCCTACGGCGACATCGAAACCCGCTACGTCGAGCCGTTGCTGCCGGTCTTCTACCGTCGCGAGGGCGTACTGCACGGTTACGGCCTGAAATTCTGGCCCAAAAATGCCGCAGGGCTGGTCGTCGACCAGCCCCACCTGACGTTTTTCGAAAAGCTATGAAATGGGTGCAGGCCCCAAGCTCCAGGATCCCACCCATTACGGGCTGCCGTCCTTGCGGAAGGCCTGTATACCGCTTGCGCTTACCTGCACGGGAAAAGAAACACATTGTGCGCAATCGCACAAGTCCCGAAACGCGCGGATGCACCGTCTGCCCAAGAAAAATGCCCTCCCGTGACATGGGAACGCCCGTCAACGTGGGCATGCACGCAGCCAGGTCTTTGCATGGCCATCTCCTTGTCAGTTCGCAGGTCACTGCTCGGTACCGGACCGTAAATCACGCCGTTAAAAATGGCCCTTGCGGTCCGAGCTCACGGCCTTCCCTGCGGGAGAACCCCTTCCCGCTACCGGGGTTTGTGCTGGCTTGGCGCAGGTGCTTCACTCAAGCGGACTGGCGCTCTTTGCGCCTTTTTGTGGCCAACTGATTCCATGTCCACCCTCGCACTCGAAGCCGCCACCGTGCAATACCCACTTGTCCGCCACGCGGTGGATGCGGGCTGGGAGTTCGTGCCGGAGGAGGAGGCGCTCAAGCGCCGCGGCGGCGAGAACGGACTGTTTTTTCACGACGAGCTACGGGTCGCGCTGCTGCGGCTCAACCCCGGCGTGGTGACGGCCGAGAACGTCGTCTCCGTCATTGCCGACATCGAAGCCGCGCCGCCCACGATGGAGGGAAACAAGCAACTGCTCGATTGGATGCGCGGTCACAAGACGGTCTTCGTCCCGGCTGAAAAGCGCTCGCGAAATCTCCATCTGATCGACTTTGCGAATCCCCTCGGAGCGGGGCGCAATGTGTTCCAGGTCACGGTCGAGTGGGCTTTCCGAAAGGCTTGGAAAAAGGGAAATCGCCCGGACATCGTTTTTCTCATCAACGGGGTGCCGGTGGCGCTTATCGAGTGCAAGAACCCCAAGCTCAAGGGAGCCATGGACAAGGCGCTCGCACAGCTCCGACGTTACGAGAAAGAGACACCGGAGATGATGGTGGCGCCTCAGGTCTTCAATCTCACGCACCTGATCGAGTGGTTCTATGGCGTTACCTGGAACTACGAGCGCAAGGGGGTCTTCAACTGGAAACACGAACTGAGCGAAACAACCGGCCGCCAGGAAGCTCCCTGGGGCACATCGGACGACGGAGCCGTCGACCAGCTGGCCGCCGAAGTGCATGACGCGCCCCAGGTGAAACCTCCGCCCAGTTTTGGCGAACAAGCGAGGACCTTTTTTGATCGCGTGCGCTTTCTTACGCTCCTGCGCGAGTGGATCCTTTTCTATACGAAAGACGACGAACTGAAGAAGTCGGTGCTTCGCCAGCATCAGACACGCGCAGTCGAGAAGGTCATCGAACGCTGTTTCGATCCAAAGAAGTCCCGCGGTCTTATCTGGCATACGCAGGGCTCTGGAAAGACCTTCACGATGATCACGTCCGCGCGGCTGCTTCTGTCCGGGCAATATGCCGATACGACACCGACGGTGCTGCTGATCGTGGACCGCAATGAACTGGAGGGCCAATTGGCAGGATGGGTCGAGCGCCTCCTGGGCGAATTCAAGGGCGCTGGCATCAAGCTGGAACAGGCCACGAGCCGGGATCGATTGCAGGAGCTGCTCAAGGCTGATTTTCGCGGGCTGATCCTGTCGACAATCCACAAGTTCGACAAGCTGCCCGCGCGGCTCGTCACGCGATCCGATGTGTATGTACTCATCGACGAGGCGCATCGCTCGACCGGTGGAGACCTCGGTAATTTTCTCATGGGCGCGTTGCCTGCGGCGACATTCATCGGATTCACCGGAACACCGATTGCACGCACGGAAAAAGGCGTGGGAACCTTCAAGACCTTCGGCCTGCAGGATGTCGACGGCTATCTGGACAAGTACCCCATTTCGGAATCCATCCGTGACCGCACGACGCTCAAGCTCCGTCACGCTCTCGCGCCTGGGCAACTCGTGCTCGATGAAGCCCTGCTCGAACGCGAGTTTCTCGCGCTCTCGGAGAGCGAAGGGCTCAGTGACATCGACGAATTGAACCGGGTGCTGGAGCGGGCGGTGAACCTGCGCACGTTTCTCAAGGCTCAGGCGCGTGTCGAAAAGGTGGCCTCCTTTGTCTCACAGCACTTTCGCGAGAATGTAAAACCGCTCGGCTACAAGGCATTCCTTGTCGCCGTGGACCGCGAGGCCTGCGCCGCCTACAAGCGAGCGCTCGACAAACTTCTGCCTCCGGAGTGGTCGCAGGTGATCTATACGAAGAATGCCAACGACATCCTCGAGCGCCCTCTTGTTGCCGAACTTCAGTTGGACGACTCTGCTGAAAAGGCCGTCCGGAAGGAATATCCCAAGGCGGAAACGCAACCGCAGATACTGATTGTCACGGACAAGCTGCTCACCGGTTACGACGCGCCGATTCTGTATTGCATGTATCTCGACAAGCCGATGCGGGATCATGTGCTGCTGCAGGCGGTCGCACGTGTGAACCGGCCCTACACGGATGTGAAAGGCATGGAAAAGCCGTGTGGGTTGATCATTGATTTTGTCGGCATCCTGAAAGATTTGCGCAGGGCGCTGGCCTTCGACTCGGAAAACTACAGCGGCGTGATCGAGGATCTCAATGTGCTCTCTGATCGCTTTCTCCTGCTAATGGCGGGCCCCGCCAAATCCTATCTGTCCGCTGTGGGGGCCGGGAGCAAGGGACGAGATGTCCAGTTGGAAAAGCTGCTCTACAAGACGCTCTTTCGCCATGAGGCGCGGGAAAAGTTTACAGAACTCTACAAGGAGATCGAGACGCTCTATGAAATCCTGTCGCCCGATACCGCGCTTGTCGACCACATCGCCGCCTACAACGAACTCGCCGATCTCTACGCCATGATGCAGGCGGCGTATGGGAAGAGCACTCATTTCCTCGATGAGCTTGCCCACAAGACGGCATTGCTCGTGAAGGAGAACGCGGGCGCACATGGATTGGATCGCGTAACCCGGTCTGTGGCGTTTGATGATGCCACGCTTGCGGCCCTGCGCACAAAGGGCGGGTCGGACGAGGAAACGGTCATCAACCTGTCTCGTAGTCTGTTGCCGTCTGAAAGGGAGACCGCACCGCATCTTGTCTCCATCGCGGAACGGGCGGCCGCCGTCATGCAGGCGCTCGATGATCGACAGGCATCGACGCACCAGGCCCTCGAACAGCTCGCAGCCCTTGCAAAAGAGCGCAATGCCGCGGAAGCAGCGCGGAAGGAAAGTGGCCTGGGCTCTCCTGCCTTCAGCGTCTTTTGGGAGCTGAAACGTGAAGGTTATCCTGAAGTGCAGGCGAAGGATCTGGCCGCCGAGATTGAAATGGCCTATTCGCGCTTTCCGAACTCGGGTGCCAACGCCGATGAGGAGCGGCAGCTCAAGGCTGAGATCTACAAGGTGCTGCTGAGGATCGTGGGAGGCAGAAAGATGGTTGAACTGGCGGACCGGATAATGGCCGCGCGCAAAGAAGCATGAAACCGCTGCGCAACCCGGCTTACCGCGCGGCGCGGCCACTCCAGGAGTCCTTTCGGAAACGGATAGACTACTGGGCGACGAAACTGCGCGCCCGGCCGCGGGAGGTACGGATCATTTCCATGCGGCGAAAATGGGCATCTTGTTCCACGCGGGGCCGAGTGTGTTTTTCACGGGATCTGCTGGAACGAACGAGGGTCGAGCAGGATTTCGTCATCGTTCATGAGCTTCTTCATCTCCGGCATCCCGATCACGGCCCTGTTTTTCGAGCGCTGATGAAGGCATCGTTTCCGCAATCCTTGCGGAAGCGGGCGCTCGGTCGGCTGGCGAAGAATATGAATGCGATTCCTTCGTTGCCGCGAAAGCGTCCGGGTGAGGAAGGCGGCTCCGAAGGTTTGTAGTCGCCTGTGTGGTCGCCCGTCGCTTCCGCGATCCAAGCGACCACAAACCTCAGAGGGCGGTCCCCTCGTTGCCGGGGGAGGAGGCCCACACGATGAGCCAGCCGCTTTCCTGATCGACGTAGACGAGGGTCGATTCGGCGTTTTCGGACTGCACATACTCGGCGCGGGCGATCGTGGCTCGGGGGAAGTGTGTGGGTGCGGGGGCACGGAGGTACAGGATGCAGGCCACGGCTGCGGCGGTGCCGAGGGAGAGCGCCGGGATGCCCCACCGCAGCCAGGGTCTGGCTGCTCGTCTGTTCTCCTTGCTGTGCCGACGTTCGTTGTGGATGCGCTCGTGGAGCGTCATCCATTCCTCACTCGCAGACGGAACGGACCTCGCCCGGTGCGAGTTTTTCAAAGCGGCTGAAACCTCAGAGAGCAGAATGCGCTGTCGGCGGCAGGATTCACAGCCCGCAACATGCGCTTCCACCTCGGCGAGCTCCGCCGCGCTCAGGGCGCCATCGGGCTCGCTTAGGAGGAGGGCTTCAATTTTGCGGCAGGCGGGCATGGCTCTGAAGGCTTTCGTGTGCGGTGCGGGTTGAAGAGTCGGCCGGTGACTCAATAGCGCCCATAGCTGCGGCTGACGACAATGCGGTCATTGCAGGCATACCCATGGTCGATCCAGACGCGCTCCGTGCGTGTCTCATAGCAGCCTCCCACCTGGCTCCGGATGCGGCGGCCGCAGGAGTCGACGGTGAAAACCCAGCGCGCGGGCACCCAGACTCGCCGACTCACGATTTCCCAATGACCATTCGAATGACCATGCACAATGACGGGCGGCGGGCGATGATCATGGCGGTCCATGTTGGAGCCCACGATGACGCCTCCGATGAAGCCGCCGATGGCGGCAGCGATTTTGTCGCCCCGGTCACCCGCCCGCACGGGCGAGGCGAGGGCGGCGAGTGTGGCGAGCGTTGCAGTGAGGGTGAGGATTTTGGTCTTCATGATGATGATGGTGTTCAATCACTGGGACGAATCTCGACGCGGTTTTATTCGAACGATTTCTCGGGAATACAATCGATTGGAACGGAGAGGCTTGCGTGTGCAGGGAGCTATTTTGTCACCACGATGACTGCGTAGACTTCGCCACGTCTGCCTGTTTCCGGGCCTCCCAGCACTGCGGGAACTCCCGGCCGGAGGGAGAGCCCGGTTCGCATGAGCACACGCTTGCCATGCCGCCAGGTGGCATCGATGCGACCGCTGTTTTCCCCGGCAATTTCAAGAAGGAGCTGATGACCGCCCCCCAGGGCAATCTGTCCCTTGCCCGGCGCTGAGAGTTGGGCACTGCCTTCGCCGACGAGACGAAAGCTTTCGAAACGGAGGATCCGCCGCAGGGTCGCTTCATACGGCTTCAATCGGGCATCCGAGGGACCGGGTGCCTTTGACGCTGTCACGAGCAGCGCGTCGATTTCGGCGGCACAAACGCGAACGTGTGAAAACAGCACGGCGAGCGCGAGGAGAGCAAAGAGGCGGAATGTCAGTCGCATGGCAGGTCCTTGAGTTGTTTGAGCAGGAGACGGCGGGCGTGGTGAAGGCGGGACATCACGGTGCCCACCGGACAGTTGAGCGTGGCGGAAATTTCAGCGTAGGATAGACCTTCAATCTCGCGCATGGCGAGCACGGCGCGCGGGATGGCTGGCAGTGAACTCATGGCCTTCTCGAAGCGTTTGGCGCGATCATTCTGTTCAGCCTGCTCTCCGGGACTGGGTGCCGGTGTGGGAATTTCCAGATCGTCACCTGAGCCATCGTCATCCTTCCGGCCGCCGAGCGGGAGGAATCGGTTGTACCACCGTTGGCGCTTCCTCACGTGGTCGATCGCACGTCGTGTCGCCAGCGTGAACATCCAGGTGGAAAAGCGGGATTCGCCACGAAACGTCGCGAGTTGTTTCCAGGCCGCAAACCAGATTTCCTGGCAGAGGTCCCGTGCATCTTCGTGATTGCGCACGATTGCGAGGACACGGCGGAAAATCCGGTCGTGATGCCTCTGCATGAGTGCTCCGAACGCCCGGTCATCTCCCGAGCACGCCTGTGCGATCAGCCCCGATTCAACATGCGCGGAATCGTGATCCTCAGGGAGCCCCTTTTCTGTTTGATCCATGCAGGCAGGTGGCAGTTTGAAAACTAAGGCGATTTGATCAAGGGGACATGCGGTGTGTTCCCCATTAGACGCATCGGGCGACCGGAAGGCTACGGTCGAAATGAAGCCCTGCAGCCGTGTGCTTGACGTTTGTGGGACGATGCTGACGAATCACATGCTCAACCCCAAGAGATGCCATGCGCATGATCCCGGCCAGAATTGTGAGTCTTGTTTCCAAATGTTTTGCGGCGTGTCACGGGAGGGCGATTGCGCAATCCCAGTGTGGCGATTTCAGACGGGTGCAAGTCTCGTGTGGACTGGCGCTTTTCGCCGTTGGATGTGTCGTGGGCGTCGCTCGCCCGCCCAACATCGTCCTGATTCTGGCAGACGATCTGGGGTATGGCGATCTTGCCTGTTACGGTGCCACGGATATCCGGACACCAAACATTGACCGGCTCGCGGCGCAGGGCACGCGCTTCACGAGTTTCTGCGTTGCGCAGGGAGTCTGCACCGCCTCTCGCGCGGCATTGTTTACCGGCTGCTACTCCAACCGGGTCGACATGAGCGGTGCATTGAACCATCTCAGCCAGACGGGGCTGCATCCGCGTGAGGCGCTGCTCAGTGAACTCCTGAAGCGCGAAGGCTATGCCACTGCCATCTTTGGGAAATGGCACCTCGGTGATCAACCGCCCTTCCTTCCGACGCGTCGCGGCTTTGACCGGTGGCTTGGCATTCCGTACTCGAACGACAACGGCCCGCTGCATCCGGTCACGAAAAACCTCCCGGCGCTTCCGCTCTACGAGAACGAGAAGATCGTCGAGAGGGACCCTGATCAAAGCCAGTTCACGCGTCGCCTGACGGAAGGTGCGGTGGACTTCATCAAGGAGAATCGCGGACATCCGTTTTTTCTCTACGTCCCGCACATCATGCCGCACGTGCCGATTTTTGTGAGTGATCGATTCCGGGGAAGCAGCCAGCGCGGGCTATATGGGGACGTGATTCAGGAACTGGATTGGTCGGTAGGGGAAATCCTCGCGGCGATCGCGGGTTGTGGTTTGGAGCGCGACACGCTTGTCCTCTTTGCCTCTGACAACGGACCGTTTCTTTCCTATGGCGATCATGCAGGGTCATCCGGCAGCTTGCGGGGCGGAAAGCTGACAGCCTTCGAAGGCGGGGTGCGGACGCCTTTGATTGCGCGCTGGCTTGGGCGTGTTCCCGCGGGTCGGGTCACGAATGAACTTTTTTCCGAGATGGATCTGTTGCCGACGCTGGTGACTTTGGCTGGTGCGGGGCGCCCGGTGTTGAAGATTGATGGCGAGGATTTGAGCCCGTTCCTGCTCGGCGAGCCGGGGGCGCGGGGGCGACGTGAATTCTGGTACTACAATGGCGACGAACTGCATGCGGTCCGCCTTGGGAAATGGAAACTGCATCTGCCGCACGACTACCTGGAGGTTGCTGCAGAGCCCGGGCGCGATGGGAAACCTTCCAATTGGGGCAAGATGAAGCCGCTTTCCCACGAGCAGTCCGGCATCCGTGGAATAGCGAGCCGCCATGGCTATCGCGTGGAAAAAATCGGCCTCGTTCTTTACGATCTTGAAGCGGATCCCGGGGAAACCCGCGATCTTGCGGCCGATCGGCCCGAGGTGGTGGCCGAGTTGCAGGGAGTGGCGGCGCGGGCACGTGCGTCGCTCGGCGATTCGCTGCTGGGCATTCCCTCGGCGGAAAAGCGGTCTGCGGGTGATGCGCGGTTGCTGGGGGCCGCTCCGGCAGCCGTGAGGTGAATTCATTTCTGCAGTCAAAGTCATTGCGGTTTTGTTGAGCCGAGCGCATCGTCCAAGACGTGAAGAGATCCCGCCTCGTCCCGGCAGTATTGTTCGTAGTGTGCGTGCTGATGGGGCACTCGTCAGCCTTTGCCCGGCCACCCAATGTCGTCGTGATTCTTGCGGATGACCAAGGCTGGGGTGATCTTGGTTTCAACGGGAACAGGATGGTTGCCACGCCGAGAATCGATGCGCTGGCAAAGTCGGGTGCGGTTCTGGATCATTTCTATGTTTCGCCGGTATGTGCGCCAACGCGGGCGGAATTCCTGACCGGTCGCTATCATACCCGGGTCGGCGTGCGCGGTGTGCAGAACGGGAATGAGCGGCTGAATCTCGGTGAGCGCACGATTGCCGAGGTCTTTCGTGATGCCGGGTATGCAACCGGACTCTTTGGAAAATGGCACAATGGAGGGCAGGGCCCGTATCATCCGAATGCGCGCGGGTTCGCCGAATTTTACGGCTACACGCAGGGACACTGGCCGAGCTATTTCAATGCGGAGGTGGAGCACAACGGCCACCGGGTGCTCAGCACGGGATATCTGCCGGATGACGTTACCAATCGGGCGATCGAGTTCATTGAGGAAAATCGTGCACAACCGTTCCTGTGCTATCTCGCATTGCCCACGCCGCATTCGCCCATGCAGGTGCCTGACAAGTATTGGAGACGCTTCGCCGATCGAGAAATCACCCAGGCGGGCACTCCTCCCGCGGGCCAGAAGGAGGATCCCGATTTCACCCGCGCCGTCCTGGCGATGACTGAAAACATCGATGACAATGTTGGGCGTCTGCTCGGGAAATTGACTGCGCTCGATCTCGCGAGTGACACGATCGTCGTGTACTTCAGTGACAACGGTCCGAACAGTTGGCGATGGAACGATGGTATGAAAGGGCGGAAAGCGTCGACCGATGAAGGCGGAGTACGTGCACCCTGCATCATTCGATGGAGCGGCAGGATTCCTGCAGGACATCGTGTGGAGGGTATTGCAGGAGTCATCGATCTGCTCCCCACGCTTGCGGATATGGCAGGCATTTCGATGAACCCGGACAGACCTCTTGATGGGGTGAGTCTTCGTGCCTGCCTGGAGGGGACCGCTGCACCGCAGGACCGGCTGCTCTTCTCGGAGAATGCCGGCAAGGTCAGTGTCAGGTCCGCAACGCATCGTCTCGATGCCGCGGGTCAACTATTCGATATGGAGAAGGATCCGCGGCAGACGAAGAATGTGGCGGCGGAATTTCCTGCGATCACCACGCACTTGAAGGACGCGGTTGCTGCCTGGAAACGCGATGCCGTGCTGCCGCCGAAAGCCGACCGGCCGTATCCGGTGGGTTTTGTTGCGCTGCCGAGGGCCGAGTTGCCCGCCGGGGAAGGAATTCCCGCTGGCGGCATCCAGCGCAGCGCGCGATGGCCGAACTCCTCCTATTTCAAGGACTGGAAATCGGTGAATGACAGCATCACCTGGCCGATTGAAGTGCTGACGGCGGGACGCTACCGCATCGAGATCTACTATGCCTGTGCCCCCGCCGACGTGGGGGCAACCGTCGAGGCGACGGTTGGTCCTGCGAAGATTCAGGCAAGACTTGGGGTCCCCAATGATCCACCGCTCGTGGGCGCAAAGAACGATCGTGTGAAACGCGAGGAATCCTATACGAAGGCCTTCCGTCCCTTCGTTCTTGGCGAGATCACGCTGCCCACCGGCAATTTCAATCTGACACTCAGAGCATTGGACATCCCTGGGAAACAGGTGATGGAGGTGCAGGCGGTTGCGATCACGTTGTTGCGCTGAGTCTTTCAGACATGGTGCGGTTGGTGACAAAGGGCGCGTAATGCCGATAAGGATTCATTCAACGAGACGAAAGGAATGGCAATCGCGGTTCCGCGAAAGCAGGATCAGTCTCGACCGTTGGAAATACACTCCGCCATCCCCACCAAAACCCATGCGAACAATCCTCAAACACCTGTGTATCGTCGGCGCGCTCAGCCTCGCTCTTGCGAGCCAAGGGGCCGAGTCCAAACCCGGCAAGCCCCTCAACATCCTCTGGATTTTTGCGGAGGATTTCAGTCCTGATCTCGGGTGCTATGGGACTAAGGAGGTCTGGAGTCCCAATCTCGATCGTATGGCCGCGGAAGGCATGCGGTTTGACCGTGCCTTCACGACGGCTCCGGTGTGTTCGGCGAGCCGTTCGGCGATGATGACGGGCATGTACCAGACGACGATCAATGCGCACAATCACCGGTCGAACCGAGGACCCGATCATCCCTTGCCCGCGGGTGTGAAGGTGATCACTGACTGGTTGCGTCCGGCAGGGTATTTTACCGCAAACATCCGTGCGTTTCCTTCACCGATCACGTTCCGCGGGGCGGGCAAGACGGATTGGAATTTCTACTATCCAGGCAAGCCGTTCGACTCCGACAAGTGGACAGATCTGAAGAAGCACCAGCCGTTTTATGCGCAGATCAACTTCGCTGAGACACATCGGGAAGCAAAATCGACCATCGCGACCGGCCGGGCTTATCCGGCGCCGCGGCGGGCGGACCCGGCAAAAGTGGTGATTCCTCCCTACTATCCGGATTGTCCCGAGGTGCGGGAGGATTGGGCAAATTACCTGGATGATGCCTCGGCGCTGGATGTGAAGATCGGAGAGGTTCTCGCCCTGCTCGAGCGCGACGGACTGGCGGAGAACACCCTCGTGATCTTTCAGGGGGACCATGGTCAGTCGCAGATCCGCGGAAAGCAGTGGTGTTACGACAGCGGCCTCAGGGTCCCGCTGATCATGCGCTGGCCAAGAGGGCTGCCGGCTCCGGCTGGATTCAAACCCGGGACAACGAGCGGGCAAATCATTGAGGCGATCGACCTGACTCCGACGACACTCGCGCTTGCCGGAGTGCCAAAGCCGCCGGCAATGCAGGGGCGCGTGCTTTTCGGTCCTCACGCGGATCCGGCCCGTGAACTCGCATTCGGTGCCCGTGATCGCTGCGATGAAGCTGTATTCCGCCTCCGGACCGTGCGTGATGCCAGGTACCGATACATCCGCAATTTCACGCCGGAGAAAACCTTCTTCACACTGAGTCGCTACAAGGAGAACCAGTATGTCGCCATCCCAGCGATCCGCCGACTGCATTTCGCGGGCAAACTCAACGCCGTCCAGGAATTCCTGTTCGCACCGCACATGCCTCCGGAGGAACTGTACGATCTGGAGACTGATCCCTATGAGATCAACAACCTGATCGACTCGCGGAAACCCGAGCATGTGGCTGCGCTCGCGCGGCTGAGGCCGGCATTGGAGAAGTGGATCGTCGAGTCCAATGACCATGGGCGGGTATTTGAGTCACCCGAAGAGATCCGGAAGATCGATGATCAAATGGAGGCGTGGTCGCGCAGCACCTTTGGCCGCCGATTCAACGGCAGGCCGGACAGCGATTTCCCGTTGGGCAAGGGCGGGGCCGACTGAACAACGCGGAGACATGGGCGCGTTTAATCCTGCAAGGAACTGAAGAATCCCATCTGCTTTCTGCCATGCTTTTGACGGATCTTGTATCCATTCTTCAGGCTGCGGTCAGCCCGGTTGTTTTGATTTCGGGCGTCGGGCTGCTCATCCTTTCGATGACCAACCGCCTTGCGCGTGTCGTGGATCGCTCGAGGCAACTCGGAGGGGCGAGGCGGGGAAACACGGGCAGTGAGCGGACCACGGTGGAGGCCCAATTGTCGATTCTTGTCCGTCGCGCACGCCTTCTCAGACGGGCGATCCGGTCTTCAACCTGGTGCGTGCTGATGGCGGCGGTGTTGGTTATCGAACTGTTCCTCTCTGCTTTTCTCCAATTCGACGGCACGCTCATCAGCGCTTTGCTCTTCGTATCGTGTCTGCTGTTTCTCATCGTTGCCCTCGTCAGTTTTCTTCAGGACATCAACCTGTCACTCGTTGCGCTCGATCTGGAGCTGGAAGTCTCAGGCAGATCTGACGCATGACTGATTTCAGGTCGGGCACGGAGAACCTCGGGAGGAGCACGACGAGAGGTGCCTGAGTTCTCCAGCGTGGAGCTCTGCCGGGAACGAAATTTCAATCGTGAGCTCGAAGCTCTCCCTCTGCTCGCATTTTCGAAATGGCGCGGCGCCGGACACTCCTCCGCAGTTCAGAACCTGAAGGTGTTGGTGAGGAACACCTCCGTGAGCGGGGGGATCCGGACAACGGCGACCTGGCCGTCGGGATTGGTCCAGACTGGAATGGGATCGTCTGAACCGAATGCGTCGCGGATGTTGAGCTGGATCTTCCAATCCACGCGCCCGTTGTAGATCTTGCGCTGGTAACCGCAGAATACGTCGCCGCGAATCTCGGGTTCGGTAAAAAATGCGCGTTCCAGAAGCGGCACAGGGTTGCCGTCCTCGTTGGGGATCGTGGGGTAGCCGGTAGCGACAGCGGACTGATACCTTGCTGCGCCACCGATGTTGAATCCCTTGAGCAGACCGCTGCGGAAGGAATAATTGGCGACAAAGTTTGCCCTGTATTTTCTTTGTTCGAGAGAGACAGTCCCTTCCTTTGCGGCTTCGGCCGTGAGATTCGCAGTGACTGCGTTGCGAAAGCGGGACGATAGCGTGTTGGGCTCGTCCGGCGAATCCGGCACGTCTTTCACATTGTACATCGGCGAGGCCTGCAGGATGGCCAGCATTTCTGCGGTGTACTTTTTTAGATCGGGCGCGAGGTTCGTCTGGATAGTCTCCTGCTTGGCAATGTTGAAGGCGAGGCGCAGGTTGCGGTTCGGATTGGCGACGAGCTCAAACTCCCACCCCTTGGCAAGGTAGTCGCTGGTGGCCACAAGGCCATCGATATTGCTGAAGCGAACTTCTGGCAGTCCGTTGACGGTCTCAATCCGGTAGTTGGTCTGGGATCGTATACCCTCCGGCTGGAGGGTGAAGATGTGGGCCAGGATCTTGTCGAAGGTATTGAGTCCGGCGGCAATGAGGCGGGGGTCAAACGCGGCGATGGCTGCTGCTTCGGTCGTGAAGGCGGGGTCCTCCTTCCAGTTTGCAAACGCGGTCAGGTACCGGTTGGCCCACGTGTTGGGCAGGGTGACTATGGAGTTGCTCGAACTGTTGAGCACGCTGTAGGTGGAGCCGGTAGCTGCTGTCTCGAAGAAATTCACACGGGCCGAGTACTTGCCTTTGAAAAGTTCGATGATTCCGCCCCATTCCTTGGTTGTGCCCGAGGGGGAGGGAAGCAGTTGGCCATCAAGATTGCGGCGTGCGCCGGAAGGCTCAAAATTTTCGGAGCCGTTCAGGAACAGCCGCAGTTCTGCGTCGAGCGGAAGCTTGGGCAGCCATTTCTCGGGATAGACACCCACGACACTCCATGTGACGGAGCGGGCGGTCTCTTTCGGTCCAACGGGATCGCGGTTGAGCTGGGCACTTGCCGGATTCCATTCCCCGTCGGGAAGGCGAAATTCCGTGGTGGGATCGTTGTCGTTGTCGAGATCCACCATCTCGTGGAGGGTTTGTGAATCCTTGCGCCAGCCGACGAGCCCCTTGAGATTGCCACCGAGCAGGTCGCTCTGCCAGCTGACAACCTCCGAACTCAGCTTTGTGCGGTTGATGTCTTCGCTGCCGAGATAGCGGCGGACAAAGAAATCGGCGGTCTGGATCGAGCCATTCGCGCCGGGCTGCCAATAGTACAATTTGAAAGTGTCGCCGTCGGATGGAAGCTTGTCCTTGATCTGGCTAACCCGGGCGTCGAGGGGGTTGGATACTCCAAGAAGGTTGTCGCTCAGGAAGAAAGCCGTATGGACGAGGCGGTTTCCCTGGTTGATGGTCTGATTGTTTAAGAGCGAGGCGACGTTTACCTGTTTGCTGTCCCAGCCGATATTGGAGTTCGAAGTCTTGGTATCGAAGCGGTGCGCAATATAGGAGCCCGTCAATGTGTGCTTCCCGAACAGCCATGCGACGGTCTTGTTCCCGAACAGGTCGTCGCCGTTGAGTTTCAGGTAGAGCTGCATGCGCTCTGCGTCACGTTGGGTTCGCCGGATCCGCTCAGGTGCGCCCCGCTCACGCACCATGGCACGGCCGGCGTTGGGATTCATGGAGACTTCCGGGGATCCGTCTCCGTTGGCATCCGCGGCAACGTAGAGCACCTGATTGACGTCAACATTGATATCCGCCTGTCCGGTGCCGCCGCTCTGCCCTCCGCCGAAGGGTAGCATACTGTCTTGCGTGTAGTCCTGACTGTCGAATGCGACTTCAAAACCTGCGCGGTAGTCCCAAAAGCTCTGCTCGAGCGTGATGTTGAACGTATCGAAATCGCGTCGACGGAAGCCGTTGTCCCCGGCAAGAAGATTGTTGTAATAGTCAAACACCCTTCGATCGATGGATTGGGCCGTGAAGTTGGGATAGAAGGGCAGGCCAAAGAGATTCCGCGAGGCAGCGTAGGTCGTGTCGCCGTTGACACCCAGCGCCCTGCGACCAGCGGCAGACAACTGGCTATAACGCAGGGTGCCCATGCCGCCCTGCAGGCCATTCACCGACGAAGGTCCGCTCCCTGAGCCTGGATAGAAGAGTGCCATTTGAAGGAACCACGCTGAGATATAGGGGCCATTGCTGAATCCGCTTTGGGAATTTGGAAGACGTCGGTCGATAATGCGCTGGGGTACAAAATTGCCGTTTGTCAGAAAGCCCGAAGCGGTCCGGCCGGTGTAGGACTCAAAATCCGTGTCTGACGGCAGGCTCCACCAGTTCGTCAGGCCGTCATTGGGAGGGATTTGGTTTGGCGGATTGCCGTCGGTTTTTCCCTTTTCGTAGCTGCCGCGGATAGTCGTGCTGCCGAGGAACGCACCCCGCTGCCCCTTATGCAGGACACCCTGCAGGGCCAGGTACGCGCGCTGGCTGGATTCAAATGCGGGGCGTTGCCGAAACTCCGTGTTTTCGTTGAGGGCTGCGAGCCGCAATCCAAGCCTCCCCGGGATGATCGTCTTGTTGATGTCCAAGGTTTCACGGTGGGAGCCGCGCTGTCCAAAGCGGAGTGCAACCTGGTTGAAGTCGCGACCGAGGACGGGAGTGATCGTGGAGTTGTTGATGACGCCACCTGCGCTTCCGATGCCGAAAAGCAGACTGTTTGGCCCGCGATTGATCGTGATGCTTTCCGTGTTGTAGGAATCGAAAGGAATGTCTGTCAGAAAGTAGTTTCGCGAAAGTTCGGCGCGCGCCAGACCTCTGACACGCTGGTTTCCATTTGGATTTTCGCGCTGATCGTTCGAATTTGGACGGCCGTCAGAGATCGGGCTGCCCGCGAAATTCCCGCTCAGTCCGCCCACCTCCGTGCCTGTCGTGTAAGTGAGAAGTGTTTCAACGTTGCTGGCTCCGATGTCGTCCATGAACTCCTTGGTGACAACGGAAATGGCCGTACCGATGTCTTTCAGCGGGGTGTTCAACCGCGTGCCCGCGAGGGTGTTTGTCGCGGCGTAGCCGCTGTTGCTGTCCGTGGTGACAACAAACGGGCTGAGTTCCACAACGGAATCGTCCTTGGCAGGGGAGGGTTGCGGGACCTGCTGAGCGATCACGGGAGTGATCAGGATCGCGAAGGCGAAAGTGACGACGGGCCATGGCCTGACGGACCGGAAAAGGAATGTGGATTTTCCTTTCCGCGCGGTGGTGTTGAATACGTGGTTCATAGGGGGAAAGGAAGGCTGCGTGACGATCTCCATCGGAGGGAAACCTGTCCATGGGCGCGGCGGTGGGGAGAGATGCTGAAGTCTAGGAACCGGAGGAACGGTCTGGCAACGGGTTTTGCGTTCAAGTCGTTGAATAACCGGTGCTGCGTTCAGGTCTTCCCGCGGGTGGGCCGATCTTCTGGCGAGAGCGGTTTGGCGCGGCGCCCGGGTTTAAGGTGAGATTCGCAGCAAGTCGGAGAAGAAGGCCGCATCCAGATCGAGGGATGGACCGATCCGGCGAACCGTCCTGCCGGGCTTCCATGTACCGGAGACAAAGTAGTTCATGGCGCGCACGGGTGGTCCGGATTCACCGCGGTGGAGTTGCGACACCACGAGGTCGACTGCAGCGGATCCGATATGATCGCTGTTCCCGTACACTCCACTCGTGTTTTTGTGTTCAGGCACCCAGTCGAGATGCACCCATCCGATGTTATGGGATCCGCTCTTTTCGTGCAGTTGGAGCAGCGAGTGGATCACCTGGTCTGTTCCAAACACCACATCGGGGCGGTGACGCTTCAGCCAACGGGACAGTTTGCCAGGATCGTCTCTTTGATAGCGACAGATCGGCAGCCTTGCGAGGCCCCGCGTGTACTCCTGGACCGCCCAAAATCCCGCGGAGCAGCGGTGCGCCATCGCACTGTCAAAATGTTCTCCCACGATCAGGCCAAGCCTGCGATAGCCGAGCGCAAGTACTTCCCGGGCTGCGACTATTGCGCGCATGTACTGGTCATTGGCCACGTAGTGGATCTGAGGTTCCGACAAGGGCACGCCCACTGATGCGGCAGCAAACGGAGCGATGTCGAATGGCAGCACGCGGTTTGGACAGGATGTGCTCGGCACGTGTTCGATCACGAGCCCCATGATGTTCCGCGTATGCAGCATCTCCATGAGCCGACGTGCGGGAAGGCCCGGCTCAAGGTAAAATTCGTCGAGATTGTACCCCAGTTCCGAAGCGCGGCGGCGTGCGCCTACAACGTAGTTTCGGTGCACGCGGCTTGCGAGGCGAGGGGTGGATTCCGGAACGGTGTGGACGTAGCCGAGAGTTCCCCTGAATCCGGCATTTCGCCTGCGGACGCGGGACAGGAGCAATGAAACAAGAGGATTCGGAGTGTAGCCCAGTTTTCTCGCGACCGTCTGAATCTTCCTGCGAGTCCTTTCAGGCAGCCGCGGATCGTTGCGCAAGGCGAGCGACACCGTGGAGAGGTGCACGTCGACGGAATCTGCGATCATCTGCTGCGTGACGATGGCCTTGCCGATTTGGTTCAACGATTGCACTGAACAGGCCCCATACCGGGTGGTCAACGGGCAAGATGCTGCCAGGCCTGCTTGAAATGGGGCTACCTGCATCCGAAGACTGCCCGATTTCGGCAAATTCATACAACGGTTTGAATGACCTTGGTCTTGCTTGACCGGCTGTCCCGATGTCAGGGGTCATCGACAATGCAACAATCGTGTAACCCACGCGTTTCGGCTCGCGGTCCCCTGCCGGCCATGCATTGAAATCGGATATACATCGACTTTTGCCTCACCACTCATACCCAAGCATGAATAAATCCCTCCTGCACCCGCGCGCCCCATGGCTGCGCGCAGTTATCCTCACGATGGTGGCTGCCTTGCCAGCCGTTGCACAATCGGTCGCGGGCTCTGGCTCACCGGCAAGAAAGACAGATGAGGATGTCATCAAGCTGTCGCCCTTCGAAGTCCGCCCGGATGACGACGTGGGCTACCAGGCTGCCAACACCACGTCGGGCAGCCGACTGAACACCAGCCTGAAGGATACCGCTGCGTTCATCTCCGCATTCACGCCCGAGTTTCTTTCCGACATAGCGGCCACGAGTGTCACCGACATGCTGGCGTTTGCGACCAACGCCGAACTCAATGCGGGCGACTCAGAGGGGTCGGGCTTCAACAATCCGCGCGACTTCAGCTCCCGGGGCGGCGAGCCTTTCCGCATTCGAGGCATTCCTGCGAATGTCTCCACGGACTACGTTGCGACCGCGATTCCTCAGGATCTCTACAACATCGAGCGCGCGGAAGTTGCCTCGGGTGCGAACTCGATTCTTTTCGGTTCCGGTGATGCGGGTGGCATCGTTGCGCTCTCGACCAAGAAGGCACGCGTCAATCGCAACCGCTACCAAGGTCAGATCCAGGCTGGCTCCTGGGAGTCGTGGCGATACAGCGCGGACCTCAACCAGGTGATCCTGCCGCGTCGCCTCGCGATTCGCGTCAATGGCCTCTACGAGGACGCGGATACGTGGAGAACCTTTGAATACAACAAGCAGAAGCGATACACGGTCGGACTGACTTTCAAGCCCTTCAAATCGACCAGCATTTCCGCTTCCTTTGAGGACGGATTGACCGACAAGAGTGTCGGCCTCCGGTGGAATGTGACGGATCAGTACAGCGTCTGGAACGCAACCGGGCGCACGGTCACCGACACGCTGCCCACGCCAACGGCCAATGCGCAGGCGGTTGGATTGGCGGCGTTCAACGCGAACCAGCGGTTCACCTACTTCACCCAAGACGGTTTTGTCTCCAACCTTCGCCAGGAGTTGCAGACCACGATCGCTCCGAAACCGGCGAGCACCCTGCTGCCACTCTCGGTCTTCCCGATCACCGTGAACTGGGCGGGACCTGAGGTATACCTGAAGCGCGATTTCAACAACGGCCAGGTGGTGCTCGACCAGAACATCGGTGAACGCTTCGCCTTTCAGGCGGGATACTACCGCAACTTCACTGATGCCCGCGCCCGGACCTTTTTCTACAACAGCAACAACATGGATCTCTATGGAGATCCAAATCGGAACATACCCGCCTCAAGCGGTTCCGGTACGATGGTAAATCCTCGTGCAGGGCAACTGTATCTCGAATCGAATCAGCGTGGAGATTTTACCACGACGGAGAATGAGGTTTACCGATTTACCGGGGTCTACGAACTCGATGCCAAGTGGCTCGGAAATCACCGCATTGCGGGGCTCTATGAACGCGCCGTCACAGATGAGGAAACACGCGCAACCCGCGAAATACTCGTCAAGCCAGGCAACCTTCCGGTTCAGAACGTCAATGCGCCTGAGAATGTTCAAAACTCCGTCTGGCGCCGCAATTACCTAACCGAAGGAGACTACTCCACCTATGCATTGCACGGCCTCTACAAGCCGATCACGCCCTTCACCTACCTCGGAAATACCCTTTCCAGCCGGGAGGTGGTCACAGGCGAGCTGATTTCTCAAAAGAAGATTTCGAGCTACGTCGTGGCCGCGCAGAGCACCTGGATGAATCGTCCAGGCGCGACTTGGCTCCGGAGGCTCACTTCGACGCTCGGCTATCGTGAGGATCAGATTGAGTATTACGATACGCCTTCAGGTCGTGTGGCGGCTGGTGATCCGCGCATTGCCTCGGGGGAACGCCTCTTGAATGAAGTTGCGGCAATCCGTCAGTTTGATCGGAACGATATCAAGGCAACCACGTTGACCGCGGGTGCCGTCCTGGCTGTGCACAAGCGCCTCTCGATCCTCTACAATCGGTCGAACAACATCGGTGCGCCGCGATTTAACCGTCGTATTCTCCCCGATGGGCGCATTCCTCCGACGCCTGAAGGCAAGAATTGGGAGGCCGGGGTGATGATCGACCTTTTCGGCGACGACAGATATTTTGCTCGAATCAATTATTTTGATACCTCGCAGATTGGGGATGCAGCCGTTTCTCCCAGCGGAGCGGTTACCAATGCCAGCGCCCTTGGCCGGTCACAGACGCTTGAGATTCTAGCCGAATTTGTGCGGCTTGGCCGCATGACTCAGGCAGAGGCGGACAAGCAGGGATTCAACTGGAATGCCGCCATCATCGACACCGCGACCCACGGGTATGAAATTGAGTTTGTCGGAAATCCCACGCGCAATTGGACGTTTCGCGCCAACTATTCCCATAGCCTTCGCGATCGGGAGAACTTCTTTGAGGAAGGTCGCATTTTCTTCACCGCCAAGTTTGAGGAATGGAGAAAACTCGCGAGCGGAGATCCCGCCTTGCAGGCCTTTGTCGAGGAGAGAATCGCCACGATCCAGAACAATGAAATCGACGGGCGGGCCGCGGCGCAGGAACAGGGTTTCGGGAACATCCCGCACAAGTTCAATGTGGTGAGCCGATATGGTTTTACCGAGGGCACGCTGAAGGGCGCCTTTGTGGGTGGCGCGGTGCGCTACCAGAGCAAGGTATTCTCCCAGACCGATACGAACACCGGACGCGACTTCTTTGCCAACGAATCCATCTACGCCGATGCGTTTGCCGGTTACAAGTTTCGTGTCGCGTGGCTGCCCAAGGCGCAGCTCACGCTCCAACTCAACATCAGGAATTTGACAAATTCCTATCTTGTTACGACTGCGCGCTGGAATGCTGATTTCAGCGGCCCGCGTCGGCTCTACGTTCGCGATCCACGCTCGTTCCGGCTCACCGGTACCTTGGAGTTCTGAGCCCGCATGAACAGGCCGACTCATTCCGATGCCCTTGTTGGCCTGTTCAATTCGAGGTGTTGGGGCGCCGTCGACCTTCGGACCATGGCGCCTGGTTCGAGTGATCATTCGAGCGGGATTCTTGATGGAGGGCCGTCTGGCATTAACCTTGGGGCATTGAGTTTGATCCCGTCATGAATACTTGGTGTCGATTTTTCTGTTGGGGTATCTTCGCGTTTGTGACCGGGTTGCCGGCAAGATCGCCGAATGTGATATTCATTCTTGCCGACGATCTTGGCTACGGCGACATCGGGCCTTTTGGCCAGAAGTTGATCAAGACCCCGAACCTCGATCGGATGGCTGCCGAGGGCACTCGGTATGTCCAGTCCTACACGGGTGCAACGGTGTGTGCGCCGTCACGTTGCAGCCTGATGACCGGCTTCCACAACGGTCATGCGGCGATCCGGGGCAACCGGGAGATCAAACCCGAGGGCCAGCAGCCGATGCCGGCCGACACCTTCACCGTGGCCCATCTCTTCAAGGAGGCGGGCTATACGACAGGGGCTGCAGGTAAATGGGGGCTTGGTTATCCGGGATCAACGAGTACACCCGACAAGATGGGCTTCGATTTTTTCTTCGGATACAACTGTCAGTTGCTCGCCCACAACTACTATCCGGATCATCTCTGGCGCAATAACGAGCGGGTTGAACTCGACGGGAAAACGTATTCCCATGACCTGATTGCCGGCGAGGCGCTGGAGTTCATTCGTAGGAATCGCGCCCATCCATTCTTCCTCTACGCGGCATTCACGATCCCGCACTCGAAACTGCAGATACCCGACCTCGGTCCCTATGGGAATGAGCCCTGGCCGGAGAACCTCAAGACCATCGCCGCAATGATCACGCGACTGGACCGTGATGTGGGTCGAATCCTTGCGCTCGTGAAGGAATTGGGACTCGATGACAACACACTGGTGTTTTTTGCCAGCGACAACGGAGCGGTCTGGCGAGATGAGCTTTTTAATCACTCGGGCCCGCTGCGCGGATACAAACGTGACATGTATGAAGGCGGCATCCGGTCACCCACCATTGCCCGCTGGCCGGGGCATATTGCCAAGGGAACAACGAGCGATCAGGTGTGGGCATTCTGGGATTTCCTTCCCACGATGGCGGACCTCATAGGCGAGAAGGCTCCGGTGGGATTGGACGGGATTTCAGTGCTGTCGGCATTGCTGGGTGGGCCGAAGATTTCGCACCCGCCGCTCTACTATGAGTTTCACGAGCGCGGTTTCCATCAGGCTGCCCGCATGGGGGACTGGAAGGCCGTGCGCCTTGGCACAAGAGAGCCAATCCAGCTGTATGATTTGCCGCGGGATCCGTCGGAAACCACCGATGTTGCAGCCAGCCATCCTGACGTTGTGGCGCGGTTTGACAAATTCCTGAAGGAAGCCCGTACCGATACACCCGTCTGGCCGATCAACGAAGCCCCGCGCGGGGGAAAAGGCGCTCCGAAGGCAAAACAATCCCCGTCGAAATGAAAGGGTGCATGCAGAATCCCATTGCTTCTCCTGATCTGACCCGCCGACAGGTGCTCAAGGGCATCGCTGCGCTGGGTGCGCTGGGTGCGCTTCCCCGGATGCCAGCGGCCAGTCCCGCCGTGGCAGGACGGGCCCGAATACTCGCCTATTTCCGGCGTCATGCCAGGCCGGATGGCGGCTACGCGTTCGACGGCCAGCAGCGGTCGCACCTCACGCCCACGTTTGCGGTGATCGCGTCGCATCGACTGCTCGGTGTCGAACTGCCGGAGAAGGAGAGGCTTATTGCGTTTGTGCGGACCCATCATCCGCGCGAGTTGAAGAAGCTGGAGCAGGAAAGACGCATTTTTGAGTTCCAGCAGGTGCAGGCGTTGCGCTGGCTGGGTGACGATGCGGCGGATTTTCGAGACAAGATCGGGGCGATTGTCAAACCGCAGGAGTACAAGCGGCAGTATGAACGCCATGGATATCCGATATTCCAATCTGAACTCGGGCTTGTGCAGTGCCATGCCCTGCTCGGCCTGCCGCTGGAGGCTCTTCAGCCGGCATTTGGTGATTATCTGCGATCGCGGCGCCGCGCCAACGGCAGTTACAACAATACGCCCGCGTCTGACGGTGGTGATGGGCACGTGATGAACACCTACTGGGGCCTGCTCGCCTCCGTGCTGCTGGGTGGCGCTGCGGAATTGCGTGGAGAAACAGCGGCGTGGATCAAGGCATGTCAGCGCAAGGGCGGGGGATTCACTTACCAGCCGGATCCCGAGTTTTCCGGGATCGAGGATGCGGCCTATACCCGCGCTGCGGTGCGTTCCTTGCAGATGCTTGATTCCGCTCCGGCGGATCGGGAGGCCTGTGTGCAATGGCTCTTGTCGTTGGCAAACGATGATGGTGGATTTTCTGACCGACCTGGCTGGCGCAGCAATCCCCTCGCGACATACTACGTGCTCGATGCGCTTGATGCGCTCGGCGCTCTGGATCGTCTTGAGAGTATGCAAAGGCCCGCCGCTCCGAGGCCTGCAAGGTTGCCGGAGAATCTGAAAATTTTTTCGATTCAGCTTGAGGCACACGGTACCGGCAGTCCGACCGAGGCGGTCGCACTTGCGAAAGCTCTGAAGATTGATCTCTGGGGCTCAAAGAATGCGAAGCCCGGGTGGATTGAACGGGCGCAACAAATTGCAGCTTCGCAGAAAACACCGGTGCAGTTTTTCACGGCGAACGAGGAGTACGGTACCTGGGTGGCGGTGCCGGGGCTAGGCACCTACAGTCACACTTCGGATCTCTTTGCACCTTTTGGCCGGGATATTGGACACTCGCTGGCAGGTCCGACTGCCGTGAGCTGGCCGGATTTTCGAGCAAGGCGACTTGTGCCGCTGCAGCGCGGTGACGGACGTCTCTTCTGGCAGTTTGGAGAGAATGAGGAACTTGTCCGGATCCTCCTTGACGACTCTGTGGCGCGGGGAGGATTTGCCGCGATCAGCACGTTCCACTTTGGGAATCCGGATTTCACGAATACGGAGCCGTTTCTTCACCGGTGGCGCGGCCGGATCCCGTTTGTCGGCATGCAGGATGCCCATGGAGCCGAGCCCTGGTGGTGGGCGGACATGACCGAGGGTTACCGCACCCTGTTTCTAGCGACGGAACCGACCTGGGAAGGGTGGCTGGAGGCATTGAAGCGGGATTGGGTGGTGGCCGTGCGTCACGACGAAGTCAGCAGGGGTGAAACCTGGATGCACGGGGGACTGGATGCGGTTCTGGATTTCGTGCGTTCACGCGAACACGACTGGCGCTGGTGGGACAACCCCCGCGTGCGCCGACCGTTGGCTTCATTGGTAGCGCTCCAACCGGAGGACACCTTTGAGGCTGGGCATCCCAAGGCGGGCGTTGTTCTTCGCCTGCGCTGTGCCTGGAAAAACACACCGCAGGGTTTTCCCCGGGAGCGGATGAGCGAATTGGTAGTATTGAAGGTGGACGGCAAGGAGGTTCAGCCGGAATTGGTTGAGATCCCTCGTCCCAAGGGAGGCGGACTTGCGGACTGCTACTATCTTT
>CAUJJL010000191.1 GCA_963205455.1 Verrucomicrobiota bacterium
CGTCGATCTGGACATCGATTATTGGGTATCCGATACCGACCTCGTCCTGCCAGCGGGCCGCACCGCCGACATTCCACCCGTGGAAACGAGAGGCGCGGTCAAACGTATAGTTGGTGATCACATTCCAGCGCCATTCGCGCAGTTCCGATACGTTCTGACCTTCGCGAGCGGCGGTTGAGTTGAGTTCATTGAGCAGGCGATCGTAGATGCGCACGCGCATGGGCTGATTGGATTCATCCGCGAGCAGATTTCCGGTGGCACCCGTGGTCCATTCCGCGATGCGCTCAGCGACATACTTGCGGGCGATGGGTGCGATGTTGGCGCGCTTGGCCTTTTGCTGGCTGACGTTGAACGCAATGCGCCAGTTGCTGGTGGGATTGTAGGTTGCCTCGAACTCGAAGCCCTTGGATTCGGTGCTTTGGGTATCCGAAACGTTGCCGGGCACCTGATAGCTCACGTTGACGCCGCTGATCTGGCTGGGCGTTTCCGTCTCTTGCCAGTTGACGAGTGTCTTCACGATCTGAGAGGGCCCTTTCCATCCGGCGGCAGCCAACTGGGCAGGGGTATTGTAGCGGACGATGCGTGCATCGACATCGATCAGGGTGCTGGCCAGGCCGAGCGATGCACGGCTGGAGGCGGTTTCGTACCAGTTGAACCGGGTTTGCAACTTTCCATCCAGCAAAGACAGGCTGAAGCCACGGTCTTCGCTCTCTCCCCCTGGCGGGGCGATTGGATTTCCCCAGATGTCGATGCGCGCATCAGAGGGCTGGAAATTCTGGGACTTGCTGTAGTGGAGCGAGAAGTCGATGTCTGCGGGCAGACGCAGGAAGGGCGGCTTGTGTACGACAAATCCCCGGCTCCAGATGCTTTCCTCGAATACTGAGCCTGGCGAGTCGGGAAGGCGGAAATTGGGGTTGTTGAGGTCGACAAAATTGAATGTGTCGCGAACATTTTGCCCGCCGTTATTCCGGTAGTCCTTCATCTTGTCATTGCGCCATCCAATCGTCGCGACGATCCACTCCTGCTTCAACGGTCGCCCCTGATAGATCACCGCCTGCGAGTCGATCACCTGGCGGGAAAGTGACCCTCCGGTGAGGGTGCGGTAGAAGGTGTCATCATCCAGCACATTGCTGACCGTTGCCTCGCGGGTGACGTAGGCGTTTGCGGTGCGGTCCCAATACCAACCGGTTACCTTGCTGGGATTGAGGACCGTCTGCAAACCTTGAAGATTGATGCCGCTGGGGCTGCTGAGTTGGGCAAGGCTGGGCCCGATGTAGACGGCGGTGCGTGCGAGTCCGTCGGTCGAGTTGATGTCATCGCGGGCTGTGGCAGGATTAACAGACGCCCGCGTCGCCGTGGTCCAACCGAGATCCAAGGAATTGGATCCTGTCAGATTGCGTTCATCAATATCGTATCGGTTGAGATAACCGGTGATATTGTGGCGACCCAGCCACTGGAAACGCTTCGTGTTTCGAACAAAGTCGAGTTCCAGATAGGCGGTCAGGCGCTCTGTTGTTTGTGTCGTCTTGTTGGTATTTCGCGTGTTGTTGGCCGCGACAAAGGGACGACCGAAATTTGGATTGGGCTGTCCCCAGGGCAGCGTGGTGTTTATGTCGATGGTGATCTGGTAGCCGCGTCCTCCCGGGAAAAGATCAAAGTAGCTCCGTGTCATGGTTTCGCGGCTAAAGGCGCCCTCCACACCGATCGAGCCCAAGGGATGTTTCCAGTTATGGTCGTAGCTGATGTTGCCGACATGAAAGTCCTCCCATTCCTTTTTGTTGGGGCCATCAAGCAGTTGTTTTCTCCAGTCGAAGATGGAGAGGTCGCTGATCGCGTCATTTGCGTAGAACGACCCATGGGTGATTCCCAGCGCGCGCGCTGTTGCGGAGGGAAACCACTGATCGCCGTTGGTGATCGAAACCATGTTCGCCTGGAAACCCAGGGCTGGGTTGCCGCCGGGTGTGCGGGGTACACCGATCATCCGATTCCACGCGTACATCATGCGTGCTGGGGTGGAGCTATTGTTTGAGTCATAGATGAGCGCGGGTTGCTCGAACCATTCCCCGGGGCCGCGGATAAGGTCGCGGTTTACGGTGTCGAATTCCTTGGTCGCAGGACTATGGGTGATCTTGTTGAACGCAGGATGCCACCATCGGGTGAGAACGTCGCGAGGCGCGTCGGAACGCGGGCGGTTGGCGTCCACGGCGCCCTTCTCAAAACTCGCGTGCAACACGCCGTTCTTGAAGGGGGAAAAATGTAGCACCGCGTAGAGTCGCCGGTCATGCTCGAAGGCAAATTTCTGCTCGAATTCCTCCCGCTCATCCAGACCCGCGACGCGCACCGCAAGCCGTCCGGGGATCAGCGCGCGATCAATATCAAGGACCGCCCGTGTGGTGCCGTGTTGATCCATCGAGAATTCCACTGAGGTGGCGTTCTTCATCGTCGGCCGGAGCAGCTGGCTGTTGATGATGCCGCCCGGACTGCCCAGGCCGAAAAGTGTGGCATTCGGTCCGCGATTGATTTCCACGCGGGACGTATTGTAGCTGTCAAATACGATGCTGGTCGGAAAATAGTCGCGGGTGAGATCGGCGCGGGCCAGACCTCGGACCCGGTTGTTGGTCTGGGGATTCCGAGTGACCCCGGTGAAGATGGCGGGGCTGCCGAGGCTCGCACCGGAGTAGTTTCCTCCGACTCCACCGGCCTCCGTATTGCCTGTGTAGACAAGGACGTCGACCGGGTCGGTGGCTCCGACATCCTGCATGAACTCACGCGTGACAACCGAAATGGGACTGGCAATGTCCTTCAGATCGGTACGTATGCGCGTGCCTGCGAGCGAGGAGACTGCGATGTACCCTTTGTCCTGTTCGGAAGACACGGTGAACGGTGACAGCTCAATCACGTCCTCCTTGGGAGGCGCAGGAGGTGCGACCTGTTGTCCATCGGCCGGACCGACGGAGATCGCGAGAAAGCCGACAAGCAGACTGGCGAGTGGGGTCTTTTTCGTCATGGAATGTTTGGGGGTTGGAGTGGACTGCATCTTGGGATTGGTTGCGTCTGGAGGTTGTGTGGGGCCGGGCCGTTTGGATCTGCCAACTGTAAGCGCCCCTGTGGATTCGTCCTGGATCACTATAAGGTCAGTGCCTTCTGCCATACGTTCGAGTGCGGCACGTGGAGTGAATTCACCGTTCACGGGGTTGGTTCTAACTCCGCGCACCAAATCTATCGGGTAAATGATCTGCTCCCCCGATTGCCGGGAGAACTGCCGGAGCGTGACAGACGCATCGCCCTCCGGCAGACGAAACGTCTTCTTGGGTGGATCGGCACCGGCTGCCCATGCTGCCCAGAAGAGCACACAGGGTACCAGGACCAGCCACCTATGCCGCGCGCGGCGGCCGGAATGGATCATGGGGTGACATGGCAGGGGTGAGGCAGGGGAGGAACAATCAGAGTTTGACATTGGCACCAACGAACGAGCGGAGCGGTTCCGTTAGCGAAATTCGACACTTTTCCAAAAGATTCCGGATTCCGTCATGCCTGCAGTGAAGCGGGCGGTTTGAAGTCCCCTGGCGATGACGGGGATGCTCGGATCATGCTTTTCCACTGCGGCATCGCGGCGAGTCGAATCGCTGAGATGCGTTGCCTGAATTCGAAAGCCTGTCCCGGCTTAGCGAATCGGGTCCGATTTCCGAAGGATCCAGGGGCCGCTGGCCCGGCGTTCAACACTGATGCCGAAGCTGGCTTCCAGAAGTCGTACAAATGCATTCACACGATCCGCTCGAAAAGTCCCGGCGACGCTCACTCTGCCCGCTGCCGGATCGCCAATGATCAGTTGTTGGCGATTTCTCAGATTGAATTCAGCCACGACTGTGGCGAGTGGCAGCGCTTCAAACTCCAACTGTACGCTCTGCCAGGCGAGTTCGCGCTCGAAATCTGCAGGGCTCATTGGGTTTATCACTGGTGGCGCGCTAACCGAAGTTGTATCAATGCGGGCCCACTGGCCGGCATTCACTGCAACTGGCCCGGTTTGCGGTGCTTCCGACTGATGATTGCCCAGTTGACTGTCGAGACGTACGCGGCCCTCCGTCACGAGGACGTCAACTGCTCCGCTGCCACGTCGCACGGCAAAGGCAGTGCCAACTGCGCGCACGGCGATACCATTTGCCTCGACGATAAACGGTCGCTGCGGATTTTTTGTCACCGTTACGTGCAGTTCTCCAGAAAGAAGCCTTACGCGGCGTTCGGATTCGGTGAAGACGACTTCAATTTGGCTTCCGTGCCTGCACTCGGCGACCGATCCATCCTCAAGCACCTGGCGCTCGGGACCTGGAATCACGCGAAGGCCCTGTGCGGTCTGAGCGAGGGCTCCGCTTTCCGGGGAAGCCTGACGTAGGAAGGCGAAAGCCCCCACGATGGCCAAGGCTGCAGCCAGACCTGCGGCTCCGAGGGCAAGGCGAAAAAGACGCGATTGGCGGGGCTGGATGGGTGCGAGGAGGTCCGGGTTGGGGGGCGTGCCATGACCCGGCTGCCACCCGGCGAGGGAATCGAGAGTGCTCCAGGTTCGTTCCAGGTCAGCGAGGACCTCCCGGTGACGTTTGTCTTCGCTCAGCCACTGCAAGAAGGTGTCCTGCTCTGCGGCGCTCAATCCGCGATCGCGTCGAGCCAGCCAGTTGCCAGCCTCGACAGCGATTGTGTGGTCCTTCTCGGGAGATGAATCAGGGGCACGCATCTCTCTGGATTTAGGGCAACCCATATCGGGCGAGGTATTCTGCGCAGCGCCGAACGCCCGCGCCCACCTGCGCTTCCACAGTGTGTTCAGAGATACCGAGTTGACCGGCTATCTCCTTCTGAGGCAGCCCATAGATTTTTCGCAGGGTCAGTACCTGGCGACAGCGCTTTGGCAGTGCCTGGATCGCTTCCGTCAATAGCTGCAACTCCTGGCGTCGGCTCACCGTCTCGCAGATACCGGGCCGATCCTCCGGCAATTGCGCGCTGTCCGCTTCCGAAAGGCTGTCAAACCGTACGACCTGCCTGCGGCGAAGCTGGTCGAGAGCGAGATGGCGAGCTGTGGTGAAGAGCAGCGGCTTGACCGCGTACATTCTATCCGGATGCACGGAGCGCATCTGCAGAATCCGCACGAACGTTTCCTGCAGGAGGTCGTCGATGTCCGTAAGGGTCGGGTACTGTGCGCGCAGCCAAGCACGCAAGGCAGGCGCATGCGGCTGCACTTCAGTGGCAAACCATTTGGAGTCTTCGGATTCCTGCAGGGACATCGGCGTAGAACCGGGATAGTAGCTAAACGGATGAACCGGTTCCTTCCGCTATGACAAATTCAAAATGGTCAGTCAGCAAGAATAGCTGACTGGCCGCCTGGCCATGGGCAAGGTTGCTTCTGCCCGCATGCAACCCGTCAGCGTGGTGTAACCGATTTCGCTGTCCGGTGGGTGTGCCTGGCTGTGCGTGCCTGCGCCTTGTGGAATTGGTTCTCGTCGCGGATGGCGCAGCGGGTTGCCCAGAGCTGCAATTCGGCCTCGTGGCAGACGGATTCAAACGATTGAAACGACAAGCCTTCGCTGTGGGTGATTGCCTGAGCGTAACGCTGCACCTCTTCCCTGGTGGGTTGAAGGTCCGGCGACAGGGTTGAAAGCAGGGAATATATCGAAGTCATGACGAAGGATTCGGATCGTGTGATTTTCTGACATTCGAGTTGAGGCTGTCTGCCGCGCGGTTGTGCAGCAGTTGTGGAGGGTTTTGGAAAAAGGATCTCCACACCTGAGAAAGGCAAGTGGCCTCCGATGTTCCCGAAGCTTTTTTTGCCAGTGAAAGTTCGAAGTTTCTCTCGCCGCTCAACAGGGTGTGTGCGCTACCTCATTGTCCCTGCGGTTGATCGATCCAGACTGAAACGCCCGCCGGCGGTACCTCGCGCTGACCAATCAGGAAAATGGATCCGGGTTCGGCCGGGCATGTCTGAGTGCAATCGGTGAAATTGGACGCGATCCACAGGCCGGCTCTCCAATCCACGAGAAAGCCGTCCGCAAAATCGGCGATGCCGATTCCTGCGGTGGAAAAAACAGAACGGACCATTTCGTATTCGAGGGCTCCGTCATCTGAGTCCACACCGACATAGGTCACGCTGCCTTTACCGAAAGTTCGCGCACAGGCGGCGGCGGTGTCGGAATAGAAATCTGTCGAGTGGTGAGCGAGCGCAGTGGTCCCCTCATGCGGGACGAGGATTTCGGCCCAGGTGCTCCATGTATGGGTCGCCTCCGCAGTCCTTACCACGCCTTTGATCGGATCCGGAAGGACATCATAAAATTGGAAGTCGGCGCCGATGAAATCGAGCAGTGGGGCGGCCCAAGCTCCCTCCCAAAGGTGGCCGCGCTGGTCCTTGTGCGCAGTCCTGCAGGAAAGAACAAGGTGCCCGCCCTGCTCGACATAAGTGCGCCAATCGTTGATCCACGCTTCGTCGACAAGCTGACAGGCGGGCACAACCACCACTGCATAGTCCCTCCAACCGGTTGTATTTGTAATCACGTCGACGGGAGCTCCGACACGTTTGAGCGCGCGGTGGTATTTGAGCAGATGGGTGCGTGTGTCCCAACGGGTGGTTTGTTTGTGATTCTCAATGTCCCAAAGGGAATCACGGTTGAAAACGATGGCGGCCCGTCGGGCCGAATAGTGCGGCGGCGGAACAGCGTCGGGTCGCGCGTGAGATCGTAGCTGGGTCAGCTCGCCCGCGACTTGTGCGAATTGTTTTCCTCCACTTGAAGGGGTCACTCCATCCGTGCCGACAAGGCCGTAATGATAGAGTTCGGCGCCGGACAGCGGCTGACGGTAGCGGTACGTGCATACGAATGAGGCACCACCCGCAAGGGCTTGCATCAGCCAGAGGCGCACGGCACCCGGGAAGGGCTGAGGGTTGAAATCTCCCCAGTTCACCTGTCCGGGTTGCAACTCCATGATGGCATGCTGCCCGTTGATGCTTCGCATGAAATCAGCGCCGAAGGAGAGGCTGGTTCCGCTTCCCATGCGGAAGCCAGTCGCCCCCTCATTCAACTCTCCGTGGACCGGATAGATGGTCCATGACATCAGGTCGAAGTCGGCGGCGTTCAGAGCGGGATCGATGGCGTTGATGCGGTGAATGAAATTGCTCGTGATCCATTGTCGGCCTCTGCCGTGGTCCCTCAGGATCCGGGCATTTTCGCGGAGGTAGTCCGCGGCTGCGCTTGCGAACCAGCGCAGTGCGTCGAGCTTTTGGTGTGGGTTTATCTGAGCCACGTTTTCGGGCGGGCTCGGAATGCGAATCTGCCTGAAATGCTGGTAGCGCTGGGACCAGAAAGTCGTGCCCCAGTCGCGATTCAGCGATTCGATATTCCCGTACTTCTCCTGCAGCCAGTTTCTGAAGGAGGTTTGGCATGCGTCGCAGATGCAGGGCTCCTTGCCGTAGTGGCAGAGCTCATTGTCCAATTGCCATCCCATGACGCGAGGATCCTCGCCGAAGCGTCGCCCAAGTTCGTGGGTGATGCGGGCCGCGAGCCTGCGATAGATGGGTACATTCCAGCAGGCGTGCTGACGTGTGCCGTGAACCTGCCTGTGCGCGTGTTCATCGACCATCAGGACCTCCGGATAGCTGTCGGTCAGCCAGACGGGCGGTGTCGCTGTGGGGGTGCAAAGCACGACGCCGAGTCCCTCGCCATGCGCGAGGGAGACCGCCTTTTCAAGCCATTCGAAATCGAAGTGGCCCTCGGATCGCTCAAGGAGTGCCCATGAGAACTCCCCCATGTGCACGAATTCGATACCGAGCTTTCTGATGTTGGCGAAGTCGCGCGCCCATTGATGGGATGGCCAGGCTTCCGGATAGTAATAGGCACCCAACTGCATCAGGGCACCCGGGGGAAAACGAACGGCGGGGGCATTCATTGGCCGAGGATGTTGGCCTTCGGCAACAATGACGTCAAAGCCTGGTGCGGCTTGGCGCGTGGATGGCGTCCGGTCTTCAGGCGGATTCAGCCACCCGACCTATGCCCAGCGAAATCACATGCCTGCACTGGAGATCAGGTGTCGCGATATCCCAGGATCCGGGCGGGAAGAAACAGGACTGTGCGGACCAGCGCGAGCAGTGCGACCATGGCTGAACCGATGATTCGAAACGGGATGGAGAGCAGCCAGAGGAGGGGCCAGAGCAACAGTACGAGCACCGCCAGAGGCCAGCAGAGGGCGAGCAGGAGTGCCCAGAGAATCAGGGTGATCAAGACTTTCATTGTTTCACCCATAACCCGGAAGGCGCGTGAAAAGTTGCGCCCAAACATGAGCGCCGCAGAAACGCGAGATGTCCTGAGAAGGGGCGATGGGAAGCCGGCGCCCTGCAAATACCGGACAAACCGGATCAGAAGCGGGTGGTGAGACCGAAGCGGAAGCCGCCATTGCCGCCGATGTCGACATCGGCGGTCCTTCCCGCGAGGGTTTGCTCGTACTTGCCGAGCTTCTCAAACGTGACGCCGAGGAAAAATCCGGTGCGTTGTGTGAGCCACCATTCCGCGTTCACTTCGCCGTAGGCACCGTGGAGGAGCTTGCTGTACGTCTCCTCGCCTTCGAAGGGGATGGAAAGCGTTTCGCTGATGTTGAGGGTTTCTTTCACCTTGTACGTGGTACCGAGATAGGCGCCCGCGTAGCCTGCACTGGCGGTGACTGCGAAACGTTCCCCGATCGGAATGCGGACCATGGGTCCTACACGAAACAGGAAATAGGCGCCCTTGATCTGCCAGTGTCCGTCGATATCGGCACCGTTGGCTGTGTCGACGATGGTCCGTTGAAAAGGCACAGATTCCAGTGGGACAGTTGTCTCAAGGTTTCCGCTGTACACGGCGCCATTCTCGCCGACGAAATCGCCTGAGGACGGTGCCGCGTAAGGCGCCGATGGCGGAGCGACAATTCCCGAGACCCGGTAGAGGTCGGTGAGCACACGAAGGTCGGCTTTGATGTTGCTCGACTCCTTAGCATTGATGTCGGTGATTCCGACGCCGAACATGACGCCCCAGTCGATTTTGCCGATCGAACCGAGACGGCGACTTGCGGTGAGTTCGAAGCCCGGACCGGCACCTGAATCGGAATTGAGCGCTGCCCCGGAGCTCGTCGACGTGTAGTCATGCATTGCGATCACCCCGGGCGTGGTGACTTGCGAGTCCGAGGTGTAGGACCAACTGCGTGTGCGGCCTGGTGTGTAGGCAAGAAAGTCAGCGCTGACCTGGGTCTTGTTTCCGGTACCACCCGGGTCGTTGGCGTCCGGGATCTTGTTGCCATCTGCATCGAAAATCTCGGCGCGGATCGAATAGCGGCCGTACGGGGAACTGATTGGATTGCCGTCGGCATCCTTTTCGTTTGCCCGCAGCGAATCCGCGTGGACGGCACCATCCAGATAGGTGCGGTCAACTGAACCGGCCTCGAGACCCTGAGGGGAGAAATTGGAGGAGATGGAGCCGAGGCTGCCGAAGCTCACGTTGGCGCCGCCGATGAAGCGCACCCCGACCGAAAAGGAGGTGTTCCTGATGGGTCGGAATTCGACTGGAATGTCCGCGTAGTTGATTTGCGCGTGCGCAGAGGCGAACAGCCCGGACGCGGCCACGAGAACAAGGAGGCGAATGGATTTCATGCAGTAAGGGACGAAATTGGGATTTTGCGTGACGACGATTGTTCCGTTCAAAGCCAATCTGGCGTCAGCAGGCCTCGCCGGAGGCGATGCGGTTCGGAGATACCGTGGAGGCGAACGTCATGCGGAAAAGGGTTTGAGGGAAAAAGATACCTGGGTGCACGTCAAGCGGGGTGTATCCGATAGAATCGAAGCATCGAGGCGCGGACCGGGGCATGATCGTCGGCATTTTGGCAGAAGTCTCCGAAACCTGGACTGTCTTCCGCATCCGCGCAGGCCTTGTGGGCGGGTCGTGCAAAGATATTCTGCGCTTGGCGTTACGGAATTCGCCCGCACAAATGGGCCATGCCATCGCCATCCCCATCTGCAAGCCACGACGTCCAGCGCGTGAGTGGCTGGAAGAGGGTTGTTTTCGAGATTGTGGGACGAATTGTGCACCTTTGGGGAAGAAGCCTCCGGTTTGAGGTAACGCCCAAAGACCACTTTGCCTTGAATTACCGGGATGTCCCGGTGGCGATAACCCTCTGGCACAATCGACTCTTCCTGGGGGCTGAGATTTTCCGTCGCTTTCGCACGCATCGTCCGGTCTACGCACTGATCAGTGCGAGCAAGGACGGAGCCTGGCTGGAGGCGCTCTTCGAAATTGTTGGCATGCGCACCGTCCGAGGCTCAAGCAGCAAAGGGGGACGCGAGGCGGCGGCGGCACTGATAGACGTGCTCAGGCAGGGAAATGACATCGGAATCACTCCGGATGGACCGCGAGGCCCCTGCTATGAGGTCAAGCCGGGCGCGTTGATTGTCACACGCCGTGCGGAGGCTCCGATGCTTCTGCTGGGGGGGGCTTTTGAATCGGCCTGGCGACTCCGTAGTTGGGACCGCTTTTATCTGCCGAAACCTTTCTCCCGCGTTCGGGTGACCGGCGAACTGATCGACCTGTCGACGGTGGGGGATCGCGCACAAAGCGTCGAAATTCTTACCGCGCATTTGAAGCGGATGAATCCTGACGACTGGCATCCTTCCTCCGAAGTGATCTGAAGCGTGCGCCGTGAAATTGTTTTCAGAAGATGAATGTCCGGCAGATGCGGATTTCAGCGGACGGCAATTGTTGGTCCTTGGCGCGGGTTATGTTGGTGAGGCGCTTTGCCGTTGGGCGCTTGGCCGAGGAATCAACACGACGGCGGTGACGCGAAACGCTGAGACGGCGCAGGGATTGGCTGAACTCGGGGTGCGCACGGTGACCGCTGATATCGCGGGTCACGACTGGCATACCCGCGTGCCGGAAGCGCCTGACTTTGTGGTGAACTGTGTGAGCTCCGGGAAGGGTGGGATCGAGGGCTATCGTCACAGCTATCGCGATGGCATGGCGTCGATGATCGCGTGGGCGCGCGCTCGGGGATGCACGGGCACGTTGGTTTACACGAGCAGCACGTCGGTATACCCGCAGGGCGGGGGAGTTCGCGTGGACGAATCGGCATCACTCCTTCCTCCCGCGTCAGAGCGCGCCGAAATTCTCATTGAAACCGAGTCCCTTGCGCGAGCCTGGCCGGGACGGGCGTTCATTCTCAGGCTGGCGGGAATCTATGGCCCGGGGCGACACCACTTGCTTGACGCCCTTCGCGCGGGAGAAGTGGCGTTGGCCGGAAAGGCGGAACATCGGCTGAATCTGGTACACCGCGACGACATCGTTTCGGCAATTTGGTGTGCGCTTGCGGCAGCGCCCGCCGTGTCCGGACAGGTGTTCAATGTCACGGATGACCAAGCGGTGACCCGAGCAGAGCTGGTGACCTGGCTGAGCGCACGCGTGGGGTGCGCGATGCCGAAATTTGAAAGTCAGGCTTCCAGCGGACGCAGAACCGTGGTGCCCGAGCGAACGATCGACAACGCCCGGATCAAGAGCGTGTTGGGGTGGCGGCCGCTTTATCCGAGCTTTCGTGAGGGATACCGGCAGATACTTGGAGCTTGAAGCCCGCGCCTGATTGTTTGTCTCTGGCGCTTTGCAACGTTCACTCTTTCACACATTCCCATGGCCGGCGTAGGAAAACTTCTCAAGCAAGCACAGAAAATGCAGAAATCGATCGAGGGCCTTCAGGCGCAGCTCGAATCGAAGGAACTCGATTTCACCGCAGGAGGTGGGGCGGTGAAAATAAGGATCAATGGCGCCGGCAAATTTCTCGCGCTGACGCTCGATCCAGAGTTCCTGAAGGAGGACGCCAAATTTGTCAGCGAAACGATTCTTCAGGCTGTGCAGGATGCGGCCAAGCAGGCGAAGGAGTTCAACGATGCGGAAATGCAGAAAGTCACGAGCGCCTTTCAGATGCCGGGCATGTTTTGAGCACGCTGAACGGGCGTCTGACCCGCGCACGGCCTGATTCAGGGTGCAATACGCACACCTTCCTATGAGTCAGCATTGCCACCGTCATCACCGTCATGGCTACGGCCTTTGAACACCTTCAGCATCTGCTGAAACAGTTGCCGGGGCTTGGGTATCGCTCTTCGGAGAAGATCGCGCTCCACCTTCTCGTTGAAAAACCTGAGCGGCTTCCGGAGCTGGTCAGAGCCTTGGAGGAAGCTGCGCGATCGGTCCGCAGGTGTGTGCACTGCGGCAATCTTGCGGAGAGTGAGCTGTGTGCAGTCTGCGCAGACGAATCGCGTGATCGCGCTGCCGTTTGTGTGGTCGAGCAGGTTCCCGATCTGGCCGCGTTGGAGCGGAGCGGCGCACATCGTGGTGTTTACCATGTGCTCCACGGAAAGTTGTCACCCATTGGTGGAGTCGGCCCGGAACAATTGAATCTCACGCCTTTGCTCGAGCGCGTGCGCAGCGGGGAAATCCGCGAACTGATCCTTGCTCTCTCCAACGACGTCGAAGGCGAGGCCACCTGCCATTACCTGACCGCGCAGCTTCCAGGAGATCGCGAGGTAAGCGTATCACGCATCGGGTTCGGCCTGCCCAGCGGCGGAGGCGTCCTTTATGCGGATTCAGTGACTCTCAAAAACGCGCTGGAAAGTCGGCGTACCTATACCTGAGGGCTCTGCCGGTGACCCCCTTAGAGGGTCACCGGAGGTGCGGGACTACTTGAGGATGATGTCCTTCACGGACCGTCCGGCCGGAATCATGGGAAGGACGTGCTCGGTATAGGGGACAATGATATCGAGGACATAGGGGCCCTTGTGGTCGAGCATCTCCTGAATGGCCTCCTTGAGTTCGCTCTTCTTCATGATGCGCCGCCCCTTGATGCCGAAGCCTTCGGCGATTTTCACGAAATCGGGATACAGACCAGCGGGATTGTCGGGTCCGCCGACATTCTTTTCGTCGCCCAGGATGGTGTTGCCGCGGACGCTGCCGTAGAAGCGGTCTTCCCATTGCACGACCATGCCGAGGTGCTGGTTGTTCAGGATCATGGCCTTTGCCGCGATCTTTTCGATATGCGCGGTGGCCAGCTCCTGGATGTTCATGACAAAGGAGCCGTCGCCATCGATATCGATGACCTGTTTGTCAGGGCAGGCCACTTTCGCACCGAGGGCGGCAGGATAACCATAGCCCATGGTTCCGAGGCCAAGGGAACTGATATAGCGCCGTGGCTGATCAAAGCGATAGAACTGGGCTGCCCACATCTGGTGCTGGCCTACGCCTGTCGTGATGATCGCATCACCCTTGGTCAGTTCGTAAAGCGCAGCCACTGCTTCCTGGGGAAGGATGTGCGGGCTCTTGCCGAAACCCGCGGAGGAATCAAAGGGGTACTCCTTTTTCCAGGTCGCGATCTGCTCTTGCCATGCCTTGGTATCGGGCGGTGAGAACTTGGACGCCTTGGCCAGTTCGACCAAGCGCCCGAGCGCGTACTTGATGTCGCTGAGAATGGGCAGGTGAACGCGCTTGTTCTTGTTGTGCTCGGTGGCGTCGATGTCGACATGGACGATCTTCGCGCCTGCCGCAAACTTGTTGACGTCACCGGTGATGCGGTCGTCGAAACGCGCACCGAAACAAAGTAGAAGATCGCTCTGGTCCACCGCCCAGTTTCCAAAGGCGGCACCGTGCATGCCGAACCAGCGCATGGACAAGGGATGCGTCTCGGGGAATCCGCCGACGCCCATGAGGGTGGTGGCGACGGGCACGTTTGTTGCTTCGGCAAAGGCCTTCAGCTCGCGGTGGGCATTGCCGGAAATGATGCCGCCGCCGGTATAAAGGACGGGCCGCTTGGCGTCAGCGATCAAGGCCAGCACCTGGCGCAGCGCATCGTCCGTCGCATGATGAATCTCGCTGATGAGGGGATTCTTGAACTCGACGGTCGCCGGGAAGACCGGCTGATAGCGGGCCTGCTGCACGTCCTTCGGGATGTCGATGACGACGGGGCCGGGGCGTCCCGATCGGGCGAGGTGAAAGGCCTCCTTGAAAATGCGGGGAAGGTCATGCACGTCGAGCACGAGGTAGGAGTGCTTGACGATCGGGAGGGTGATGCCGAAGAAATCGGTCTCCTGGAATGCGCTCTTTCCGATGTATTTGGAGAACACCTGTCCCGTGATGGTCACGAGCGGCGTGGAATCCATGTAGGCATCGGCGATGGCGGAAACGAGATTGGTCGCTCCCGGACCGCTGGTCGCCATGCACACGCCGACCTTGCCGGTGGCGCGGGCGTAGCCCTCGGCTGCAAATGCGCCGCCCTGCTCGTGACGCGGCAGGATCACCCGGACTTTTCCCGATCTTGCAAACGCCTGGTGGAGCTCCTGGGATGCACCGCCGGGATAGGCAAAGATCGTATCGACGCCCTCGCGGACGAGGCACTCGACAACGGAATCGGCGCCGTTCATTTCGCGGCCAATTTCAGGTTGAGGAAACGCGGAGGGCGAGGTTGTGGATTTCATTGATGTGCGTGAAAACGGAAAGGGAAAAAATTACCGGTGAGCCACCGTCCTTGCAAGGGTGAAAAAACGTGCACCGCCGAAGCGGAGGGAGACCTATTTTGTGCAATTTCGTATCAAAGAAAGATCTGGTCTTGCTGTGGCAGTATTGTCTGGTTCACCGCATGATCAAACTGCTCTTTATCGGGGACATCGTCGGACGACCCGGGCGGGAGATTGTCCTTTCGGAATTGAGCGCGATGCGAGCCGAGCACTCGCTGGATTTTGTCATCGCAAACGCCGAGAACTCCGCAGCCGGAGCAGGGATCACGGGAACGATCGCCCGCACGCTTCTTTCAGTGGGTGTGGATGTGATCACGCTGGGCGACCACGTCTGGGATCAAAAGGGGTTTGAATCCGAGATTTCGGACCTTGAGCGAGTCTGTCGCCCGGCCAACCTGCCGCCTGGCTGTCCGGGCAGAACCCATGTCATTGTCGAAAAGAGTGGATTTCGACTTGCGGTATTCACCGTGTTGGGTCGCCAGTTCATGGGACTAAAGGCGGATTGTCCGTTCCGTGCGGCAGATGCACTCGTGGCGAGTCTTGCCGCCGAAAGAGGCGCTGATGGCATTTTTGTTGAATGCCATGCGGAAGCCACGAGCGAAAAGCAGGCCTTGGGCTGGCATCTCGACGGAAGGGCGGTGGCCGTTGTGGGGTCACACACGCACGTGGCGACCGGAGACTTTGCGGTTTTGCCCAAGGGCACGGCGTTTGGTTGCGATGCGGGCATGACCGGGTCGCACGAGAGTGTGCTGGGGCGTAAAATCGCGCCGGTCATCGCAAGATTCATCGATGGCATGCCGCGGCGCCTGGAGGTCGCCGAGGGGGACGTGCGCCTTTCGGGCGTCATTGTGGAGTACGACCCCGTGTCGCGATGGGCGATCCGCTGCATCCCCATCCAGCGCCGTTTGGAAAAATAGAAAAGCCGCACCCGGGCGGTGCGGCTGATGGATTTGGAGAACGGCAATAGCTCAGGAAGCCTTCGCGAAATTCCGTTCTGCGGCATCCCAGTCGACAACGTTCCAGAATGCGGTGACGTAGTCCGGGCGGCGATTTTGATAATTGAGGTAGTAGGCGTGTTCCCACACATCGAGTCCGATCACAGGTTTGCCCTCGAAGCCGGCCACCGCCTTGCCCATGAGGGGGCTGTCCTGATTGGCGGTGGAGCCCACGGCGAGTTTCTTGTCGGCGCCAACCACGAGCCAGGCCCAACCGGAACCGAAGCGGGTGGCTGCTGCCTTGCCGAACTCTGCCTTGAAGTTATCGAAACTACCGAATGATGCATGGATGGCCTCGGCGAGTTTACCCTTGGGAGCGCCGCCCTTGCCCGGGCCAAGAATGGTCCAGAAGAAGGAGTGATTGCTGTGACCGCCGGCATTGTTGCGGACCGCACCGCGGATTCCCTCAGGCACCTTGGACAGATCGGCGATCAGGGTATCGACGGGCAGTGCCGCAAGCGCGGCGTGATCCTTCAGCGCATTGTTGGCGTTCGTGATGTAGGCCTGATGGTGTTTCGTGTGATGAATCTCCATCGTTTTCGCATCGATGTGCGGCACGAGCGCATCATACGCATAAGGCAGTTTGGGAAGTTCGTAGGCCATAGAGTGTTCCTTTCTTGTTTTCTATTCGAGTAATCCAACAAACCAGAGGGCAAACAGTTGCCGCTTGTGGGAGCGACGTCAACCGCCTTGAGCAGATTGCCCGTCAGGGGAGTCCAGATCCACGATCCTTGAATCACGCCGCTTCATTTGGAAAAACGCCTGGAGCAGCGCGCGACACTCCGCTTCGAGGACGCCGCCCTGCGTCAGTTCGAGATGATGGTTTACCTTGGGCAGGTCATTGAGATTGGTTGCGCCTCCAAGACAGCCCATCTTGGGGTCCGTGACGGCAAAGCAGACCCGTTTGACGCGCGACATCAGCATGGCGCCGGAACACATGGGGCAGGGCTCCTTGGTGACATAGACCGTCGCGCCATCCAGCCGCCAGTCTCCCAACGCAGCGGCCGCCTGGGTGAGGGCCAGCATTTCCGCATGGGCCGTGGGATCCTGAGCGCCTTCGACTGTGTTGTGGGATGCTGCGACGATTTCGCCATGGTGCTCGATCACGCAGCCGATCGGCACTTCGTCAGCCCGCCAGCCGTCAATGGCGCCGTTGAAGGCGAGGCTCATGTAGTAGGTGTCGTCGCGTTGGAGTTCAGACGGATATCGCTTTTCAAACGGACAGGGGATGGATGGGCCTGCTTTTGTCATGTCGGGTGTTGAAGACTCGCTTTGAGGGGAATGGAGTAAACCCTTGACTTAACGCGATCATTTTGACCTTTGATGGGCCTCTTTTTCCAAATTTTCCGCATGATTCAACGCACAGCACCAAAGGTTCGGACCCGCTGATATGGCCGACGACAAATCGATTGAAGTGGAAGGCAAGATAGTTGCGGTGCTGCCGGGCACAATGTTCAAAGTGGCTTTGGCCAATGGCCATGTGGTCCTGGCCCATATCTCCGGCAAGCTTAGGAAGAATTTTATCAAGATCGCTGCGGGTGACAGTGTGAAGATGGAAATGAGCCCGTACGATCTCGACAAGGCGCGCATCACCTACCGCATGAAGGATGAGCGCCCGGCGATGACCAGGCCGGCGCCGCGTCGTCGGTACTGACCCTAAGAGATGAGTGCTGCGCGAGCGTCATTCGCCCTGCTGCACTGGAAGGGGGACGAATGCCTGCGAACCGCGCGATCGGGGTGACACCGAAATCCGCACCTGCGGCGTTTGGGGAAGGGATGGAGGCGTATCTTGGCTTTCTTCAGCTTGAACGCGGTTTGTCCCCGCACTCGGTTGCCGCCTACGCGCGCGACCTTGCCCAGGCCGCGGATTTCCTAGGGAGAAAACGCGGGTGCAAGGGGTGGGCGACGGTGGCATCCAACGATCTCTCGGCGTGGGTGCAGTCCATGAGCGCGGAAGAACTTTCCCCGGCGAGTCTTGCAAGGAAACTGTCTGCGATCCGTGGACTGTACCGTTATCTCATGAGGGAGCAGCAATGCACGGCTGACCCGACTGAGTTGCTGTCCTCGCCCCGGCTTGTCCGGCCTTTGCCCGGTGCGCTGACCGAGGGAGAAATTACGCGCTTGCTTGGGGCGCCCCATTCAGGCGATGCGCATGGACTGCGCGACAAGGCAATGCTCGAACTCTTCTATGCGAGTGGCCTTCGAATCTCGGAACTCGCCGCGCTGACGATTCAGCAGATTGATATCGAACATGGACTCGTGCGTGTTTTTGGAAAGGGTTCCAAGGAGCGTGTTGTTCCCATGGGTGAGAAGGCGGCCAAGGCAATTGCGGCCTATCTCGAGGCGGGCCGCCCTCACTTTGTCAGGGCATCGCGCACGCGCAGCCACCTTTTCCTGAGCGAGCGAGGGGGGCCGCTTTCCCGCGTGAGGCTGTGGATGCTGGTGCGGCACTACGCGAGGCTCGCGGGCATCAAACGAGCGGTGAAACCGCACCTCCTGAGGCATTCCTTTGCCACACATTTGCTCAGTGGCGGCGCAGATCTCCGTGCGATTCAGGAGATGCTCGGTCATGCAAACATTTCCACCACCGAGATCTACACCGCGGTTGAGCCGTCACGTATCCTTGAGCACCACCGTAAATTCCATCCTCGGGGCCGCAAACCCCGAGGCGAATCAAGCGCACCAAAGAAAACCCCTTGACCGCGTTTGCGGGCCCTTCGTGATCGTTTTCCTTTGAACATCGTGAACTCCATCGCCTTCGAGCCGAAGTCTCCCATCCACCCATGAGCGACCCGATTCGCCACGAATGCGGCATCGCCCTGGTGCGCCTGCTCAAGCCTCTGTCGTACTATCAGGAGAAATACGGCACACCGCTATGGGGATTTTCGAAGCTGTTCCTGCTGATGGAAAAGCAGCACAATCGTGGACAGGACGGCGCGGGTGTCGCCTGCGTCAAGCTCGATGTCCCTGCTGGTGAGCCCTTCATGTTCCGCGAGCGCCAGGTTAAGGCGAACCCGCTCGACAAGATCTTCAAGGCGTTGCTGAAGCAGTATCAGGAGAAAGTCGCTTCCGGGACAATCCACCCGGAGTTTGCCGATACCGTCAAAAAACACTTCGACTTCGGAGGTGAGCTGCTGATGGGGCATCTTCGCTACGGCACGAGCGGCGGATACAGTCTCAGCTCGTGTCATCCCTACTTCAGACGCTCCCCGTGGCCCACCCGCAATCTCGCGCTGGCAGGCAACTTCAACATGACCAATACGGGAGCGCTGAACGATTCGCTGATAGCGATGGGGCAACACCCGATTTTTGCGACAGACACGCAGGCGTTGCTGGAGAAGATCGGTTTCTACCTCGATGAGGAGCATGAGGATCTCTATCGTTTCCTGCGGACGCGGAATATGGAGGGCGGGGAGATCTCGAAGCGCATCAGCGAGGACTTCGATCTCGGCCGCGTCATCACCCGCGCGTCAAAGGATTGGGATGGCGGGTATGCGCTGGTGGGCATGATGGGAAATGGGGATGCATTTGTCGCACGCGATCCGTCGGCGATCCGGCCGTGCCACTATTTCCAGAACGATGAAGTCATTGCCGTCGCGTCGGAGCGCGCGCCGCTGATGACCTCCTTTGACCTCGCCGTGGAGGAAGTCCGCGAGGTCGAGCCCGGCCATGTCCTGGTCATCAAGAAGCGCGGCGAACTCAAATCAATCCGCTTCACCCAGTCGCTGCCTCGGACGTCGTGCTCGTTTGAGCGGATCTACTTTTCGCGCGGAAATGATGTGGACATCTATCTTGAGCGAAAGGCACTCGGCGCGCGGCTCGCGAACCAGGTGCTCAAGGCGATAGATCACGACTGGGCGAACACGATTTTCAGCTTTATTCCCAACACGGCAGAGGTCGCCTACTATGGCCTGATGTCTGCATTGCGGGAGATCCGCCGCGACGAAGTGAAGAGTGCCATCCTCGACGCAAGCCGACAGGGCCGGTTGGACGATGCGCTCCTTGACGACCTCATCCTCAGGAACTGGCCGCGCGGGGAGAAGGTGGTGGGCAAGGACGTGAAGATCCGCACCTTCATCGGACAGGAGAATTTCAGGAATCAACTGGCGGGGCATGCCTACGACATCACCTACGGATCGGTGCGTCCGGGAAACAACCTCGTGTGTGTCGATGACTCGATCGTGCGCGGCACCACGCTGCGGCGCTCGATCCTTCGCATGCTGTCTCGTCTGAATCCGAAGAAGATCGTGATCCTGTCGACCGCGCCGCAGATCCGCTATCCGGATTGTTACGGCATCGACATGTCGGAACTCGGCAAGTTCATCGCGTTCGAGGCGGCGGTGGCCCTGCTCAAGGAACGCGGCCAGGCGGATTTGCTCGAGGAAATTTACAGGGCTTGCCGAGATGAGGTCGCCAAGCCTGCGGGAGCCACGCTCGAAAACCAGGTCCGACGCATCTATGAGCCATTCACGCCGGAGGAGATTTCAGCGAAAATCACGGATCTCGTGCGCCCGAGGCGGATAGATTGGAAGGGCGAGATCGAGATCATCTTCCAGACCATCGAGAATCTCCATCTTGCGGTGCCGAATCATACGGGCGACTGGTATTTCACGGGCAAGTACCCCACGCCAGGCGGCTACCGTGTCGTGAACCAAGCCTTCATCAACTACTACGAACAGGGCGAAGGTCGCTCCTACTAGGATTCGTTTCGATTCGATGAGCCTCAGCTACGATTCCTCCGGTGTTCGCTACGATCAGCTTGATCCCTTCAAGCGCGCCTGTCAGCAGGCCGCGCGCCGTACAAGCGTGGCGCTTGGGGCGCATGCCTACCGGGAACCGGAAAACACGCGCGGCGAGAGCGCCTACCTGATGGAGGCGGACGACCATTTCCTCGCGCATGTGGAGGAGGGGCTCGGCACCAAGAACCTGGTGGCGGATGCAATGCAGGCCGCATCGGGGAGGTGCTTCTATCGCGAGATCGCGATCGATACCGTCGCCACCATCGTCAATGACCTGATCACCTGCGGTGCGCTGCCCATTTCCGTCGCCATGCATGCCGCCGTGGGGGACTCCGGGTGGTTTGCCGACGAGACGCGCATGCGGGCGCTTGTCGATGGCTTCGCGGAGGGATGCATTCAATCAGGTGCGGTGTGGGGTGGCGGGGAAACACCCACCCTTCGCGGTATTGTAAATCCGGATACGATCGTGCTCGCGGGATCCGCGGTCGGCAGGATCAGTCCCAAATCCCTTCGCATCACGGGCAATGTGAAGGCCGGCGACGCAATCGTGTTTCTTGCGTCATCCGGGGTGCAGACCAACGGGCTATCCCTATGCCGGATGATTGCGGAGTCACTGCCTGCGGGGTACCTCACACCGGTCGCAGATGGAGATTCGCGAATCTATGGCGAGGCGCTTCTCGCACCGTCGGTCATCTATGTTCGTTTTGTGAAGGCGTGCCAGGACGCCGGTATTCCGCTCAACTACGTCGCCCATGTGACGGGTCACGGCTGGAGAAAACTCATGCGGCTGGAAGAGCCGTTCGTGTATGAGATCCATGCTCCGCGAGCGATCCCACCACTGTTCCGATTTCTCATGGAGAAAGGTCCGATTGCGCTTCGAGAAGCCTATGCGACTTTCAACATGGGAGTCGGGTTCGCCGCCTACGTTGATCCTGCGCTTGCCGGAAAGGTTGTGGGACTTGCCGCAGCCGCCGGGTACGATGCCTGGGTGGCGGGAACCGTGCGCAAGGAGGGGACGCGCAAGGCGGTGACGATTCCCTCGCTAGGACTGGCCTACGACGGCGAAACGCTTCAGGTGCGCTAGGCGGAACTGACTGCCAGCCTACCTTCCGGAATTTCGTCGCCAGTGCGCCCCGGGTTTCCCGCGAGGGTGATGCGCGGGTTCGCTGCGGGGAGCCCGAGGTGCGGAATCGCGCCGCGGAGTTGAATGTCGGTCTCCATGGCGCTGTTGCGGGCGCGGAGCGGGGCGATTCGGGCGACTGGTATCGATCGCGGGTGATTTTCCGCCGACGTACCCGAACGACTCGAGAGTGAGCTGCGGGATTTTCTGGCCGATGAAACGCTCGATATCACGGACGTCACCCGAGTTTTCAGGCGTGGCCAGGGTAAAGGCGTCCCCCACGGCCATCGCGCGTCCGGTCCTGCCAATCCGGTGCACGTAGTCCTCCGGATTTTCGGGGACGTCATAGTTGATCACATGGGAGACACCTGCGACGTCGATGCCGCGAGCCGCGATGTCGGTTGCGACCATGATTTCGTAGCGCCCGGCCTTGAACCCCTCCAGCGCCTCGACCCGCTGGTTCTGGGAGCGATTGGCGTGCAGGACGGCAACAGAATGATTGGCCGACTTGAGGCGTCGCGCGATGCGGTCCGCCCCGTGTTTGGTGCGGGAGAAGATGATGACGCTTTGAAAATCGGTCTTCGCCAGGAGGCCCAGCAGCAGGTCGAACTTCTGCTCGTGCAGAACCGGAAAAAGCGCGTGATTGACGGATTCGTTGACGGACCGGGCGACACCGATCTCCACACGCACCGGGTTGGAGAGGGCGAACCGGGCGACTGCCTCGATTTCCGGGGGGACGGTTGCGGAGAAAAAAAGCGTCTGTCGTTTCTTCGGGCACATTGCGACGATGCGCTTGACGTCGTGAATGAAGCCCATGTCGAGCATGCGGTCGACTTCGTCCAGGATCAGGACCTCGAGTTGGTCGAGCCGCAGCGCCTTTTCCTGGAGGAAATCCAGGAGACGACCGACAGTGGCAATGACAATGTCGACCCCGTGCCTGAGTTCGCTTCGCTGGCGGCCGTAACCCACGCCGCCGTGCAGCACCGTTGCGCGCACATCGGTGAAGCGTCCGAGATCGCGGAAGGAGGTTTCGACCTGCGCGGCCAGTTCCCGTGTCGGTTCGAGAACGAGGACGCGGGGTTGTCCGGGACGGTGGGGGCCGAGTCGGTTGAGCACCGGAAGGGCAAAGGCAGCAGTCTTGCCTGTGCCGGTCTGGGCAGATGCGATGAGATCGCTGCCTGACAGGATGACCGGGATCGCACGCAACTGGATGGGCGTGGGATCGACGTAGCCCATGGCTTGAACGCCACGGACCAGACTGCTGTGCAGACCAAGCTGAGTAAACGGCATGGCATGGTCTGCGCGATCGAACGAGGAAACGCGAGCGAATCCCTTCAATGCGGGGGAACGCGGGGGCGGAAGATTGTGCTCTCGTTTGGCCGACGTTTGCGCATGATCGGGACATGGAGAAACGTCCGTTCAACGAACTCGGCCTCTCGCCGGAGGTGCTCAAGGCGGTAGACAAGATGGGTTTCGAGGAGGCGTCCCCGATCCAAACGGCGGTGATTCCCCTCGCTCTTTCCGGCCGTGATATTGTCGGCCAATCCTCAACCGGCTCCGGAAAAACGGCGGCGTTTGCCATCCCTGCGATATCCAAGGTTGATTCGCATGTGCGTGCGGTTCAGGTGCTGATTCTCTGTCCCACGCGAGAACTCGCCGTGCAGGTTTCGGAGGAAGTGGGGAAACTCGCTCACTTCAAGCGCGGGCTGCATTCTGTCCCGATCTATGGCGGGCAATCCTACGAACGGCAGTTTCGTGCGCTGGCGGCAGGGGTGCAGGTGGTGATCGGCACGCCGGGGCGGCTTCTGGATCACATGGAGCGCGGCACATTGAAGCTGGACGGGCTTCGCATGGTGGTTCTCGACGAGGCGGACCGGATGCTCGACATGGGATTCCGCGACGACATCGAGAGGATCCTTTCGGCGGTGCCCGTAGGCCGACAACTGCTCTTCTTTTCGGCAACCCTGCCGCGCGGGATCCAGGACATGATCAAGCGTTACTCGAAGGATCCGGCCTGGGTGAAGATCGAGGCCGTCACGCAAAATGCGCCAAAGGTCGAACAGGTCTATTTTGAGGTGGAGCGGCGGTCGAAGGTGGAGGTGCTCACGCGCGTTATTGACCTCCACGATTTTCGCTACGGGATCATTTTCTGCAGCACGAAGATCATGGTGGATGAGTTGGATGATCATCTTCATTCGCGCGGCTATGCGACTGATCGGCTGCACGGTGACATGAGCCAGGCACAGCGGGATCGGGTGATGGAAAAATTCAGGCGCCGCGGTTTCGAGTTTCTCGTGGCAACGGATGTGGCCGCGCGCGGCATCGATCTCGATGACCTCGAGGTGGTGTTCAATTTCGACCTGCCCAATGATGCAGAGGACTACACGCATCGCATCGGGCGTACGGGCCGGGCCGGGCGGGAGGGCCGGGCGTTTACGTTCGTTTCCGGCCGCGAACTCTGGAAGCTGCAGAGCATGGTCCGGTTCGGTAAACTGAAGATCCGGCGTGAGAATGTGCCTTCGCTGGACCAGGTGGAAGAGGCCCGGACAAATCTGTTTTTCGAGAAGCTGCGCGCGACCCTGGACCAGGGTGCGTTCAAGCGACAGGACCGCCTCCTCGATCGCCTGCTTGAGCAAGGCTATCCAAGCACGGATATCTGCGCGGCGTTGATTCATCTTCTGCAGGGAGGGCAGGCTACCGAGGACGATGCGCAGGTCGCGGCGGGCAGCAAAAAACCGGCACGAGAAATGTCTGATCAAATGGCCGAGCCGAAACGCCAGCCGGGCAGACGGGAGAAACCGGTTTCGCAGGTGTCGGATCCGATGTGGATCCCGCAGGCGCGGACGGGGCGCGAGGCTGGATTCACGGCCGTTTTTCTCAATGTCGGCCGAAAGAATCGGATCACGCCCGCGGACGTGGTGGGCAAGATCGCCGGTGTGACCCGGTTACCCGCAAGCGTGGTGGGCGCAATTGACATCCGTCAGCGGCACACCCTGGTAGACGTATCCGATGAACACTTGCCGATGATCCTGGAAAAGCTGAAGGGCATTCGGGTCAAGGGGCAATCGCTGGCTCCGACACTTGCGACGGAGGGCGATGCCGCAAGAGAGTGACCGGCACGCTGTAATTGATCACGCTCGTGGCAGTTTGATAAGCCGATAGGTCAGGAGCAGGGTATCGCTTGCTGGCAGCCGCTCGGCGCCTTCAAGGCGCAGCTTGGCGTCCATACGCTGATGGAGAAACGGTACACCCCGACCGAACAACCGCGGTTCGATGGTGATGATCAGCGTATCGATGAGATTGTTTTCCAGGAAGAGGGAGTGGATCTGCGAGCCTCCGAGGACCGCGCATCTCCGGAAACCACGATCCCGCAATCGCGTGACGAGCGCCGCGGGGGTGTCACTGACAAACTCGAGTTGTCCGCTGACGGTGTCACCAGCCCATGCCCCGGGATTCCGGGTCATCACAAACCGGGGGAGAGAGGTAGAAAGTCGTGCGCGGATGGCGGTGCGAGAAACCTCATAGGTAAGGCGCCCGAAGATCAGGGCATCAAAAGTCTGTAGAATTCGACTGAAGTGCAATTTGTCTGCCTCGGACGTGAAATCCGTTCCAGGCAGGTCATGCTTTGCAATAAACCCATCGAGCGATTGTGCCGCTATGACCGAGATCTCCATGACTCATTTGGTTACGCATTTTTCCCCGGGACAACTCCTATCACCCGCCCTTTCCGGCTCTGGGATGGAGCGAGGCATGAGGCTTGCGGACAAGTGAAGTTACACCAACGCTCGAACGACAATTGATGAAAAAAGCGCTGATCACAGGCATCACGGGACAGGATGGCTCCTATCTTGCGGAGTTTCTCTTGTCCAAGGGATATGAAGTTCACGGAATCATCCGCCGGGCTTCCACGTTCAATACGAGTCGGATCGATCACCTTTATCGGGATCCCCATGTGAACGGTGTGCGGCTGTTTCTGCACTACGGCGATTTGGCCGATTCGGTCCAGATGGTGAAGCTTCTTTACCAGCTTCAGCCTGACGAGATCTACAATCTCGGGGCGCAGTCGCATGTGCGCGTGTCCTTCGACATCCCGGAGTACACGGGAGATGTCGACGGGTTGGGTGCGCAGCGCATCCTGGAGGCGATCCGCGAAGCCGGACTGGTCAAGAAGGTCAGGTACTATCAGGCATCGTCGTCCGAGATGTTCGGCAAGGTGCAGGAGGTTCCGCAGGTAGAAACCACTCCCTTCTGGCCGCGTTCGCCCTACGGCTGCGCCAAGGTCTATGCCTATTGGCTGACGGTAAACTACCGCGAGAGCTACAACCTTCACGCGAGCAATGGCATTCTCTTCAATCACGAGAGCCCGCGTCGCGGTGAAACGTTTGTGACGCGCAAGATCACCCGCGCGGCGACCCGCATCAAGGTCGGGCTTCAGGATTCGATCTATCTGGGCAATCTGGATGCGCAGCGCGACTGGGGATACGCGAAGGAATACGTCGAGATGATGTGGCTCATGCTTCAGCAGGACAAGGCGGACGACTACGTTGTGGCAACCAACGAGACTCACAGCGTCAGGGAGTTCTGCCAGGAGGCGTTCGGGCTTCTCGGGCTCGACTGGGAGAAACACGTCAAATACGACCAGCGCTATGAGCGGCCGGCCGAGGTGGAACTCTTGATCGGGAATCCGGCAAAGGCGGAGCGACAGCTTGGCTGGAAGCCCAAGGTGCGCTTCAAGGAACTTGTCAGGATCATGGTCGAGGCGGACCTCGATCTGGCCAAACGAGAGGCACAAATCGCCAAGCTGCCCATGCCCTGAAGAGGCTGGGATCTCACGCGAATCGGCATGAAACTTTTTATTGCAGGTCACCAGGGCATGGTGGGATCCGCGCTGGTCCGGCGATTTTGCGACGAACCGGGTGTCGAATTGGTCCTGCGGTCTCGCTCGGAGGGACTCGATCTGACGAACCAGGCGTCGGTCGATTCGTTCTATGCATCAACCCGGCCCGACGTGGCGATCATCGCCGCTGCGAAGGTCGGTGGCATCCACGCCAACAATACGTATCCGGCCGAATTCCTTTTCGACAATCTCGCGATCGCGGCGAACACAATACAAGGAGCGTACCGGCACGGCGTCCGGCGTCTCCTTTTTCTGGGTAGTTCCTGCATTTATCCCAAGCATGCGCCCCAGCCCATGCCCGAATCGTGTCTTCTGACCGGTCCGCTGGAGCCTACGAATGAAGCCTATGCGATCGCGAAGATTTCGGGTCTGAAGCTTGCACAGTATCACCGGAAACAGCACGGCTTGCTGTTTCATTCGGCCATGCCCACGAATCTCTACGGACCGGGAGACAACTATCACCCGGAGAACTCGCATGTGCTGCCTGCTCTCATCCGGCGGTTTCACGAGGCGGCAAACGCGCAGAAACCGGATGTAACAGCCTGGGGAACCGGTTCACCCAAGCGGGAGTTTCTTCATGTCGATGATCTTGCCGATGCCTGTGCGTTCCTGCTGAAGCTTGAGGCACCGCCCGATTGGGTGAATGTGGGAACAGGCACCGATGTCTCCATCCGGGAACTGACGGAAGCTGTCGCGCGTGTGACCGGATTCAAGGGGAGAATTATCTGGGATGCCAGCAAGCCCGACGGGACGCCACGCAAACTTCTGGATGTGTCGCTCCTGTCGTCCCTGGGGTGGCGGGCGCGCATCAGTCTGGAAGCAGGTTTGAAGGCTGCGTATGCCTCATTCCTCGACGAGTCGGCGCGCGGCATTCTGCGAAGTTGATCGAAGGATCTTGCCTGTTGCGCACCTGAATAGGGGCGTGCCGCACGGACGCTTTCAATTGGTTTGGGCTCGCGGGACGGGGCGTCGTCCTCTTTGTGTCCCATGATGAATTCCGTTCTGCTGATCGTTGCGGCGTTGATGGTGATCCGCCTGCTGGGCGAACTCGTCCTTTCGGTCCTCAACTGCCGCGAGGTCCGCCGGCACCGACCAAACCCACCGACGTCGCTGCTAGCGATCATGGATGCTCCGACTTTCCGGAAGGCGGCCGACTACACGCTGGCCAAGGAGAGGTTTGGAATCATCGACGACATTTTCGGATCACTTGTGCTGGCGCTGGTCATATTCGGCGACATTCTTCCGGTGTTGTTTGCAAAGATGGCCTCCTGGTCACCGGGCACGGGGAAGTGGGATGATGCGCTCTTTGTTCTCGTTTCCGGGATCCTGGTCAGCATTCCGAGCCTTCCGATGGATTGGTGGTCGCAGTTTCGATTGGAAGCAAAATTCGGTTTCAACAAGAGCACGCCGGGCCTCTGGGTTGCCGACAGGCTAAAGACGCTTATGCTGACACTTGCGATCGGATTTCCCCTGCTCTGGGGGCTGCTCTCACTCGTCGATGCCGTGGGGGAAACCTGGTGGATTTGGGGATTTGCGCTGTTCTTCTCGTTTCAGCTCCTGATGCTCGTCCTATATCCTAAGCTCATCCTGCCGCTATTCAACAAGCTCACACCCCTGGCTGATGAAAGTCTGCGCGCGCGCCTGATGGCCCTCGCGGACAGGACGGGATTCAAGGCCAAGGCCATCGAGGTCATGGACGGATCCAAACGGTCGGGTCATTCGAACGCGTTCTTTACCGGATTCGGACGTTTTCGCCGCATCGTTTTGTTTGACACCCTCATAGCCCAATTGACACCCGAAGAACTTGAAGCGGTGCTTGCGCACGAGGTGGGACATTACCGAAAGGGGCACATTCCGAAGATGCTGCTCGTATCGGCGGTGATGCAGTTCATCGGGTTTGCGCTGATCGCCTGGCTCGCCCGCTCCCCATGGTTCAATCCCACCTTCGGGTTTCCCGAGGGCGAACTTGCGCCTGCGTTCCTGCTGTTTGGCCTGCTCAGTGGTCTGGTGACGTTTTGGTTTTCTCCGGTCAGCAACCTCTTTTCGAGGCGTCACGAATATGAGGCGGACCGCTTTGCCCGCGATGCAATGAATGGTCCCGCCGCGATGGTCGGAGCTCTGCACAAGCTCGCACAAAAGAACCTGACGAACCTGACACCGCATCCCTGGTACAGCGGCTTTCACTATTCGCATCCGACGATGGTGGAACGAGAGCGTGCGTTGATGGCTCCCTAGTCCGAAGGATTTGCGGCGCTGCGGGCTGATCCGTGAATAGGCTCTTGGCAGCGCGATGGAAGGCGGTCCTGTTTCTGGCGGGAATCCTCGCGCTACAGGATGCCAGCGGATTTACGGTGGCAACCTACAACGTCGAAAATTACACTCTGTCTGACCGCGTTGTTGAAGGCACCTATCGAAGGGCGTATCCGAAGTCGGAGGATGCAAAGGCGGCACTGCGCCGCGTGCTTCGCGCCATCGACGCCGACGTCGTCGTCCTGCAGGAGATGGGATCACGTCCCTTTCTTGAGGAACTTCGTGATGATCTCGCGAGCGAGGGATTGAAATACTCCTTTGCGCACGTGGTGTCTGCCGCGGACAATGATCGACACCTGGCGGTGCTTGCGCGAATTGCGCCGGACACCTTGAGCGATCACACGGATCTGACGTTCAAGTACTTTGAGCGGCGGGAACCCGTGAAGCGTGGACTGCTTCAGTTGGATTTCCGATCAGGGCATCGGCGCATGACGCTCTACGGTGTGCACCTGAAGAGCCGACTCACAGATGTGCCAGAGGACCCGGAGTCGGAGCGCCGACGCGTCGGAGAGGCAATGGCCATTCGAAATCGGATTCTGGAAGTGGAAACGGATCCGCAACGGGATGTTTTCCTGATCCTGGGAGATTTCAACGATCACAAGGCATCACGAGCCGTGCGCGCCTTTCTTCAGCGCGGGAAAACACTGATTTCCGAAATCGTGCCCGCCGCCGACAGGAATGGGGATCGCTGGACCTACCACTTTGAGAAACAGGATACGTATGATCGAGTTGATCTGCTGCTGGCGTCACCGGCACTGAAGGCCCGCATTCTCCCGGAGGCCGCACGCGTCTGGGATGGACCAGACGTCGCCGCCGCGAGTGACCATCGTCCGGTTGTGATCACCATCGATTGGCCACCCTCGAGCAATTGAGGCGGATAGCCAATCAGGAGCCGAACGACCAGCGTGGCCGTTTCGGATGAATCCGGACACTCGAACTATTGAACAGAAACGGGGATCGTCAGCTCGCCGGTATCGTATCCCTTGAGAAAGAGACTGCCGCTGCCCGGGCGTCCACCCTGGACATTGATCGTCACGCTTACCTGGCCTTCGGGAACGAGGACTTCGGGCATGATGACGCTTTCCGGGACATCGGTTGTGATGTCGAGCAGGAGGCCGCCCGGAGGCGCGGCGTTGGGAAGTGTGAAGGTCAGGGTCTGGATCTGGCCACCGCGCAGGGAGAGCGAGGTAGGCATGACGCTCACGGTTCCGCTGTCGACCCGGAACGTTCCGACCGGCGAATTGCCGTTTGCGCCCCCTATGGAAACGCGGTAGTTGCGGTTGGGTTCAACGGCAGGAACAAAGACTCCAAGGGCGTTGGGCGATTCGAAAACCGTCCGGGCCGGTGTGCTGTCGAAATAGACGACATCCTGAGGCGTGAAGCCACGTCCGAGCACGCTTACCTTCGCTCCGACCGGGCCGCGGTTGACCTCGAGGGAAAGCACGTAGCGTCCCACGATGTCGAGGGTTCTCACGGGAGTATAGGCTTCGCGGGGGGTAACGATTCCGCTGCTCTCAACCTGAAAGTTGACGAGGTAGTAGTAGGCGAGCTTCGTGGTGCCGGGAGGGAGCGGATATTCAAATTCGTAGATGTCCTGGCCAAGGGCACTCGGCTTCATCTGATAATTTTTCCCTGCGACGATGACGAGAGGCGTGATGCTGCCGCTGACGATCGCCGAACTCTTTGGCGTTGCCCGCATGGAGAACGTATAAATCTGGGAAGGGTTCTCCGCCAGGGTCGACGGTGTCAGGTCGATGATCTTAACCTCATCGCATCCGGTGAACAGGAAGAGGCTGAAGGCAGTGGTGAGTCCGAGAAAGATTCGTCTCGCGTGAAAGAAGCTGCTATTGTGCATTGGTTGTTTAGGAGAAAAACCGGATGGGAACGCAACACAAAGCCCCGGCCATTGCAATGAGTGAGTTTTCAAGGGCGCGAAGGGAGTGCCCGGAAGGTAACTGCGTCCTGCCGGGACTGTATGTTCATGTTCCTTTCTGTGCATCCACTTGCGATTTTTGTGCCTTTTACCAGGTGAGACCGGATGCGGAGAAAATCGCGGAATTTTTCGAAGGCATCCGCCGGGAGATCGGGTTGGTGGAATGGAGCAAGCCAATAGGTACAATCTTTTGGGGCGGTGGGACCCCCGGGCTCCTGTCGCCGGACCAATTGCGCCGCCTGGGCAGCCTCGTCCGGACGATCAAGGGAGTGTGCGAGGCCGCGGAATGGACGGTAGAACTTGCTCCGGGGTCGGTGACGATCGAACGGCTTGCTGCGCTCAAGGAGATAGGTGTGACCCGGCTCTCGATCGGCGTGCAGAGTTTCCGGCCTGGACTCCTGGATGCGCTGGGGCGGAGGCATACCCGCGAACAGGCGTTGCGGGCCTATGACCGCGCCAGGCAGATGTCCTTTCACAGCGTGAGCCTGGATCTGATGTTTGCGTTGCCCGGACAGACGGAGGAGGACTGGCTGGCTGACCTTTCCGAAGCGATCGCATTGCAGCCCGATCACCTTTCGACCTATTGCCTCACATTTGAAGAGGACACAGCTCTCTGGGTGAAGCTTTCTCAGGGAAAGGTAAAGCGGAGCGAGCAGCGCGAAGCGGATCTCTATCTGGCGACCTGGGAGCGCCTGGGTACTGCGGGATATGGGCAATACGAAGTATCCAATTTTGCAAGGCCAGGGCATGCCTGCCTTCACAACCTGAACACCTGGCAAATGCAAGAGTGGGTGGGGCTGGGCCCCTCGGCGGCGTCGCAGCACCTGGGCATTCGCGGGACAAACATCAGCGATCTGCTGCAGTGGCGCCAGGGACTGGATCGGAAGGAAAGAATGACGGAGGATCGTAGTATCCTCACCGACCGGAATCTGTTGGAAGATGCTCTGATCTTCGGGTTGCGCATGAATTCCGGGGTCGACTGGCGGCAATTGCGCTCACGATTTCCCAACGGCGTTGACGCCCTTGACCAGGGGCGGGCGGTGGAGCGCGTGGTCAAGCGACTGGAAGGTGATGGATTGGTCCAGATTGAGGGTGCGCGCTGGGCGCTGACCGATCGCGGACGACTGCTTGCCGATGCGGTTGCGACCGAAATCATGGGCGCATTCGAGGTGACGGCCTAATTTGTGACGGGCGCTATGATGCAGGGAATACCGATGGGCTGGATGCGAATGCTGGTGGTGACTGCTGGCGTTGCTATTCTCGCCTCATGCCAGGCGCCTCGGCGTGATGCCGTGGGCTATGATCCTTTGGTGGCTCGCTTTTTTGTAGAGTCGCGCGCCTCGGAGTACGGGCGGTCGGTTGTGCTCCCGCAGAGTGGCGTGTTCATATCGGTCGACCCTAAACCGGTGATCATGGAGTTCGACATCACGGATGCGGAGGTTGCCCAGGTCGAACTGGGGCAATGCCTTCTTGTCCGGCTCACGACCGCGGCTGCCCGGGACCTCTATCGCCTGACGGGATCGGCGCAGGGCAGGCGTCTGGTTCTCTCGCTCAACGATCAGATTGTAGGTGCACGAAAAATTGACCGCCCGCTGGATGACGGCACGATCCTGATTTTTGTGGAGAGACCTGACAATGAGCTTCCTGCCATGGTGGACCGATTGAAAAAGACATCCGGAGATATCCGGAGAAAACTCGCGCGCTGAGAGATGGTCATGATTCGATGGATGATCGCCCTGTGCACGGCGATCGGGCTCGGCTCCGCGGAAGGCGCATCACAGCGGATGGCGCTGATCTGGCCGACGCCAAACACGGCATGGGCGGAGGGCAGGCCGTTGGATTCGTTCATACAGCCTACGTCGTCTGGCGAGACTCTTTCCGGATGCTTTGGCTGTGTGAGAACGGGCGGAGGACAATTCCATGAGGGCATCGATCTGAAGCCCTTGAAACGGGACCGTCGGGGCGAACCCGAGGATCCGGTTTTTGCCGTCCTTGCTGGCGTTGTCCGTCACGTCAATACCAAGGCCGGGGAAAGCAGTTATGGTCGTTATGTCGTCGTCGAACATCTCGGAGCGACTCCAGCAGTCTATTCGCTTTACGCGCATCTTGCGCGTATTGTGGACGGGCTGAAGGTCGGCGATGCAGTCAGCGAGGGTCAGACGCTGGGCCGGATGGGCCGCAGCGCCGGCGGTTATGTCATTCCCCGGGAGCGTGCGCATCTGCATTTCGAGTTTGGGTTGATGATCACGCGTGAGTTTCAGAGCTGGTACGATCGCAGAAAGTTCGGGAGTCCGAACGAACACGGACTCTGGAACGGCATGAACCTGATGGGGTTTGATCCACTGGAGTTCTTTCAGGAGCAGCGTGATGGGAAAGTGGATACATTCCTCCAGTACTTGGAAGCCATGAAACCGGCCGTGACCTTCCGTATTGCAACCCACCGGTATCCAGATTTTCCCCGCCGCTATCCTGAGCTGGTCCTCAGGCAGCCTGAGGGACTTGTGGCTGGATGGGAGATCACGACGAATGCCACGGGGCTGCCGTTCCGGTGGCGTGCGCTTGGGTCCATGGAGGTGTCGGGTTATCGAAACAATGAGGTGCGGATCCTGGAGCACGATGCCGGAATTGCGAAGGCAGTCCGCTGCAAGTCGCTCGTCATTTCGCAACGCGGACGCCCGGCGCCGGGAAGGGATCTGCTGACGCTGGTGCAGCAGCTTTTTGGGGTGGACTAGTCCCGCAGGAGCTCACGCAAATCCGCAAGCGAGAGCCGGGAGGCGGCCGCATCGCTTGCCTCAAAGACGCCGGCGAGGAGCGCCCGCTTTTCCTCCTGGAGCGCCAGAACCTTCTCTTCGACCGTGCCTGAGCAGATCAACTTGTAACTTGTGACGACACGATGCTGCCCGATGCGGTGGGCGCGGTCGGTCGCCTGAGCCTCCACGGCGGGATTCCACCAGGGGTCGAAGTGGACGACGGTGTCGGCGGCGGTGAGATTGAGTCCTGTGCCGCCGGCCTTGAGGGAGAGCAGGAAAACCGGAATATCCGGCGAGTTCTGGAAGCGGTCGACTTCGCCCTGACGCGCACGCGGGCTCATCGTGCCGTCGAGGCTGGCATAGGTGAGTCCTTGCGTATCGAGTTCAGCCTTGAGCAAGGCGAGAAGAGAGGTGAATTGCGAGAAGACAAGGAGCCTGTGCCCGTCATCCAAAGCCTCTGCCAGGAGTTCCCGGAAAGCTTCAAGCTTGGCCGAGTGAGAAGCCAGATCCGCACCATTCGGTACCAGCGGTGCGGCTTCACCGAGGAGGCGAGGATCGCAGCAGACCTGTCGAAGTCGGAGGATCTGCGTGAATGTTGCGAGGCGAAGCGCCTGTTCTGACGCGCCGGTGGATTCAAGTTTGTCGATGTCGCGCTCGGTCTGCTCCTTCACGGCGCGGTACAAGGCGGACTGCTCGGGCGAAAGTTCGCACCAGATGACCTGTTCAATCTTTCCGGGCAGTTCGGTGGCCACCGCGCGCTTGGTTCGCCGGAGGATGTAGGGCGCGGTCTGCGCGCGAAGGCGCTCGTCCAGCCAGCTACGCTCTTCGCCGCGAACTCCGCCGGGAACCGGCTTGAGGTACCCGGGCATCAGGAACTCGAAGAGCGAGCGCAGGTCGTCGAACGAATTTTCCAAGGGAGTGCCGGTCAGGACGCAGCGTCCCCGGCTCTTGAGCGAACGCAGCGCCTGCGCGTTCTGCGAACGCCGGTTCTTCACGTGCTGTGCCTCGTCGGCGACGATGCAGGCAAACTCGACTTCCGCCAGCGCCTCGCGATCGCGCACGAGCGTGCCGTAGGACGTGAGCAGGATGTCGAAACTGCGGAGATGTTCTGAACGGGTAATTCGGGCGGCGCCATGATGCACCTGCACACGCAGATACGGGACAAATCGGACGCATTCCCTGCGCCAGTTTTCGAGCAGGGAGGCGGGGCAGACGACGAGGCAGGTTGTGACCTGGAGCCTGCTCGCCTTTGCGTCGGCGATCGTTGACGCAATCATCGCAATCGCCTGAAGCGTTTTTCCCAATCCCATTTCGTCAGCAAGGATGCCTCCAAGCTGATTTCTGCGGAGGTGGGTGAGCCAGGCCGCGCCGAGATGCTGATAGGGGCGCAGCAGGCCATTGAGAGGTTCGGGCAATGAAATGGGTTGAAGCCTGCTCAGGTTGCGGAGGGCTTCGCTCCGCGCCTTCCATGTGGCGGGCAGTTCAAATCCCGGTGCGAGTTCCTCCAGAATTTCCTGGGCCACGGCCAGATGAGCGGTTCCCAATCGATGGACGCGACGGATCGCCGGGGCGTGTGGACCGGCCTCTCCTGAAAGCGCGCGTTGGGCCTGCGACAGCTTTTCCAACTGTCGTGGATCGAGCAGATATATTTTCCCGTCACTTTCGACATAACCCCGATTGGAGGCGATCGCTGACTGCACGACGAAGTCGTCGGCGCGTCCGGCGCGGAGCCCGAGAGTAACCGTGAATTCTCCCCGCGTCTCGGTGGTATCGGCGGCGATCTCCGCGGGACGAAGGTGGGAGGTGTTTCGCGTGAAGTTGTCCGTGAATGCGACGCAGAAATCGTTGCGGAGTGTCGCGCCGTGGGCGGCGAGGAAATTGAGTACGTGGTGGCGGTCGCGAAGCCACCACCTGCGATTCGAAGGTTCCAGCGTGAAGCCCGAGGACTTGAGCAGTTCGAGAAGCGGGCCATAGGAAGCGTGTTCCCGGGATGGCAAAACGAAGGATAAAAAATGTTCGGAACCATCCACCATGGCGGGCGAGACACCCGATGAAGACGATGACGTTCTGACGGTGACCGGTGACTTTGCCTGATGAGGAACTGGCGGGGGTGATCCCTGATTCGAGGAAGGATGGGCGGAAGGGGAGGAGTCCTCCAGGAATTCACTTGCTCCGCGAAGCACGTGGCCGACCCATGCCAGAGGGCGGTTGGGGTCGGTCATCCTGAAAAAGACAGGCATCCCCTTTAGCAGGGTTATCAATTCCCGCAATTGCCCGCGTTTGAGTTGAAGAAAAAGTGAGGGAGATGACTTTGCGCCGAAACGCTGCAAGGCAGCAAGTGCGGGCAGGAACTCGGGCTTTGGTGGGCTGTCGAGATTGAGCTCCACCTTGAGAGGTATGGCATCACGCGCGGCGGCAGACCCAAGGTTGGGTGGAAGAAGAACTCGAATCATGAAAAGAAATTGTGAATCCCGGGAGGCATGGGGCGCGTATAGAATGCGTGCAAATTCAATCCAAGCCGTGCTTCGCCTGATGTTCCACCTCATTGATTTCCATTGCCTGAGAACCAGGACATCCTCACTTGCCTCCGTCGCAATTGTGAAGGGAGCCTATTCTTTCGATAAATGTCTGATGCTTGCAAATTCCAGCGAGCCTAGTTGCGTCATCCCGTGAATCACCGTCATCGTTGGAGTTGGATCGGCCTTTCTGTTGTTGCGATCGTTGGAGTTGGGATCGTGACCTGGCGCGGAAACGATCGTGAAGTCGCGCAGAGCGCCCCACTTCAATCCGCGATTCCTCATTCGGCCCTCCAGACCGAAGCTCGAAAGGTCGATGAAAACGGCGCCGGGGCATCGACTCCGAAAGCTGAAGGACCGACCGCGAATCTTGCGACTGCACGGTCCGAGGTCGTGAGCAGGCGTTTTCCACATGGCAAAGTAAGGGAGGAGCGGCTCGAAACAATCGGACCCGGCCGCGAACGCTGGTGCCAGTGGATTGAGACTGATGGACCGTTCACCAATGTAAGGGCGGATCTTGTTTTTCAAACCAAGGGCGGCGTTGTATCCCTCGTAGAAGAAACCTATTACCTCGCAGACAGCGTCCTGGTCGAACGTCCCGCAGATTTGTCAGAAGACGAGTTTGCAGATCGCCTGAATCACCTCGGCCTCAAACCGGTTGCTCAATACGGATTCTCTCCTGCGGTCCGGGTGATGGTGCCGCAGCCGCTGCATCTCGATTCCGTCCCTGAGACGCTCCTGCGTGTTTCAACGGGAGAGCCTGCCTGGAAAGCGCTGCCCGACCACCTGGCGTTCTCCAATTCGAAACCCAATGACTATGATGCGCGGGGCCTCTGGAGCCTGGAGAAGGTGGGCGCGCCGTCCGCATGGGAAGTGACGACGGGTTCACCGAGTGTGATTGTAGGCATAATTGATTCGGGAATCACGCTGAACCATCCCGATCTCGCGGCGAATATCTGGCAGAATCCGGCAGAATCCGGAAACGGGAGGGACGACGATTCCAATGGGCTGACTGACGACCTTCGCGGATGGGACTTCGCGGACAATGACAATGATCCCACCGACCTGAACAGCCATGGCACGCATGTTGCCGGCATCATCGGTGCGGTCGGAAACAATGCCACCGGAATCACCGGTGTGGCTCAGCGGGTGAAGCTGATAGGCCTGCGCGCAGGCAACAGTACACTCGCAACTTCAGCCATCATCCAGGCCCTTGATTACCTCTCCAATCTCAAGCGGCGAGGTGTGCCGATCGTGGTGGTCAACAATTCGTACACCTCGTCGTTTCCCAACACCATGCAGCGCGACTCGATCGTGCGTGCGAATGATGCGGATATTCTCTTTGTGGCAGCGGCGGGCAACGACGGACGGGATATCAACAATACCGGCTTGCTGTATCCGGTGGGATTCGGTCTCTCGAACATCGTCGGTGTAGCCTCCACGAATCTCAACGACACGCTGTCGGACTTTTCTAACTGGGGACTCAGCAGCGTTCATCTCGCCGCGCCCGGAACGGGGATCCTTTCCACGATTCCTGGCAATCTCTACGGCGTAAAAGAGGGCACTTCAATGGCAGCGCCCCTGGTTGCGGGGGCGGCGGCACTGCTGCGCGCGGCGGAGCCGACGCTCGGAGCGACCCAGTTGCGGGCCAGGTTGATATCTTCCGTGAAGGCATTGCCGGGGCTTTCAAATCGGGTTGTGAGCGGCGGACGGCTGGATCTGCAACGCCTGATCAACCCGACGGCCCTGACGCCTGCGATCTCCGCACCGACTCCGACCGCGGAGATCTATGCAATCGACGGCGTCTCACAGACCGTTGCTCTTGCCGCGCGCGCCGTCAAACTTCTGGCAGGTGAGGAACAAGGTGAAATTCCGGTGACGTGGTCGAAGATATCTGGTCCTGGGAATGTCGCTTTTGCGCCATTGGCGAACAACAGTGTCAGTGCCTCGTTTTCCCAATCGGGCCTCTACCGCCTGATGGCGAGCGCGTCCTCGGGCGGGCTGGAAGCGAAACTTTACCGGAGTGTCCTGGTCGGTACCTCCCTGAACGTGAGTCCGTCACAGCTACTGGCCCAATGGAAATTCGACGAAACCTCGGGAGATCCGCAGGACAGCTCCGGACAGGGACGCCATGGCGTTCTGCTGGATGGGCCTACGCGGGATTCGGGTCCGAACGGTGACAGCGCATTGCGTTTCAATGGAAGCGTGTCCGCGATGAAATTCTCGGCGCCGGGTCCAAATCAGGTAACTCTGGCTGGCTGGATCCGAATGGATTCGAGGGGCAACAGCGTCTTCCCGCGTCTGCTCCATTTCCCTGCGTACTACCTTTTCCCGGGAATGGATTCGTTTCCCAATTCCGATGCAAACATCGGAACGGTGAAGTTTCTGGCCAATTGGTCCGGAGTGGATGGGGTTTGGTTTTCACCGAGGAATATCATTGCGGATGGAGCGTGGTATCACATGGCAGCCACTTATGACGGCACCAAAGGCACGCGCGAGCTTCCACGTCTGTACTTGAACGGGAAGGAATTGGACGTGGCGGCCCAGGCGGGGGCGGAAGGCACGATCGATTTGACGACGGGTGACGGCTATCTTGGAAACAATGCCGAAAGAACGCGGGCACTGCAGGGCCGCCTGTCGGATGTGCGCATCTATGGGCGTCAGTTGGGTGGCGAGGAGATTGCCCTGCTCGCAAAGGCAGGAACACTGGAGTCACTTCGAGCGTGGGAGATCTATGTGAAATCCGCCACGGCAACGCAGTCAGTCGTGGGGCTGCGATTGGCTGACGGACGCCTGCCGACCGCCAGCGTGAGCGCGATATGGCAGCAACTCTCGGGCCCCGGAGCACCGACGATTGTCAGCACCAGCGGCACCGAGGCCACACTTGGGTTTACCCAGGCAGGAACTCACACAGTAACCGTCGACCTGTTTGAAAACGATGCCATGGTGAGGCGGGAAATCACGATTGCGCTTCCAGGTGCGGTGGCAAATCCCGTGGCTCCGGGATTTGTGCGAGCCCCGGCGAGTCGTGTCGCGGCGGTTGGAACATCCATCACGCTTGATTCCGAAGCGACCGGAACGCCGCCCCTATCTTTTCAATGGTTTCATGACGGTGTTTTGATCAATGGACAGATACTTCCGCAATTGACGCTGACTTCGCTCAAACTCGCTGATTCAGGAAATTACACGGTCAAGGTGACAAACCTCGCAGGCACGGCTACCAGCGCACCTGCCCAGTTGACCGTCCTGGCACCGCCGACGATAGTGACACAACCAGCGGACAAACTCGTGGCCGCGGGCACGACCGCCGAGTTTTCGGTGGTTGCTTCGGGCAGTCCACCGCTGACCTATCAATGGCTCAAGGATGGCGTCGCCCTGGTAGGCTCTACGAATCAAACCCTCGTGCTGAGCAACGTTTCCACGGCGAACAACGGAGATTATACCGTGCTCGTGTCGAATGCCGTGGGAAGCATAACGAGCAATGAAGCGACTCTTGAAGTGCTTCGGGCGCCAACGATCCTGGCGCAGACGCAGTCACAGACGGTGCTTGCGGGCCGCACGATCATCCTGGACGTGTCCGTTGACGGCTCGGTGCCATACACATTCGCCTGGTACAAGGATGGTGTGCTCCTGCCGAATGAAACGCAGCCTAGCCTGAGATTCACAATCATCAGGATCGAAGACTCGGGCACTTACACCTTCAAGGTCAGCAATGCCGTCGGTTCCGCAACGACCACGCCGATCGTTCTGCGAGTGGTCTCTCTGCCAGTCGTGACGCGCCAGCCTGCCACGCAGGCCGTGCGTACCGGAGGGACTGCGATATTCTCAGTCGAAGTGAGCGGGACGGCTCCGTTTACCTATCAATGGCAGAAGGACTACGGCAACATTCCTGGGGCGACAAATTCACAATGGGTCATTCCCTCTGCTGGGCAGCAGGATGTCGGCACCTACACAGTCGTTGTGACGAACGAGGTGGGCAGTGTGCGAAGTCAGGAGGCCTACCTCGCGATCGTGCCTGCGCCGAGGATTGCGCTGCAGCCACAAAGTATCACGGTTGCTCAGGGAAGTCCTGCGAATCTTGAAGTCACGAGTCCCGATGAAGCGTCGACTTTGTCATACCGCTGGTGGCGCAATGGCGAGGTTGTAGCGGGTGCAAATTCGGCAAGGCTCGATCTGGCATCCGTTCAATCCGCTCAGGTAGGAGTGTATCAGGTGGAACTGACGAATTCCGGCGGCAAGACCATGAGCAGGCCCGCCATTGTCGGCATGACAATCTCGACGAAGACGGCCGGAGCGGTTGGAACGCGACCCGAATGGCAGAACATCGTTCATGGCAATGGAAACGTGTACGATCAGCACGTACTGGATGGCGTCGCAGGTTCGCTCGTCGCAGACACGGGCCAGATATCCCGGATTTCATTCATCGATGCGCAGGGAGACATCGTGCAGGTGGAGATGTCGGGTCAGGGAACGCTGACTCTTGCCCTTGCGAATACCTCGGGTCCGGCTGAGGCCGCATTATACAATCAGCCCGGCGTGCTGTACATGAAAGGTCAGGCAACCCTCGTACTCGCGAATGCCAACGAGTCCACCCATGTGGCGGTCTTCTCGGTCGGATCGGTGACAAATCCCGCAGTGATCAAGCCCGGCGTGACCTACGAGGGGTGGGCGAGTCTGCGAGCCTTGGCGGTGCATTCGGGCGTCAACAAGGTCGGAAGCGTGCGACTTGGGAATGGCAGGTTCGAATCAACTTTGGGAGTCACCGGACTGTGGGCACCAGGGGTGAGCTCGCAGACCGTCTTCTTGAGTGACATTGCCGCCTACTCGGATGCCACGCCCGTCCTCGCGATGTCGTCGAGCACGGAAATTGGCGTGACGGGTGGAGGGCTACTCCAGCCAAACGGGAAGGCGATTTATGCCGAAGGCCTCAGTGGCTTGCGCATGCGTGCGGGCACGTCATCCAGTGGTCAGGTTATTGGGCCTAGTGCTCTGCTTGGGAAAATCGTTCGAGATGGTGTCGATGTCACCGGCACGATCGTGTTGCCCGGTCAATAGGTGGGCGTCAGCCTGGCGTGCTGACTCCATCGGCTATTTCCCCGCTTACAACCTGGTCGATGCGTTCCATCAGGTTCTCACGGGCAAATGGCTTCCGGAGAAAGAGTGTCGAGTCGTTCAGCAGATCACCCAACGCAGATTCACGGTCTGAGTAACCGCTCATGAGAAGGATGCGGATGTCAGCGCGCAGCTTGCGCATTTCCTTCAATGCACCGACACCGTCGAGGCCGGGCATCGTGAGATCCAGGATCACAAGATCAAAGGTGTCCGGACGTCGATGAAACAGCTCGACGGCCTCGATTCCGTCTGAAGCGGTTTCCACAGAGAATCCTTCGAGCGCAAGAACCTCTGCGGTGACCGCCCGTATTTCTGGTTCGTCGTCAACAAGCAGGATCCGCAACGATTGATGTTGGGCCTCGGACAGACGGGGTGCGGGACAGATCAGGGAAAGGCTTGCATCCTGCGGTGCGTTCTGGAGAGGCAGGCACATCCGAAAGGTCGATCCTTCGGTCAGGACGCTCTCCACAAAGAAGCAGCCATTGTGCGCACGGACGATTCCGAGGACCGCGGCGAGTCCCAGGCCGCGCCCGGTAAACTTGGTGGTGAAAAACGGATCGAATATCTTTGCGACTGTCTCCTCGTTCATGCCGCATCCGGTGTCAGAGACCTCAAGGAAGGCGAACTGGCCCGCCGGCAGATTCTGGCCGATGCAGGCCTGTTCAAGCATGTCGGTGGCCAGCCACGTGCTGCCGGTCCGGATTCGAATGATGCCGCCGTGTGCCGGGAGCGCCTCCGACGCGTTGATCACGAGGTTCATCATGATCTGGCTCATCTGGGCGCGGTCGACCTCAATGACGGGAGAGTGCGGAGACAGGTCCAGTTCCAGCTGCGCAAGCTTTCCGATCGACAGCTCCAGCAATTGGGTGGTTTCGCGCACGAGCTTGTTCAGATCGGTTTGCTGGCGGGTGACCGGATTTCGTCCGGCGTAGGCCAGCAGCTGGTGGCAAAGGTCCGCGGCCCGGAAGGAGGCCTTTTCTATCGCCTCAAGGTGCTTGTCGATCTCGGAGCCCCCATCGGTTGAATGCCTGCAGAGCTGCGCATTTGCCAGGATTGCGGTGAGGATGTTGTTGAAATCGTGCGCCACGCCACCGGCGAGCACACCGAGACTTTCCAGCTTTTGGGTTTCCAGCAGCTTTTCCTGAAACTCTGCCTTTGATGAATCATCCTCCTTGCGAGAGGTGATATCCTGGAAAGATCCGAAGAGCCTCACTACTTTGCCGCTGGAATCCCGCTCCGCCCTCCCAATGGAGCGGACCCAGATCAAGCGTTTCTTCGCGGTGAGCAATTGCAGTTCCAGATCGAAGGGCGCTCCTGACTCGATTGCTTCCTTCGCCGCGGCACGGATTGTGGGCTGACTCTTGGGTGCATAGAAGCCGATGGCCTCCTCCACGGTTGGATAGGGCTGGGTTGGATCCAGGTCGTGGATACGAAAGGTTTCATGTGTCCAGAACAGGGTCTGGTGGGCGACATCGAGTTCCCATCCGCCCACGCCCGACACCTCCTGACTTTGGCGGAAGAGGGATTCGCTTCGCTTCAGTTCGTTCTCTGTGCGCTTGCGCTCCGTGATGTCGCTGCCCGTTCCTACAATCCGAAGCGGACGTCCATGCGCATCGCGGCTGACGATTTTTGCGCGATCCATGAACCACCGCCACATGCCCATCTTGTCGCGGATGCGGTATTCAAATCTCGAATACATGGCATGCTCCGGCTGTCGCATGGCTTCGAGTCGCTCCCGGACGTAGGCGAGATCATCGGGATGGACGAGCGCGAGAAAGGCGGACTCGCTGGTGATATCGTCGGCTTCCGCGTAGCCAAGCATTTCGCGCCATCGAGGGCTGCGTTCCACGTATCCTGTGGCAGCGTTGCAGTCCCAAAACCCATCCTGGCTGGCCTCGAGAACCAGGGAGATGCGATGCTCGCTGGACGCGAGCTCATGGGATTGTCGATTCAGGCGGGATACGGAGCGGCGTTCCCAGACCCACGCTGCGATGGCGCCGACAAACGCGAACCAGAGAGGTAGGGTATGCAGATCAAAAGGTATCGCGAACGCTGCAAGATGCGCGACGGATGCGGATGGGTCAGTAGAGTCTAAAGGTGACTGACTGCCAGAGAGCTGCGTAACTACAAGCTGCAGCACACATGCAATGGCGGCACCCTTTCGCGCGCGGACACGCGAGCCGCCTTTTGTGTCGAAAATATTGGCCCATAGCTTCGCCATCCAGCCCACCAATCGGCACTCTGGCAAATGGCTGAAAGAATAGGTCTTCGGATCGCTGGGTGACCACTGAGCGGTTCAGGCCAGTAGCGATTGTATCTGCTTGTTATCAACTACAATACAATTACTTAACACTCAAATGCCATTGGACGGAGTTACGCAGACCTACCAAGGTGAGGTGATAATCCCCGGAGGGGAGGGCACCTGCCGGTGCGGTGAGACGCAGGGCAATTTCCCGTGAGCGGGATCGTAATTCGCCGGCAAAAGTTTCGAAGCCATTCAGGATGATCAGTTCGTTGTCCTTCAGGTAGAGATAGGAGGAGGCGAGACCCAGGTTAAGGTCGGACAAGGTGCATTCGACGTCGATTGTGTAAGGAAGCAACGTACTGCTCGCTGCGGCTGCACGCACCGCGCGAATCGATTCCGGAAGACTGGGCACATCCACGAGCGTCTCCTTTAGAGCCGCAGGTATGCCTCCCAGGGCTGGTCTTGGGATGGCCTGTGCCGCCGGGGATGCGAGGACCTGATCAGCCGGCCGTTCTGCAGAAAGTGGGATGCGATGGTATCCTGCAGCAAGCAGCCGGTGCACGTTTGCGCGTTGTTTGAGGTCGCTGTACGGCTCAAACGGACGCGCAGCCTTTCGGAAGTGCAGTGTGATCCAGGTGTAGGGCACGATTGCGAGCAGGATCGCGAGGACGATCCAGCGCATTGGCCATGGTTTGGAAGCAGAACGGGCACACATGGAAGGCGGCATCCACGCAGTTGGTTTGAAAGGCCGCAATCCTCTTTCAGTGTCCAACCCGAGGATCGATGCCGGACACTAAACATTTGCTCCCGGCGGAGGCACCCGTTTCGTTGCCTCATTCCATGACATTCTGGTCCCGGTTTTTTATTCCCACGCTCAAGGAAAGCCCCGCCGATGCGGAAATCGCCTCGCACAAGCTTCTCGTTCGCGCCGGGCTGGTGCGAAAGTTGAGCGGCGGGCTTTATACCTTCATGCCACTCGGCCTGCGCGTCATGCAAAAGTTGACGCAGATCTGCCGTGAAGAGATGAATGCCGCATCGGCGATCGAACTGTGGATGCCCCATGTGCATCCCGTGGAAAACTGGCAGGAAGGGCCGCGCTGGGCAGCCGCCCGGGAAATCATGTTCCGCGTGGACAGTGCGGGCGATGGGCGGCGCAGTTCGCGTGAACCGGAGTTTGTGCTGGGTCCGACACACGAGGAAGTCATCACCCCGCTGGTGAAGAGCGAGATTACAAGTTATCGCGATCTGCCAAAGAATTTCTATCAGATCGCAACGAAGTTTCGCAATGAGATCCGGCCGCGTTACGGGCTCATGCGGGCAAGGGAATTCGTGATGATGGATGCGTATTCGTTCGATGTGAACGATGAGGCGGCCGTGAAAAGCTATTTTGGGATGAAGGCGGCCTACGAATCGTTTTTCCGGCGACTCGGAATCCTGGCCATCGCGGTCGAAGCCGACACGGGCGTGATGGGCGGAAGCTTCTCGCATGAATTCATGGTGCCCGCCGAGGTGGGGGACGATGACATCATCTACTGCGAAGAGAGCGGCTATGCGGCGAATCGTGAGAAGGCCACAAGTGCCTTGGTACCGGCAGAATTTGTTGATCCGGCAGCCGAGGAGGCGGTGACAGCATTTGACACACCTGGCGTGGTGACGATTGCGGCGCTGGCCGAGGCACCCTATTCGCTGCCGCCCTCCAAGCAGTTCAAGACGTTGATCTACATTGGCGACGGAAAGCCTTTTGTCGTCATCCTGCGCGGAAACGATGAACTTGAGGAGGCAAAGCTTGGCCAACTCGGTTTCTCTGTATTCCGTCCCGCCACACCCGAGGAGATTCTGCCCGTGATGGGAGCAAAGCCCGGCAGCCTGGGCGCTGTGAGAGGCACGATCGCAAATCCCGGTGCGCTTGCCGGGATTTTTGCAGACCATGCCGTACGACTTATTGGCAACGGTACAACCGGTGCGAACCGCGACGGTGTGCACCTTCGCAACGTGAATGTGAAGCGTGACCTAGCCATAGAGCGCTTCGGTGATTTCAGAAAGGTTCACGCGGGGGAACCATGCCCAAAATCCGGGCGCCCGCTGAAAAGCCGTCGCGGCATCGAAGTCGGGCATATCTTCAAGCTGGGGACAAAGTATTCGGAAAAGTACGGAGCCACTTACACGGATGACCAGAAACAGACCCACCTCATGGTCATGGGCTGCTACGGCATTGGAATCAGTCGTACCCTTCAGGCGATCATTGAGCAGAGCCACGATGCGGACGGCATTATCTGGCCATGGCAGGTGGCGCCGTTTCACGTCCTGATCTGCGTGCTGGATCCGCAGGTGACGGAAGCTATGGACCTCGCCCTCTCTCTCGCCGCTGAGGCGGAACGGCACGGTGCCGAGGTGCTGATCGATGACCGCAGCGAGCGACCCGGGGTAAAGTTCAAGGACGCGGATCTGATCGGATTGCCGCTGCGACTGACGATTGGCGGCAAGGGGCTCAAGGAGGGCGTGGTGGAAATGAAGCCGCGCACGGCAAAGGAGGCGCTGAAGGTCCCGTTGGCCGATGCCTCCGCCCGCCTTGCCGCAACGATCAAGGATCTTTCATCGGCATCGCGCACCTGAGTGCTGCGCAAGAAAGTTGAACGGCTGCATGGCATTCATTTTCAAGACACAGACCCTTCCGGAGACACGAGCCCAGACTGATGTGGAACTCGAAGGGCGCTGGAACGTCGTTGTACTCAACGACCCGGTGAACCTGATGTCCTACGTGGTGCTCGTGTTCAAGAAGGTGTTCGGTTACAATGAGAGCACCGCGCGAAAACACATGATGGAGGTCCACGAACTCGGACGTTCGGTCGTTTGGAGTGGCGGCCGCGAACGTGCGGAGCACTATGTGTTCACATTGCAACGCTGGCATCTGACTGTTGTCCTTGAGCCCGATGAAACGCATTGAGGTCAGGCTCAGTCTCGCGGTGGTCGCCCCGCTGCTGGACGTCATCAAGGCGGCGGCGGATTCGCTCGGCGATGGCCTTGCCGCGCCGAACAGACTGGCGGACATCGAGCCGGATTTCAGATCGGAGTGGAGGAGTGAGCTTCTGGCCGCGCAGAATTCGGAGGTGACTCAACTGCTCGCACTTTTTGACAAGGAATTCTTTGCGAATGGGGTGATTGCATTCGATCGGGAGAATGCCGAACCCGTGGTGCGTGCGTGTGCCGCGGTGCGCCTGAAGTTGCGTGAGCGCCATCTGACTGGCCTTGACGAGGATTTGCTTGAGAGCGGTGATGTTGAGCTCGAGGCTTTGCCTGAGCCTGCCCGCAAGGCGTTCATGTGCTACCTCTTTCTTGCGACCATCCAGGAATTGATCATCCAACACCTCGATTCATCGATACTGGAAAGCTAGCGCAGTTGTGTAACGCGAAATGTGCAAGGGAAGCGCCTTCGGGTTTGACGAACTCGTGAAGCCCTGCACTTTGAGGCCGACACCCTGCTGTGTTCGAGGTGCTTTCAATACACGCTCTTTGCCTTTGAATCAAATCGGGAGCCGCCAATACGCCGGTCGCTGCTAGGCCGTAAATCGGACAGCAAAAAGCCGACAGGGGGCGCCCACCTTAGCTTAAAAAGGTCCTGAGCCTTTGGGCATACGGCACAAGCGGGGTGTCTCTTTTTTTCCTCATGAATCCAAACGAATCCACCGCGCTGCATATCCTCCACGTGCTCAGTGCGCTCATCCTGCTCGCGTTCACATTCTTCGCATTCGCTGCACCGGAAGCGTCCAGGAAGAAGGTCATGATCTGGACCGGCATTGCCAATCTTGTGATCCTCCTCACAGGCATTCGCATGTGGCAGGGTCTGTATGGGTTCTCGGGTGGATGGGTGATCGTCAAACTCGTGGCCTGGCTTGGGCTCGCTGCAATCGCCGGAATCGCCTTTCGAAAGCGTGAAAAGGCGGGTGGTTTGATGTGGGCTTCGCTCGCGCTGGCTGCGATCGCGGTGGTCATGGTTTACGCAAGGCCATTCTAGCACATCGGCGACTGAGGGAATTCGTTGCGCGGCGCGATTGATTTCGGCCCGCCATGAGACAGGGTGTCAGTGATGGACACGCTTTGTGGTCTCTGGATTGATGGTGAGGGAGTGGCCCATCTGTCGCTGGCCACCGCCGACGGGCGGCGCACTGAGGGGACCGGGCAATTTGAGCCATTTGCCTGGATCAGCGCGCGGGCGATGGTTGAGGATTCGTCCGAAGTGAGGCAGACCGCGTTGCATGGCGCGGCTCCCTATTCCGTCCTTGTACAGTCACCCTCGATGAAGGCGTACGAGGAGTGGCTCTCACGTGCCAAGTCAACGAACGGACTGGTCGACGCACTAAGGCCCATGGAGTCCCAGTTTCTTCTGCAGACCCGACAGCGTCTTTTTTCGGAGCTTCCGTTTTCTCGATTGCGGCGATGTCAATTGGACATTGAAACCGGCTCCGAAAACGGATCCTTCAGCAACGCATCGCGGGCAGGTGACCGCATCCTTGCGATCGGCCTCCAGTTTGGTTCGCGCAACCGTACGCTTGTATTGACCGAGATGAGCAGTGGTGCGGAACGTGCCATGCTCGAGGAACTGAACCAGGTCCTTGCTGAGGAAGATCCCGATACCATTGAAGGACACAACGTGTTCAAGTTTGACCTCGAATACCTGCGAATTCGCTGCCGCCGCCTGAAGGTTCCCTGCAAATGGGGGCGCTTTGGCCAGGAAGCAGGTTGGCGCAGCGGTCGTTTGAAAGTGGCCGACCGATGGATTGAGTTCCCACGTTGCGACATCCCTGGACGCACTGTCGTCGATTCCTTTCTGCTCGTTCAACTGTACGACATCGGGACCCGCGAACTGACCTCCTTCGGGCTCAAGGAGGTGGCGGTTGCATTTGGCATCACACCGCGGAATGCAGCAGCAGAGGGCACACGTACCTATCTCTCGGGAAACTCGTTCCAGGACGCCTACCTTAACCAACGGGAACGGTTTCTGGACTACCTTGCGGATGACCTACGCGAGACCCGCGGAATCGTCGACCGCCTCCTGCCGACCTACTTCGAGCAGACCAAGACCTTTCCGATCCTGTTTCAGGATGCGATGCTACGGGGGACAACGACAAAAATCGATCTGCTCTTCCTCGAGGAATATTTTCACGCGCGCGAGTCGTGTCCGGTTCCGCCGGAGGTCCAGTCATTCGAGGGAGGTTTCACACGCAGTTTTCAAGAAGGCGTCTTTCATCACGTGCTGCATTTTGACGTGGCCTCGCTCTATCCGAGTCTCCTCCTTGGCATTGGCCGCAACCCGAAGACCGACACCCTGGGAGTATTCATTCCTCTGCTGAAGAAATTGCGGACCTACAGGCTGCAATGCAAGCAGCTCGCCCGTGCGGCTCCCACTGCCGAAGAGCGGAGCGAGGCTCAAGCGCGGCAGGCGAGTTTCAAGATCCTCATCAATTCGTTCTACGGATATCTGGGGTTTTCAGGAGCGCGATTCGGCGATGGTGAGCTGGCCGCCGAGGTGACACGACGTGGACGCGAACTGCTTCAAGTGTTGATTGGCGAATTTCAGAAACACGACTGCGTCATTCTTGAAGCAGACACGGACGGGATATATCTTTCGTCAAAACGGTATTTTGCCGAGCCCGAATCTCTGCTGGCGGTGGTGTCACCCATTCTTCCCCCAGGCATTGAGCTGGAGTTTGATGGGCGCTATGACGCGATGTTCTGTTACAAGGCGAAGAATTATGCACTGCGTGACGGCGATGCACTAACCTTCCGAGGCAGCGCATTGCGGTCGCGCGGAATCGAGCCCTATTTGAAGGCGCTCACTGATCAGATGATCCAATTCCTGCTTGGACTGGAGGTGGAGGCCCCTGCTAGAAGCATTGAACGGCTGCGGCGGCAGATTGCAGACCGCAGCCTGTCGGTCGAACAGTTGGCGAAGACGGAGAACTTGAGCATGGGTGTGGATGCCTATGAGAAGTTCGTTGCGGGCGGAGGAAAACCCCGAAGGGCAAGCGCAGAGGCGGCGATGATGATGGCCTCACGCCCAAAAGCGGGAGACAGAGTTTCGTACTATATCACGATGAAAAAAGGAGGAGACGGCAGCGACTGGCAGCGTGCGCGCCCCGTTTCGCTTTTTGATCCCGTGCAAAGTCCCTATGATCCCGACCACTATCTGAAAAAGGTGGATGAGTGGATCGATCGCTATGGCTCCTACCTCGGCATAAAGCGGGTCAGCGAGCAGACGGAGTTCAACCTTGAATGATCTGATTCAGCCCCGGGTACCCACTCAGGAATCTTCCCAGCGTTTTGAGCGTGCCAGGGCCTTGTTCCAGCCGACGAGGACAGCCTTGCGTTGGGACGGTTTCATACCTGGTGTGAAACGGCGGTCGACCTGCCATTGCGAGGCGATCTCGGCCATGTCCTTCCAATAGCCGACCGCAAGCCCTGCAAGGTAGGCCGCACCCAGCGCAGTCGTTTCCGCCACACGTGGGCGCACGACGGGAACGCCAAGCAGGTCTGCCTGGAACTGCATCAGGAGATTGTTGGCGCATGCACCACCGTCGACCCGCAGTTCCTTTAGCCGGATCCCCGAATCGGACTGCATGGCATGGAGCACGTCGTGAACCTGGTAGGCGATTCCCTCGAGCGCGGCGCGGGCAAGGTGCGCGGCGCTTGTTCCCCGGGTGAGTCCGGCAATCAGGCCTCGAGCGTATTGGTCCCAGTGGGGTGCACCGAGGCCCGCGAACGCAGGAACGAGATAGGTGCCACCATTGTCAGGAACCCGGGCAGCCAGCGCCTCGACCTCTGCGGATGACTTGATGAGGCCGAGTCCGTCCCGAAGCCATTGTACGACTGCGCCCGCAATGAAGATGCTGCCTTCGAGGGCGTACTCCGTTCTCCCACCGATGCGCCAGGCGATCGTCGTCAGCAGATTCTTTTTTGAGACGACAGGCTTCGTGCCCGTATTCATTAGCATGAAACAGCCGGTCCCGTAGGTGTTCTTGACCATGCCCGACTGGGTGCAGGCCTGTCCGAAGAGGGCAGCCTGCTGATCTCCCGCGATGCCTGCGATGGGTATGGGGGCGCCCAAAAGCGAACATTCGCCGTAGATCTCGCTTGATGCGCGAACCTCCGGCAGCACGGCGCGCGGCACCCCCAGGAGTTTCAGCAGCTCATCATCCCAGGTGCAGGTCTTCAGGTTGAAGAGCATGGTGCGGGATGCATTTGAGACGTCGGTAACATGGACCCGTCCGCCGGTGAGATTCCACACCAGCCAGGAATCAATCGTGCCGAACGCCAGCTCACCGGCCCGTGCGCGAGCCATTGCACCAGGCGTATTCTTCAGGATCCAGGCCAGTTTTGTGCCGGAGAAATAGGCGTCGATCACGAGCCCGGTCTTGCGCTTAATGAGCGCGGCCTTGCCGGACTTCTTCAGTCGATCGCAAACCGCTGCGGTGCGCCGATCCTGCCAGACGATCGCGTTGCACAAGGGTGCCCCGGTCTTGCGGTCCCAGACTACGGTTGTTTCCCGCTGGTTGGTGATGCCGATGGCTGCGATGTCGGTCGCGGAGAGTCCGGCCTTGCGCACGGCATCGGCGGCGACACCGGATTGTGTGGCCCAGATTTCAGCGGCATCGTGCTCGACCCAGCCGGGTCGGGGAAAAATCTGGCGGAATTCGCGCTGCGCAACGGAGACAATTCCGCCGGACTGATCGAAAACAATCGCACGGGAACTGGTCGTACCCTGATCGAGGGCGAGGATGAATTTCATGATGACGCAGGATTACCAGCAGAAACCAAAGAGCACCGCGCCGAGAACGCCGCCGATGATCGGCCCGACAACGGGAATCCAAGCGTACCCCCAATCGCTGGACCCCTTGCCCGCGATGGGAAGTATCGCGTGGGCAATGCGAGGGCCCAGGTCGCGTGCTGGATTGATTGCATATCCCGTCTGTCCACCGAGGGAGATGCCGATAGACCACACGAGCAGGCCAACGAGAAGAGGCGCGAATCCCTTGTCGAAACCACTGTTTGGTACAAGGTTTTCGGGTCGCAGGATAGCCAGCACACCGCCCACCAGTACCGCAGTGCCGATGATTTCGCAGAGGAGATTGGAGATCGGGCTGCGAATCGCCGGACCCGTTGAAAACACTGCAAGCTTGCCGCTTTGATCCGCGGTTTCTCGCCAATGCGGCAGGTAGGCCAGCCAGACAACCACCGCCCCAAGAAACGCTCCGAGCATTTGTGCGGCAAGATAGGCGGGCACCGCGCTCCAAGCGAACTTTCCGATCGAGGCGAGACCGAGGGTGACCGCGGGATTGAGGTGTGCGCCGCTGACGGAATTGACAGCGTAAACGCCGACCGTAACCGCCATGGCCCAACCTGTGGTGATGACGATCCAGCCAGAGTTATTGCCCTTGGTTCTTCCGAGGACCACGTTGGCGACAGCGCCATTTCCGAGTATGACAAGCAATGCGGTGCCGAGCATTTCGGCGGTGAATGTGGACATAGTGTGTTTTGATTTTGGGGAAAATCCAGGCGACCGCGGTCGCATCCACCGAGCTTCTCGGCTGTCAAGCCAGGGGGAGCGTCAGGACCAGCTAAGGTCGGTCTTTGAGAATGGCATCGTACGGATGCGTTTTCCAGTCGCCGCAAATATCGCATTTGCCACGGCAGGCGCCAGCGGCGGCAGCGCAGGCTCACCCAGGCCTGTGGGTGGATTGTCGGTCAGATTGAAATGCACTTCCACATGGGGGGCGTCTGCGATGCGCAGGAGGTGATAATCGTTGAAGTTCCCAGTCAGGACACGGCCTTGCGCGATGGAGATCTCTTGTAGCGCCGCGGCGCTCAATCCGTCGACGATGGAGCCGGCGACCTGGTTCTCAGCGCCGCTTGGATTGACGATCTGGGAGCCGATATCTCCCGCCACGACCACCCGCTCTACTTTGAGGACTCCATCTTTGGAGACGTTCACCTCCGCAACATTGGCGAAATAGCCGCGGTGACTGAAATGAAAGGCGATGCCCTGGCCGCGTCCGCGTGGCAGTTTCCTGCCCCATCCCGCCTTCTCCGCGGCCAGCTTGACGACCCCGTACATGCGTTCGGCGTCGTACCCGTTCGGTCGTTCACCGGGAGTGGTGACCATGCCGCGATCCTTGAGCAGGGAAAGGCGTACCTCGAGCGGATCCCGGCCGGCGGCTGCGGCAAGTTCGTCGATGAAGCTTTGAACGACCCATGCAAACACACAGCTCCCGGGTGCGCGCCACGGACCCATCGGGATGTGCGTCACGATCATGGACTGTTCCGCTCGGTAGTTCGGAAGGAAACGGGCAGGGAACTCATCCGGAGACAGGCCGCCACCTGAGCCAGGGGCCTTGCCTTTCGCATTGCCGAACGTGACGAAGTGATTTTGCCACGCGACAATGTTGCCCTGCGCATCGACTCCACCCTTGAGATGGTGAATGCCTCCGGGGCGGTAGTGGTCGTGGCGGAGATCATCCTCGCGTGACCAGGTGAGCTTGATCGGCGCGGTCGCGCGATGAGCGATGGCTGCGGCCTCGACCATGAAATCGCTGCTCAGCCGTCGACCAAATCCGCCGCCGATGCGGGTGATGTTCACCTTGATCCGCTCCTTAGGTAGGTTGAGTACGGAGCTGATCAGATCCTGTCCGCCAGCGGGGCGCTGGGTCGGTGCCCAGAGTTCCATCACGCCATCCTTGAAGTGGGCGGTGCAATTCTGCGGCTCGAAGTTGGCGTGGGAAACGAAAGGATACTCGTAGCGCGCTTCAATCGTCCGCACTGAGGTGTTAAGCGCATTGGCTACGTCACCGTCGTTACGGAGGAGCTGCTCACCTGGGGTTTCCGCGAGTTTTCCGGCAGTAGCAAGGTAGGATGCCCAACTGTCGTTTGCATGTGGACCCTCGTTCCATTTCACCTTCAGTTTGCGTCTGGCGCTGAAGGCAGCCCAGGTCGAATCAGCCAGGATGGCCACACCGGGCATAAGGCCATTCAGATTCGATGTGCCCTCGATGATGAAGGCATCCTTCACCCCAGGCAGCGCTTTGATTTCGGCAAGGTTGGCCTCGACGACTTTGCCCCCGAAAACGGGACACTTTTCGTAAACGGCGTAAAGCATTCCGGGCAACACCTGATCAATGCCGAAAAGGGGTTTGCCTGTGACGATGGCCGGATTGTCGACGCCGCTGATCCTCTGTCCGATGATCTTGAAGTCCTTGGGCTCCTTGAGACGAACCTCCTTCGCATTTGGAACGGGAAGCTGCGCCGCCTCCGTTGCGAGATCGCCGTAACTCAGGCTGCGTCCCGACGATGAATGAATTACCCGTCCGGCGCCTGTATGACAGGTCCCGGCCTCGACTCCCCAACGATGGGCAGCCGCCTGCACGAGCATCATGCGCGCCGATGCCCCAACCTGGCGGAGCGGAGTATAGTTCCTTGGCGTCGCCTGGCTGCCGCCTGCAACCTGAGTCCCGTAGATTGGATCCAGTGGAACGAGTTCCACGGTGATGTCCTTCCAGTCCACGTCGAGTTCCTCGGCGACAATCATGGGAAGGGAAGTGCGGACACCCTGTCCCCCTTCGGGAGAATGAGCAGCGATAAATATGGCGCCATCCGTGCCGATGCGGACAAATGCATTGAGGGATGCACCAGCTTCAGAATCCGCCTTGATGACCACCGTGGTTTCGTCGGCAAACGCGTCCTCCGTGAGACGCAGGCTAGTTCCGAGTATGAGGCCACCGCCGACGAAACTTGAGAACTTGAGAAAATCGCGGCGATTGAAAGGCGTGGCAAGCGTTGTCATGATGAGGGTTTCCGGCTCTTGGAAATGTATGGGGGCGGTTTGAGTAGACCGGGCAATGGGGAGCATTGCAGCAGACTGAAGGCTGTGCATTTGCTGACGGGCGTCAATCCAAGGCGCAGGACAACCGCTAGCCGCTGCCGGGGAGCCATCCGGCCGCTTGCCAATCGGGCAGAATTGCTATCGGTTGCTCTGGTGATGGGGGGACTCCTCCCGGTCTGGAAATCCCTGCAATTCATTAAGCCTTTTCCCATGCCCAAAAAAATCAATATCGCGATCGTCGGCCTCGGTTTCGGGGCGGAGTTCATTCCCATTTATCAGGCGCATCCCAACGCAAACCTGGTCGCCGTGTGCCAGCGGGATCCACGAAAACTTGCTACAATCCAGGCGGCTTTCGGCATCCGCAAGGGGTATGCGGACTACGATGAGCTGCTGAAGGATCCTGAGATCGAAGCGGTCCACATCAACACCCCCATTCCCGACCACGCCGAGCAGACCCTTAAGGCATTAAAGGCGGGGAAACACGTGGCCTGCACGGTGCCCATGGCGACCTCGATCGCGGATTGCCGGAAGATCGTGGACCTGTGTCGCAAGACGGGCCTGCGCTACATGATGATGGAGACGGTGGTCTACGCCAGGGAGTATTTGTTCATCAAGGAGAAGTACGATCGCGGAGATCTGGGGAAGATTCAGTTCCTGCAAGCGAGTCACCAGCAGGACATGGACGGCTGGCCAAACTACTGGCCGGGGTTGCCGCCGATGTGGTATGCCACGCATTGCGTGGGTCCGATGCTCGCGCTAACCAATGCACAGGCGGAATATGTCTCCTGCTTCGGATCGGGCACAATCCGGCCTGAACTCGTGAAGCACTACCATTCACCGTTTGCGGTGGAGACTGCGCATGTGAAGCTCAAGGACTCCGATCTCACCGCGAGGATCATCCGCTCGCTCTTTGACACCGCGAGGCAGTATCGCGAAAGCATCGACGTTTACGGATCGAAGCAGTCCTTCGAGTGGTCGCTGATCGAGCACGAGCCGCATGTGCTTCACACAGCGAAGAAGCCTGAACAAAAGATTCCCAGGAAGATCAAGGTCCCGGACTACGCCCGTCGCCTACCGGCCGGAATCAGGAAGTTCACAACCAAGGGCGTGTACGACCTGGGCAAGAAGACACACCTCAGCTTCACGCAGGGGGCAGGGCACGGCGGATCGCATCCGCATCTGGCGCACGAATTTCTCAGTGCGTTGGTTGAAGGACGCGATCCCTATCCCAATGCGGTGACATCCGCCAATTGGACCTGTGTCGGCCTCTGTGCCCACGAATCTGCGCTTGCCGGTGGAAAGATCGTGAAACTTCCCGCATTTACACTCACCTGACGCTGGTGCAGATCACGTTTCCCGAAACACCATGCAAGGCTTTCGTTTGATCGGATGCATTCTTTGGGTGTGCGCCAGCCTGCTGATCGTGCCATTGCGCGGAGCCGAGGTTGCCGCCAAACGAATCCTTTTTATCGCAGGTGAGAAGAGCCACGCGCCCGGTGCCCATGAATTCCCTGCGGGCTCCAGGCTTCTCGCGAGCGCGCTGAATGCAAGCGGACTAGGTGTCGCCGCGGATGTCTCGCTGGGATGGCCGGGCGACATGGATGCGCTCGAACGCGCCGACCTCATCGTCCTCTATTCTGATGGATTGGCAAAGCATGTTGCTCGCGGAAAGGGCGGATGGTTGCGTGCGCGAATGGAAAAGGGCAGGGCGCTTGCAGTGATGCATTTCGCGCTTGAGCCACCGGAGGATGATCCGGAGCTGCGCGAGCTAATGCTCGATGCGACGGGCGCGTGTTTCGAAGTGAACTGGTCTGTAAATCCCATCTGGAAACTGAATGGCTTGCCGGACGAGTCTAACGTTGCGGCACGAGGGGTAGAAGCGCTGAACGTCGAGGACGAATGGTACTATCATCTTCGCCTTCGGAATCGTCCTCCAGCGCCGATGTCGCTCCTCAGCACGGTCCCCCCCCTGGAATCGCTGGGGCAGGACGGTCCGCGCTCCGGGAATCCCGCAGTGCGCCTGGCGCTGGAGCGGAAGGAACCGCAACTGCTTGCATGGACCTTCACCTCTGCGCGAGGCGCGCGGGGTTTCGGGTTTACCGGCGGACATTTTCACCGCAACTGGTACAACGACAATTTCCGCCGTCTCGTCCTGAACGCCCTCGTCTGGTGCTGCGGAATTGAGGTGCCGATCGGTGGCGTCGTTTCAGCTGCGCCTCGCGAACCGGTTTATGCGACGCTCGACGAGGCCATCGCCCGCAGCGATGCCGACGACGTGAGACGTCACTTGGCGTGGGATCCCATGCGCGCGCGGGGCAGCATGGGTGCGAAGATGCAACCGCTTCATCAGGCCATCCTGCGTCGAAAGCCTGAGATCGTCGCACTCCTGTTGAAGGCGGGGGCGAGTCCCTTGGCTCCGGATTCCTCCGGACGTTCGCCTCTGCATCTTGCAGTTGAGCGCGGTGATGCCGAAATTGTTCGATTGCTGCTGACGGCGGGGGCGGATCCAACGGTACGCGACGGCAGGGGGTGGACACCCTTGCATCATGCCGCGGCCAAGAACCAAATCGAAATCGCCCGCATGCTTCTGGATGCGCCGACGGATCCGAACATTCTGAGCGAACTCGGTGGAACGCCGCTGCACGAGGCCGCTGCCAGTGGCAGTGTCGCACTTGCGAAACTGCTCGTCGAGCGGGGAACGGATCCGACGATCCGTTCCAAACCTGGCGTGACTGCGCTGGATATTGCCCGCGAATACAAGAACGTGGAGGTGATCTCCTACCTTGAAGGCCTCGCGAAGCAACAGGACGGGAAAAATTGAATGTCGGATTTGTGACCAGGAGCGGGCGGCGGATCGGACTACCCGTCGAGACTGAGGTGGCGCCAGCGTGTGATTTCGTGTTCGATCGCGGCTGACATGCCATCCAGCGCCGAAGCGGGTGGTTGGCCGGTGAGATGAAGCCCAAAGGCTAGGGCAGATGCCGCCTGGAGCGTGCGCTCAGGCTCCCTGGGGTGGGTCCACTCGCGCGAAAGAAAATCCCAGCACCAGCGTCGCGCGGCGAAAAACGCAAGGGTGTCCTGCCATTTCAGTGTGAGGCGATACGTGTTTATTTCATCGCGCAGCTTGCGGCCCGGGGAACTACTCACGTGATGGATCACCGTGCTTCTGATTGCGACGGCATTCGTCTTTCTCGCAGCTAGGGCGCGAAGGCAAAGGTCGACGTCCTCGCAGCCATTGACAAACCGTGTGTCGAAGCCGTTCAGGTCGGTCCAGAGTTGTCTTGAAAGCAGAAGGCATGCGCCAGTTGCAGCTACGACGCGCCGATATCCACTGACGCAATCAAGCGGGGTGCCTGACCAACGGGTGCGTATGTGTTCGGGTTTGCCTTTGAGATTGATGCAGATTCCAGCGTGATCCAGCAGGCCTGTGCCCGAAGCGATCTGGCAATTTCCGATCGCACCCGCTTTGGAGCCCAGACGTCGATGCACCACGAGCATTGGCTCGAGCCAGCGCTTCGTGAGCACGAGATCATTGTTGAGAAGCACGATGAGCTCGCCGCGAGCCATTTCGACACCTCGATTGACGGTAACGGCAAAGCCTTGGTTGCAGGGGTTTCGAGCAGAGCGGATGTTGCCTTCAGTGAGAGACGCCAGCCACGCAGGGGTTCCATCGGTGCTCCCGTCGTCGATGAAGATGATCTCCCAATCGAGGGCGGACGGAACGGTGGCGCGCAGGCTGACGAGCATTGCCTGCGTCAATTCCAGGCAGTTGAAGAGCGGGACAACAAAGGAAACCTTGGGAGTTGGCGAAAGTGAAGGGATTGCGGACATCGGCAATCCGGGTACAACCTCAGGCGAGGAGCCGACGAAGGTACTCGCCGTAGCCGGACTTTCCAAGTCGCTTGATCTGCGCTTCGAGCGCGGCGTGATCCAGCCAGCCTTGACGCCAGCCGATCTCCTCGAGACAGGCGATCTTGAGTCCCTGCCGGTTTTCAATGACGTGGACGAATTGAGCCGCATCAAGGAGCGAGTCGTGGGTGCCCGTGTCGAGCCATGCGGTACCGCGACCGAGGATCTCCACCTGGAGATTGCCCTGTTCGAGATAACGACGGTTCAAGTCGGTGATCTCGAGTTCGCCCCGGGCAGACGGTTTGAGGGAGCGCGCCAGTCCGACCACGGCTTGATCGTAGAAATAGAGGCCAGGGACAGCAAAATTTGACTTGGGCTTTGACGGCTTCTCCTCGAGGGAAAGCACACGCCCGTCGGACGCGAATTCCACCACGCCATAGGCTGTGGGATTCGATACGTGATAGCCAAAGACAGTCGCGCCTTGGCTGCGAGTGGTTGCGGCCTGGACGGAACGTTGAAAATCGTGCCCGTAGAAGAGATTGTCACCCAATACGAGAGCGGACGGCGTCCTCCCGTCGAGAAACCCTGCATCTGAAGCGATGATGAAGGCCTGCGCCAGACCGTCGGGACTGGGCTGCTCGGCGTAGCTAAGCGTCACGCCAAACTGCGAACCGTCGCCCAGAAGCCGCTTGAACAGTGGCAGGTCCTGGGGAGTCGAGATGATCAGAATCTCCCGTATGCCGGCGAGCATCAGCACCGACAGAGGATAGTAGATCATCGGCTTGTCATAGACCGGCATCAACTGTTTGGAGACAGCGATGGTGAGCGGAAAGAGCCGCGTGCCCGATCCGCCGGCAAGGACTATTCCGCGACGCGGGGTGGTGGGGGAGGGAGAGAAGGTTGACATGATAATTCCTCAGGAGGCGGTGCCAAGTCGTTGGCGTTGGTAGCTCCGGCGCGAGATTTCGGAGGCCCATTCACGATGCGCGAGGTACCAGTCCACGGTCTTCTCGATGCCCGTATCGAAATTCTCCCGTGGCACCCAGCCGAGCTCCTTGCGGATCTTTGTGCTGTCGATCGCATAGCGGCGGTCGTGTCCCGGTCGGTCTGCCACGAATGCAATCTGTGTCGAGTAGGATCTGCCGTCGGCGCGCGGGCTCTTCCGGTCGAGCAAGGAGCAGATGCGTTTCACGATTTCCAGGTTGGGACGCTCGTTCAATCCGCCCACATTATAGGTCTCGCCGACGCGGCCCTTCTGCAGCACGAGCCAGATCGCGGTGGCATGATCCTCGACATAAAGCCAGTCGCGAATCTGCTGGCCATCGCCATAGACGGGCAGGGCTTTGCCCTCGAGCGCATTGAGGATCATCAGCGGAATCAGTTTTTCCGGAAAATGAAACGGCCCGTAGTTATTCGAACAATTGGTCGTGAGTGTCGGGAAGTGATAGGTGTGCTGAAAGGCTCTCACCAGATGGTCGCTGGAGGCCTTTGACGCGGCGTAGGGCGAGTTCGGTTCATATGGACACTCCTCGTTCCAGGGGGCATCGCCAGGCTTGAGCGTGCCGTAGACCTCGTCGGTGGACACGTGAAGGAAGCGAAAACCCTCCTTCTTGGCAGGCGGTAGAGTGCTCCAATAGCGACGTGCGGAATTCAGCAGCCGAAGCGTACCCAGCACGTTGGTCTGCACAAACGGCTCGGGTGAGTCGATTGAGCGGTCGACATGGCTTTCCGCAGCAAAGTTCAGAATGGCATCGATCGCATGTTCCCTGAGCAGCCGCGCGGTCAGCGCCTCATCGCCAATGTCGCCTTGGACAAACACGTAGCGGGGATCATTTTCGAGGTCCGCCAGGTTTGCCGGGTTTCCCGCGTAGGTCAGTGCGTCAAGATTGACCAGTCGCGAAAGCACGGAGCCGCTTTCCCCCAGGCGCTGACGGATGAAATTGCTGCCGATGAATCCACAGCCTCCGGTGACGAGAATGTTCAAGCCCTGGGTCATGCGGCAGTCCTCCATGCGCGCAGATCGCGCGAGATGGCCTCGCGGACCTCGGTCATTTGAATGCCGACGGACGCGAGCTTCGCTGATGACATCACGCAATTGCTTCGGGGAGTCTTTGCGGCGGTCTGCATGAATTCGTGTTCGTCCTTGAAGAACTGGAAATCCTTTCTACTGACGCCGCTCTTGCGGATGAGTCCGACCACCTCGCTCGTCGTGATTTCACCGGGATTGGTGACATTGTAGACGCCAAAGGGCACGCGCTTTTCCCAGCAGGCAAACGTGGAGGCGACGAATTCATGCAACTGGGAAATGGAATTGGTGGCTTCGAGAAGGCGATTGTAGCGCATCAATTTCGTCAGGTAATTGCGCGGACTGTCGATATGATCGAAAGGTATTCGCAGGCGCCAGACATAGACGTTCGGATGCCCTGCAAGCACCTCTTCGCCGAGTGCCTTTGTGCCGCTGTAGAAGGAACAGTTGTTCTGGCGGAAAGTGAAATTGGGAGCGTCGGTCTCCGTGAACGGGGTGCCGTCAGCACGGGCGCCCGTGTAGATGCAACCGCTCGATACATGACCCCATGGAACACCGGCTGCTTCGCACGCGGCGGCGATCGAACCGGGTAGAACAGCATTTCCCTGGAGACACTCACCCTTGTGCAATTCGCACGCATCCACGTTCGGTTTGCCCGTATATCCGGCGGCGTTGATCACAAATTCCGGGTGATCCGCCTTTAGGGCGGCAGTCAGCGCGACTGGATTTGCATAATCCAGTTCGCTGCGTCGCAGGTTCCGAAAGGGGATACCCTTGCGGGAAAGCAGTTGCTGATAGGCATGGCCGACATATCCGGAACCGCCGAGCAGGTAGATCATAGACACTGCCATGGTTGGGTTGAACGGGATGTGCCTCAAGTCGAAACGCGGTGGGTGGATTACCTATGGCTATATATCGGAGGTAGTGTAGTTCCCGAACGCTATGGCCCGCCGGATTCGTCTGGCGTGGGAGGATTCTCCCGGCAAACGTCAGGGGAATTCCTGGCCAAAAACTGATGATGCTTTGGGTGTACCGATTGGTCTTTCTTCCCGTCCTGGTTCTTGCCTCCCCCTATTACCTTTGGAGGATGCGAAAGAGGGGCGGATATGGGCGTCATTTTGCGGATCGATTCGGAGGAATGAAACGCTGTCCGCCCAAGAAGCCGGGTGTGAAACGAATCTGGATCCAGGCAGTGAGTGTCGGTGAGTTGCTGGCGATCGGTCCGCTGCTGGAACGATTGGCAGGTGAGCCATCACTAGAGATCGTACTGACGACAACGACGAGTACGGGATTCAAGCTGGCGGAGGAACGGTACGGGCGGCTTGCAGTGGCGGTCGGCTACTTTCCGATTGATGCGTGGTTTTCCTCAGCACGCACCTGGCGAAGTGTGAAGCCGGACGTCGCCGTACTTGCCGAAGGAGAGTGGTGGCCGGAGCATTTCGCACAGGCCCGGCTTCGCGCTGTACCCGTGTTTTCAATCAACGGACGTCTCAGCGATCGGAGTCATCGCCGCATGCGCCTACTCAGGCCGGTGATTCAATCGCTTTTTGGCCATGTCAGCCAGATTCTTGCCAGTTCCGCGCAGGACCGTCAGCGATTCTGCGAGGTTGGTTTTCGCGAGGATCAGGTGACAACCACAGGTAACCTCAAACTGGACATCACCTTACCTTCTCCAACTCCTCGGGAGATCGCCGAACTTCGTTCTTCGCTTGGCTTTCCGACAGGCGATTTTGTGCTGCTCGGCTCATCGACATGGCCGGGAGAGGAGCGTGCGCTTCTCGATGCACTCGCGGGCATGCGGGCAAAAGGGGTACCGTGTCGCCTGCTGATAGTCCCCCGACATGCGGAACGACGTGGCGAAATCATTCCGGAACTGGTAAGGTCTGAGTTCCGCTTTCACGTGAGGTCGAGCGGGCCGTGCAATGACGAAGTTGACATCCATCTCGCGGACACCACGGGCGAACTACGACGCCTGACCGCTGTCGCGGGGCTCGTCTTTGTGGGAAAAAGCCTTCCACCCCACAGCGAAGGGCAGACTCCGATTGAGGCGGCCGCGATGGGCAAGCCGCTGCTGTTCGGTCCCGGCATGAGCAACTTTCGTCCCATTGCCCGAGACCTTGTGGAATGCGATGCAGCCCGGATCGTGGCGAATCCTGCTGAATTGGTGAGTGCCGTGATTGACCTGTCAAATGATGTCCGTCGCAGAGAGGAGATGGCTGAGGCAGCCAGGCGCTGGCATCGCGCCAATCTCGGCGCACTGGATCGAACGTTTGTTTTCCTGAAGGGGCAAATTTCCTGAATTTGGGAAACTGAGTCGTTCGGTCATAGGGAAAAACCATTACCTTCTTTTTATCGCGGAAACTTGGGCGGGCTCCGGTCAGGTATTCCGTTATAGTTTACGCAGGCCGCTGCGAAACTAGACGCATACGCTTGATGGAAAGGCTCGGATCTTGTCTCCGTGCATGGATGTTTGCCGACAGTTGGCTTTTCGAGATGTAAATTTGGGTTGCGGGGCGAATGATCCGATCTAAAACGGATCCTTTTAGCTGGATGCAAACCCACGGTCCCAAGCGAATCTATACACCCCGTTCGGTCGAGTATTGGTTTGAAAAACTTTCGAACGAGTGGGAATCCACATTTTCGACCCGCCAGCTGGATGAGGGTGCAAGAATCTATCGTCAGGGTGAGGTCCGGGAACTGGAAATCACCGACAAGGATGCCATCGTACATCGACGGGTTGAAAAGAAGGATGAGTACGCGGTCATCGAATGGCGTCCTGATGGTTTGAGCGTGAGGTCTTCCTCGACGGATATCGACGTTGCAAGGGCACTGGCCGTCGCGGGCATTCACGAGATCGAGGAACTGGTTGCAGATGAAATTTCCCCCTTGCCCGGCGATCGTTCTGCGGTCGACGAGGTCGGCAATCTGGCTCCAGTTCTTCCGTCGCCAGGTCAAACTGCCACCGAAAGCAATTCAGAGTCGGAGGCAGGCACTTCCGACGTCTTGGATCATGCAGGAACGAACGGCCATGACGTTGAAGGAAAGGCTTCCCTCGTACCGGCTAAGGATCGAATCGAAACGCCCCTGCCTCGTGGCATTCAGAGCCCAACAGCGAGCCCGGCAGTCATCACGCGGTTATCGACTCCGGGCCTCAGTGCGCCAACACGCCCGCCGGGTTCCGTCAATGGCGGGCCTGCCCGACCCCTGGTGCTTGTATTTCAAACGCGTCCGGAAGGCCTGATATTCCAGGCGTATTGGCTCAACGGTGACAAGACCCGGACTCCAGCCCATGGCTCAGCCACCCGCGCGAGTGGACCGGGTTACTTTACCTCCAGTGAAAGGGCTAAGTTGATCGGCCTTGCCGCGTACGCTCGCAAGGCCCACTTCACGTACAATGCGGGAAATGCGGACTATACGCTTTCCTCTGTCGTGGAGATTCCGAACTTTCTGAAGGTCACACTTCCCGCATGGAAGCGTCTGTTTGGAGTTGAGTTGGACGAAGCGAGCACGCGCCTGCTGCAGGGTCCACTTTCGATTGAAATCGAGGCGGTGGCTGAACGCCGCGTCGGCAAGGGGCCGGGTGCGGGCAGCCTCGACCTGCGCTGGGTCTTCCGCGCGGGCGAGCGATTGCTTACGGATGAGGAAGTTGCGGCGGTGACACGTGGCGGCACCAGTCCGATGATTCTGCCAAGCCTCGGAATTGTCACGGTGCCCACGGACAAGCTGGCATCCGTCAGTGCCTGGCAGAAGAATATCGCCGATTTCCAGACTGAAGGTGCAATTTCCCCCTACCTGATATTTTCCCTCTTCAACGACTCAAAGCTCAAACTCACGATATCCCCCGAGCTTGAGACCTGGCGACAGAAGGTCCTGTCTCCCGTTTCCGAGTCCCGGAAATTGCCGGAATGGTTGCGTCCCTATCAGAAGCGAGGGGTCGAATGGCTTTGGCATTTGTGTGAAGCGGGTTGTCACGGACTGCTTGCAGATGAGATGGGGCTCGGCAAGACGCTCCAGGTTCTCACGGTGCTCACCTCCCGGAGCGTCGAGGCCCTCCCCAATCTGATCGTCTGCCCTGCGAGTGTCGTACCGGTATGGAGGGAGGAAGCCGCGCGCTTTTTTCCGACTCTCGCGATTGAGGTCCTCAAGACGAACCATGACTTCACGACGCACAAAGAGCCGGTTCTCTGGCTCGCGAGCTACACGCAGTTGCGCAAGCATCGCCCCTTGCTGGACGGCGTGGATTTTGGGTATGCGGTGCTTGATGAGGGACAGTTCATCAAGAATCCCGATGCGAAGGTCACGCAGACCTGTTTTGCGATTCGGGCGACGCACCGGATTGTCCTGACCGGAACGCCGCTTGAGAACCGGCAACTCGACCTCTGGAGCATTTTTCGTTTTCTTTTGCCGGGCCTGTTGGGATCGCGGGGTGGATTTGAAGCAGCCCTTGGTGCGGACCGCGTAGGCACGCTTGAACGGCTCAGGGTTCAACTGGCGCCCTTTATCCTGCGTCGCACGAAGGACGAGGTCGCGACCGAGCTTCCACCAAAAGTGGAGGTGGAGCTGATTTGCCCGATGACCGATGTGCAGCGGACGGAGTATGCGCGTATCTGCGCCGAAGGGCTTCAGCGCCTCGGCGATGATGTTGGGGCCGCGATCCGTGAAAAGAGTTTCGGATTCCTGGCTCTGCTCACGCGCCTGCGGCAGGTTTGCTGTGATCCGAACATGTTGCCGTGGTTACGGGCGCCTCTTTCGGATTCGGGAAAGATCAACCTGCTGATCGAAAAACTCGCGGAGATCGTGAGCAACGGGCACAAGGTGGTCATCTTCTCGCAGTTCGTGATGTTGCTGGATCGTGTGAAACTGGCGCTTGCACAGAGTTTTCCCGATCTTCCCCGCTACGAACTCACGGGAATGACAATTGAT
>CAUJJL010000192.1 GCA_963205455.1 Verrucomicrobiota bacterium
CGCGGTTTCAACAACCGGCAGGCCGACAGCACCCTGATCAATTCTGGAAATCTGATCGGCGCGGTCTATGCCATTTTCCATCCCCATTCGTCGGCTCCCGCCAAAGACGTCGCGCAGCTCACCCGATTGATTGCGCAAACGCCTTCGGCCCTGGCCGCGCCCGCCCGATAGCCCGTGGTTTCTGAATGGCGCGGAGAAGTTTCGGCAGGTTGGTCGAAACCCCGTCAGAATCCTGCGTCAGCGATGCCAGGCGTGCCTTGGGCGAGCGGCTCTCTCCTTTGGGATCCGTGAAACGCCGTGATGCGGTTCCCTACTCGAGATCAGACTACGCGCTGGGCTTGGATGATCGGAAGCGTTTCGTCCACGATGCCCCAGCGGAGGTTGTGGGACGACGTATGGAATTTCCCGATACGTCCGACTTCCGCGAGTGTAAGAACGGTGGCGAGTGCTGTGGGCAGGACATCTGCCCGGGCCGCGGGCAGGGCGGGAACCCGCTTTCGTTCCTCCAGGGGCATCGGCGCGATGCGACGGAATACCTCCTCGATGGCCGCAACCGTAAGGCTTGTCGGCGCCGCCTCGGGCGGAATCCCGGTGGCGGATGCGATCAGGAAACGCGTGGCGGTTATCGTTCCTCCGATGAACAGCGCGTCCGCGTCGGGGCCGAGATCAAAGGTGAAAGTGCTGGCGAGCAGGGTCGACTTCACGCGCGAGACCACGGCTGCGTGATCTGAAGAGCTGAATGACAGCCCGGGGTCGGCCACGCAGATTTCCGTCAGTCTCACGCAGCCCAGCGGCAGGCTTACGGCCTGGGTCACCTTGCGCGCGCGAAAGCTGAGGCATTCAAGACTGCCGCCCCCGAGATCGAAAAGATAAAAGTCTTTGAAACTGCCGACCGCGGGATCGGTGAGGAGGCCGCGGCCGATGAGATTTGCCTCCTCTTCGCCGCTGAGGACACGAACGTCGATGCCGGTAGCCGACTTGATGCGTGAACGAAAATCGGCGCCATTCACGGCATCACGCACCGCGCTCGTGGCCACCACATGGATGGCTGCCGGATTGAACTCCCGACTGCGATCGATGAGCGCCTGCACCGCTGCGACGCCGGAGCGCATGCCGTCCTCGCCGAGCCGGGGAGGCTTCAGGCTGATTCCCGCGCTGATGCGCACATCCAGTGCGTGTGAATCCAAAGATCGGATACGGCCACCGGGTTTGCGCTGTGCGACGAGGACCTTGATCGAGTTGCTACCGATGTCGATCACGGCGACGGGGAGTGTGGCGGAGGGATGGTCTGCGGCCGGCATGTCTGTCACGGACTAGAGCACGTAGTTGCGGGGCGCAATCAGCACGACGAATTCTCCTCTCAGGCTCGTTTTTCCCAGCTTGTCCCGGACTTCGGTGGCCCGACCGACCAGGAAAAGCTCGTGGAGCTTGGTCACTTCCTTTGCGATGCAGATGCTGCGTTCGGGTCCGAGGCAGGCGACGATCTCGTCCGCGAACCGGGCAATGCGGTGACAGCTCTCGTAGAGGACAAGCGTGTAGTCGAAATCCCGATACTTTTCCAGAAAGGCATTTCGCGCGGATGATTTGGGTGGCAGGAAGCCGACAAACAGGAATCCGTGGGTCGGAAGGCCGGAAGCGCTGAGGACGGCGGCAAGAGCAGTGGGGCCGGGCACGGGCACGACGGGCAGGCCACGCCGACGGCAGGCCCGGACGAGCCGGAATCCCGGATCGCTGAGACCGGGGGTGCCTGCATCGCTGACGACCGCCACCGATGCGCCGCCGTGAATTCTCTCGGCGAGCTTTTTCGCGACATCCTCCTCGTTGTGCTCGTGGTAGGACACGAGTTCGCGGCGGAGACCGAATCGTGTGAGCATTGCGCCGGTCGTGCGGGTGTCCTCACAGGCCACAAGATCGACCGATCCCAAAAGTGCGCGCGCACGCTCCGAAATATCGGTGAGGTTGCCAATGGGCGTCGCGATCACATAGAGATGCCCCCGTTCCGGCACGAGTGAACGGTTGGGGGAGGCTTCCGTCATGGGAAAAGAAAAAGGGGAATGCAGCGTTTCGGCAACGCTGGGCAGAACGTTCAGCCTTCGTCGCGGACGTCGATCGACGCCGTGGGCGACGCGCCGACCTCTCCCGTCGGGTTTACCTGCCGCCGCCGGGAGTCTGTCCCATACCCGGAACCTGGCCTTCCCAGTTTGCCGGGCGACTCCATGGAATCGACGTATCCCGCTGCGAGGTGCAACCGGAAGCGGCGAAGATACCAGCAAGGGTGAGCGCGGCAAAGAGGATGCGTGCCAGGAGTTTCATGAGTCGGGGAAGTTTGAAGGGCTAGGTGAGGTTGGGCAAGCAGGCCGTGGTGAAGGTTCCATCAAATTCCGATGGTCATGTTCAGCACCAGGCTGGACTCAGGCTGAGTAAGTGCTTTCGTACCAAGGTGTTTTGAGTTGTTTTCTCACGAGGCCATTGGCGGCAAGTCGCTCAAGGATCTTGTAGACCTGTTCCGTCTGATCCAGGGCACCCAGGTGCGCGGCGAGTGATTCAGCGGTGTAGGTCTTTCCGGGAATTGCCGCGAGGGTCGCGGCAGCCTTGACCTTGATGACCAGCACGCTGCTTGCAGCCTTCTTTCCCGCCTCGACCCCTGGTTGGTGGTAGGCGTTGATGCCGATCAGCGAGGCATACAGGCCTACGACCCGTTCATAAAGCGCAATGAGAATGCCGATGGTTCGGGGCGAGATGTCGTTGACGGTGATCGTGAGTGAAGAACGGTCCTTTTCGGAAAGCGCGTCCCGTGTGCCCAGAAGAAAGCCCTGCAGGTAGTCGCCCGATGTGACGCCGGGATCTACTTCGAGCGAGCCGCCTGTGCGATCCTTCAGGACCTCGATGAAGGTGACAAAAAAATTGTTTACGCCTTCGCGCAGCTGTTGGACGTAGGCGTGCTGGTCCGTGGAGCCCTTGTTGCCGTACACGGAAATGCCCTGATTGACGACGCGTCCGCCGAGATCGAGTTCCTTGCCAAGCGACTCCATCACGAGTTGCTGCAGGTAGCGCGAGAAGAGGAGCAGGCGATCCTTGTAGGGGAGGACAACCATGTCCTTCGCGCCCCTGCCTTCCGTTGCGAAATACCACATGAGCGCGATCAATGCCGCGGGATTTTCGGAGGTGATCGTGTTTCGAGTGACGACGTCCGTCGCGGCCGCACCCGCGAGGAGTGTGTCGATGTCGATGCCCTGAAGCGCGGCGGGAAGGAGGCCCACGGCACTGAGTTCCGAGGTGCGCCCGCCCACCCAGTCCCACATGGGGAAACGGGCGAGCCAGCCTTCCTTGTCGGCGGTCTGATCGAGCTTTGAGCCCGCTCCAGTGACCGCGACCGCGTGCTTGCGAAAATCGAGCCCGGCGGCCTTGAAGGCGGCGGCTGCCTCAAGCTGGCCGTTGCGTGTCTCGGCTGTGCCGCCTGATTTGGAAATGACGACAACCAGCGTGCGCGAGAGATGTCCCGCCAGCCCTGCCAGCACGTAATCGATGCCATCCGGATCCGTGTTGTCGAAAAACGAAACCGACATGCGGTCCTTGCCCGGGCGGCCGAGCGCATGGTGCACGAATTGCGGGCCGAGTGCCGAACCGCCGATTCCAATGACAAGGAGGTGGGTAAACGATCCCGCGGGACCACGGATGACGCCTTCGTGCACCTTTGCGGCAAAGGTCTTGATGGCGTCGAGGGTTCGTGTGATTTCCGCGCGCAGCGAGTCCGATGGCGCCAGTTCAGGTGCCCGCAGCCAGTAGTGCCCGACCATCCGGTTTTCGTCGGGATTGCTGATGGCTCCTTTCTCCAGTTCGGCCATCGCCTGAAATGCGCCCTGCATCGGCTTCTCCATCGTGGCAAGAAATCCCTCGGGAAAGGGAATGCGGCTGATGTCGACGGACAGGCCAAGGTCGGGATTTTGGTAGAGGTGCTTTTTGAATCGGGACCAGCTCATGGGTGGGTATTCCAGACGGTTCAGGTTGCTGAAAGGCAGATTCGCAAGCGCATCCACAGCCGGACCCCCGGATGCAGATGCGCTTGGGGAATCGTCAGAGATACTTGTCGGTAACCGCGCCTTCGGACGCACTGGTTACCAAGGATGCATACTTCGCAAGGACGCCACGGGTCTCCTTGGGCTTCTTCGGTTTCCATGCCTTGAGACGCGCCTTGATTTCCTTGGCGGGAATATTCAGCGAGAGCTCGTTCTTGACGGCATCAATGACGATGGGGTCGCCATTGCGGATGATCGCGATCGGTCCGCCGACCGATGCTTCCGGAGTGATGTGCCCCACAACGAATCCGTGGCTGCCGCCGGAGAAGCGTCCATCGGTTATCAGGGCGACCTCTTTGCCCAGCCCTTTGCCCATGACTGCGCTGGTCGGCCCGAGCATTTCCCGCATGCCGGGACCGCCACGGGGTCCTTCATTGCGGATGACGATGACGTGGCCCGCCTTGACCTTGCCGTTCAGAATGCCGTGAAGCGCCGCCTCCTCGGATTCGAACGTGATCGCCTTGCCTTCGAACCGCAGTCCTTCCTTGCCAGTGATCTTTGCCACAGCGCCTTCCGGTGCAAGATTGCCGTAGAGGATGCGGAGGTGGCTGTCGGGCTTGATGGGGTCCGAGAGCGGACGAACCACATCCTGGTCCGCCGGGTAAGGGCGGACATCCTTCAGGTTTTCCGCGAGAGTCTTGCCGGTCACGGTCATGACGTCCCCATGCAGCAGCCCTGCATCGAGCAGGACTTTCATCAACGGAGGCAGGCCGCCGATGCGCACGAGGTGGGACATGTTGTACTTTCCAGAGGGCTTCAGGTCGGCGAGAACCGGGACGCGTTTGCCGATGCGGGTGAAGTCGTCGATCGAGAGTTTGACATTGGCCGTGTGAGCCATGGCGATCAGGTGAAGGACCGCATTGGTCGATCCCGCGAGGGCAATGACCACGGTGATGGCGTTCTCGAATGCCTTCTTTGTCAGGATGTCGCGCGGACGGATTCCTGCCTTGAGCAGGGCCAGCGCCGCGGCTCCGGCGCGGCGACAGTCTTCTTTCTTTTCAGCGCCGACAGCGAGCTGGGCTGAGCTGTTGGGCAGACTCAGGCCGAGCGCCTCGATGGCGGAGGCCATGGTGTTGGCCGTGTACATGCCACCGCATGAACCGGGGCCTGGAATGGAGCAGCCTTCGACTGTCTCCAGTCCCTTGTCGTCGAGCTTGTGGGCGGCATGCTGCCCGACGGCCTCGAAGACGGTGACGATGTCGCATTCCTTCTTCGAATCCGGATGGATGCCCGGCAGAATGGTGCCGCCGTAGACAAAGACGCTCGGACGGTTCAGGCGCGTCATGGCCATGACGCAGCCCGGCATGTTCTTGTCGCATCCGCCGATGGTGACAAGGGCGTCGAAACCCTCCGCACCGGTAACCGTTTCAATGGAGTCGGCGATGACCTCGCGGGAAACGAGCGAATAGCGCATGCCCGAGGTGCCCATGGAAATGGCGTCGGAGACGGTGATTGTCCCGAAAATGATCGCCTTTCCCCCGGCCGCATTGGCACCGGCCTCGGCCTCGCGGGCAAGCTGGTCGATGTGCATGTTGCACGGGGTGACCATGCTCCAGGTGGAGGCGATGCCGACGACAGGCTTCTTGAAATCGTCGTCCTTGAAGCCGACGGCGCGAAGCATCGAACGGTTCGGCGCGCGGTCCGGGCCGTCCAGGACAATGGAGGAATAGGGGCGTTTCGAGTCGGGAGTGGTGCTCATGGGCAAATCGTGCCAATGAAACCAGACGTCGCCGTTGCGGGCAAGTGGTGTTTTCCAACTCTTTCGAGGTTGCTTCCCGTTAGGGAGAGCCGCATCAAAGCCGCTTTAGGTGCATGGCGTTCAATCTCCAGAAAGTCCTCAAGGCGCTGCTCTTTTCCTCGAGCCAGCCTCTTGCCATCAAAGACATCCAGGCTGTGTTCTCCCGTTTCCACGAACAGGCAACCCTGCCGCTGGCTCCTGAAGAGCCCTCGGATGACACAAAATCGGCTGAGCCGTCGCCGATTCCAGATGGAGAGGGAGCATCCTCGGACACCAGCGCTGCCAGCCCTGTTGAGGATTCCCCCACAGCCCATGAAGCCGCGGTCGAACCCGTGGCCGCTTCCTCCGATACGGAGGATGCTGAGCTTTACCGGGACGTTCCATCGTTGGTGACAGCGACGCAGATTCGAGAGGCGATGGCTGCACTCATTGAAGCTATCCGGCAGGAGAACGGGGTTTTTCTGCTCGTTGAGGGGGCAAACGGGTACCGCCTGGTGACGCATCCCCGCTATGCGCGGTGGATTCGCATCCTGCGCGATGAGCCACCTCCCGTGAAACTGACGCAATCAGCACTGGAGACGCTGGCGATTGTCGCCTATCGCCAACCGGTCACCCGCACCGAGATCGAGACAATCCGCGGGGTTTCCGCGGAGGCGGGCATCAGCAAACTGCTCGAACGCGACATGATCTACATCGTTGGCCGTGCGGATTTGCCGGGTCGGCCCTTGCAGTACGGGACGACAGACAAGTTTCTCGATTTTGTGGGCGTAAAATCTTTGGTGGAGCTGCCCTCCTCCGACGTGTTGTCCCCCCGGCAGATCGATGAATGGTTGAAGAGCGCGATCAATCCCAAGCCGCTTACGGACGCCGAAATGGGTCTGCCGCTCGAGGAAGGGGAGGGCCCTTCGCCCAACCGTGAATCGGTGACCCTCGAGCACGGCGGCCATGGCGGGGATAATGCGCAGACGGAGTCGGCTCCGGTCGAAAATCCAGGTTTGTCACCCTCGCTTGCAGAAGCGGACGAAGGCGGTCAGAAGGAATCCCATTCAGCCTGATGGACCTCACACCCATTCGCACCCAGATAGACAGCCTCGATCGGCAGATCGTTGAACTGCTGAATCAGCGCCTGGCGCTCGCGGCGGAGATCGGCAAGGTCAAGCGCAGCCAGGGCGGGCGGATCTACGTTGCGGAGCGCGAGGATGCGGTATTCCGGAAGATCAGCGAATTGAACCGCGGGCCGATCAAGAACGACGCGCTGCAGGCGATTTATCGGGAGGTCATGTCGGCGGCGATCGCGCTGGAGAAACCGCTGCTCATCGCGTTTCTCGGACCGGAAGCCACCAACACGCATGCGGCGGCGATGAAGAAGTTTGGAGCGAGCGTGGACTACCACGCGATGGCTTCGATCAGCGACATCTTTACCGCGGTGGAAAAAGGTGAGGCGGACTACGCCGTGATTCCGATTGAGAATTCGACGGAGGGCAGCGTGCGGGAGACGCTGGATTGTTTTGTGGAAAGCGATCTGAAGATCGTCTCGCAGGTCTACCTGGAAATCACGCATGCGCTGATTTCGAACTCGAGCCTGGAGCGGATTGAGAAGGTGTATTCCAAGGACCAGGCAATCGCGCAGTGTCGCCATTGGCTGCAACGGCACCTGCCGCATGCCCAATTGATCGACGCGGCCAGCACGTCGCGGGCGGTGCAGATTGCAAAGGAGGAGACCGGCAGCGCGGCAATCGCGAGCGAACTCGCCGCGCAGTATCACGGGGTTCCCGTGGTGTCGAAAAACATCCAGGACAAGGCCGACAACACGACGCGCTTTTTTGTGCTCGGCAAGAAACCCTCGGGGCATGTCGGCAACGGACGTGACATGACCAGCCTCCTCATTTCTCCGGACGATGAGGCATCGGGACGCTCCGGCACCCTGCTCAAGATGCTCATGCCGCTCGCAGAGCGCGGCATCAACCTGTCGAAGATCGAATCGCGCCCGAGCAAGAGGCGTCCGTGGGACTACTACTTCTTCATCGACGTCTCGGGCCACTACGACGATCCCGAACTCAAGCAGGCCCTTGCGGAATTGAAGGTATTCTGCCCCTTGGTGAAGTGGCTCGGAAGCTACCCCTCGGTAGCCTGAGGGGCTGACCTCTTCAGGACACTCAAAGCAGCCCGCGTGCAACGCACGCCAGCCAGGGCGCTGCCAACAGTACGAGCATTCCCAGGCCGAGCATGCCTCCCTGGCGCGGATCGAAATCCGCGAACAGACGCTGCCACGAAAAACCAAAGTACCAGCGGCCGAGTCCCAGGTCATAGGCCAGCAGCAGCGCCACCCAGATCGAGCCTGTGATCCATGCCTCTGCCTGACTGCGTATGCCAAGCCAGGGCACCGTCACCCAGGAAGTGAACAAGACGAGGAGGGATCCCGAAACCACGGTAACCCGCCTCGCTCGTTTGTCTCCAAAATGCCGGTTCAGCCAGCGCACGCGCAGTATACCGTGCACCGTTTCAATTGCGGCAATCAGAATGCCGACCAGCAGCGCCCGAAGCAGCAGCGCAATCATGTACGGGAGATTCGGCGCATTCGGACGAAGTGCAAGGTGATCCGTCTGGATTGCTGTGGCCGACGGACAAGTGATCCGACACGTGCTGGCGACACCGCCGGAGCAGGTGACCACAGCGGATGCAGACGAACGCGCCCGCATTG
>CAUJJL010000193.1 GCA_963205455.1 Verrucomicrobiota bacterium
CAAATCCCCCGGCACCGGAATCGTCGAGCAGATCGAAGCCAACCTGTTTCTCAATGCGGTCGACCATGTGATGGACAACTATTCCCTGCGTCCCTTTCAACCCAGCGCGATGATGCCCGGCCGCGCTGCTTCGAATCCAGACAGGCAGACGATCGGTGGTCGCATCCTGACAAGACTTTCGCCGGATTCCGCTGACCATTGGAAACTTTCCGCAGGCACCGACTACCAGTCCAACCGGCATCGTGTGCGCAACACCTCGGACAACTCCACCGACCCTTACCGGTCCAAAATGCGAGAGAAGGATGCCACATTCTCGGTGACGGGAATTTTCGCCGAAGCCACGCGGCACCTTTCCGAATCGGATCGAATCGTCGCCGGTGCGCGCCTCGACGCATGGAGAGCCAAGGACTATCGTCAGGTCGTCGCGACAGGCATGATGGGATCGGCGGTAAATCCCACTTCCGGTCATTCCCGAGACTCCCATCTATCGTCGTATTTTCTTCGCTACGAGAACGACTGGCGGCCAGGCGCCTCGGTGTACGCCGGCATTGGCCATGCGCAGCGGTTTCCCGACTACTGGGAGCTCTTCAGCAAGGAAAGCACCGTCTCCGTCAGCGCATTCGGAACGCGTCCTGAACGCACCACACAGTTCGATGCCGGAGTCACCTGCCGATCGCGCACGGTGCAGGCTTCTCTCGCAGTCTTCGCAAATCGGATCGACGACTTCATCCTGATCGAAACCGCCTACGCGAAGCCCTCCGGCATGATGGGTACACGGCGCGCCACGATCGCGCGCAATGTCGACGCCGAAAGCCTCGGTTCGGAGGCGAGCCTGAGCTGGTTGTTTTCCGAAGGATGGACCCTGGATGCTTCCGTCTCGATGGTGCGAGGCGACAACCGCACTGAATCACGGCCACTCGCCCAGCAGCCGCCGCTCGAAGGTCGGCTGGGACTGAGCTATGCCACGCAAACCTGGAGCGTGGGTTCGCTCGTCCGATCGGTCGCCCGCCAGAACCGTTTCGCGCTCAATCAAGGCAATATTGTCGGACAGGATCTGGGGCCTTCCTCCGGATTCACCGTCATTTCCCTCAATGCTGCCTGGAAACCCAGTCGGCATTGGCAGCTCACAGCCGGCATCGACAACGCCTTGAACGATGCCTACGCCGAGCATCTGAGCCGCGGAGGGGCGCAGGTGTCGGGTTTTCCTCCCCCGACGCTCCGGATAAACGAGCCGGGCCGCACCCTGTGGGCAAAGCTTGATTGCAAATGGTAGCAGGGACCTGCTTCGGGTGATTGTGTTTTGCGAGGGATCCTCTACCTCTTCTGCTTCCATGAGCGATCCCTTGCCATCGTCACTCTTCGACCGCATCGGCGGACGTGAGCCATTGTTGAAGCTTCTGCGTTACTTTTACGCGGATGTCCGCCAGCACCGGGAAATCGGTCCGATCTTCAATGTTCACATCGCAGACTGGCCCGCGCACATTGCGAAGATCGCCGACTTCTGGTCCGGAGTGACCGGCGGACCCCTACTCTACAGCGGACCAATGCCTTGGAAACATGTGCCCCTCGAGCTCCAGGAGCCCCATTTCCAGGCATGGCTCGATCTCTGGCGACGCCACTGCCGCGCCCATCTATCGGAAATCGAGGCGGCAGAATTAATCCAACGCGCTGAACTGATCGGTGAACGCCTCCGCGAAATTGTCGCCAGTTTTCGGCCGCCAACCGACGTCGAAGCCACCAATGCCGCCAACCCCTAATCTCAATGAGCGATCTCATTCATTAGGATTTGGCCCTTTTGTCTATTGTCCCCCTGATTCCCATGAAAACTCCGACTGCCCTCCTCCTTTCAGCGATCGCAATGTTTGCCACAAGCCTGCAGGCTGCCCTGCCGCCCGAGATAAAGCTCTGGCCCGGCGCAGTGCCAGGCGACGCTGAGTTCAAAAAGCCAGCCAATTACAAGGAGCCTGAAGCCAAGGACGACACGCTTCGCATAGGCTGGGTCTCCGATCCAACCCTCTCGCTTTTCCCCGTCACGGGCTCTGCGGCGAAGCCGGTGACCGTCGTGGTCTGCCCCGGTGGGGGGTACAACATCCTGGCTTGGGACAAGGAAGGCACTGAGGTGGCCGCTTGGCTGAATTCCCTCGGTGTGAGTGCAGCCGTGTTAAAGTATCGCGTCCCACGTCGTGACAAGGATGCGCCCCACAAGGCCCCCCTTCAGGACGCACAGCGCGCCTTGCGCCTGATTCGGTCAAACGCGAAAGCCTGGGGTCTGCCAGTGGAAAAACTGGGAATGGTCGGCTTTTCTGCCGGAGGAAACCTGACCGTGATGGCAGCCACGCATTTTGACGACACCACCTATCCGGCCCAGGATGCGGCGGATGCACTCTCCTGCCGTCCAGACTTCGTAATGCCGATCTACCCCGCTTATCTCGGGAATGAAAGAACAGTCGGACCGCTCAGTCCGCTCGTGACCGTCACACGAAACACGCCTCCCGTGTTTGTTGCCGTGACCGACGACGACGTGCTGCGTGGAGTAAATGCGGCGAGTTTCTACATTGAACTCAAAAAAGCCCACGTTCCGAGCGAACTTCACATCTTCGCCAAAGGCGGCCACGGCTACGGCCTTCGTCCCAGCGCCAACCCCGTAAGCCAATGGCCAAAACGCGCCGAGGATTGGCTCCACGCCATGAAGATCCTGCCGGAGTAGAGGGCCACCCCAATTCCCGCCGCCCACGCGCCCAGGATTTGTACTTTCCTCGCGAGGAGCTCTCGTTTTCAATGACGGCCACGCCTTGTCCCATCGAGGCGCCTTCAATTCTTCACATGAGCACCACCAAGATCACTGCCATTACGGCCCGCGAGATCATTGACTCCCGCGGCAACCCAACCGTCGAGGTCGATGTCCGCCTCGCTTCCGGCGCGCTGGGCCGGGCCGCTGTCCCGTCGGGCGCATCCACGGGTGAACACGAGGCCCACGAACTCCGCGATTCCGCAGCTCCGCTGAAGTCGCTGCCCAAGGGCACCGATGGCAAGAAGCGCTACAATGGAAAGGGCGTGCTCGCGGCGGTCGGGAACGTGAAATCAGTCATCGCTCCAGCACTTGTCGGCAGGGACGCCCTCGACCAGACCGGCATCGACCACGCCATGATCGCCCTGGACGGCACGAGCACCAAATCCAAGCTCGGCGCCAACGCGATCCTCGGCGTCTCGCTCGCCACCGCTCACGCAGCTGCGGCCGCGCTCGGCCAGCCACTCTACAAGTATCTCGGCGGACCAAACGCCAAGGTGCTTCCCGTCCCCATGATGAACATCATGAACGGCGGCGCCCACTCGGATGCCCCCATCGATTTCCAGGAATTCATGATCATGCCCATCGGCGCGCGCTCGTTCCGCGAGGGACTCCGCATGGGCTGTGAGGTTTTCCACGCCCTGAAGAAGGTCCTCAAGGAGCGCGGCCTCTCCACCGCGGTCGGTGATGAAGGTGGTTTCGCCCCCAAGCTGGAATCTGCCGAGGCCGCCCTCGACGCTATCGCCCTCGCAGTCAAGAGCGCGGGTTACAAGCTCGGCAAGGACATCGCCCTCGCCCTGGACGTTGCATCCTCCGAATTCTACGTCGCCGCAAAGAATCACTACGTCTTCAAAAAATCCTCGGGTCGCATCCTCTCTGGCGAAGAAATGGTGGAGTTCTACCGCCAACTCACCGCGAAATACCCGATCATCTCGATCGAGGACGGCTGTGCGGAGAACGACTGGGCAACCTGGAAGAAACTCACCGACGCCATTGGCGACCGCGTGCAGTTGGTGGGCGATGACCTCTTCGTCACCAACACCTCCTTCCTCAAGAAGGGCATCGATACCGGCACGGCGAACTCGATTCTCGTCAAGGTCAACCAGATCGGATCCCTGACCGAAACCTTCGACGCCATCGAGATGGCAAAGGAAGCCGGCTACACCGCGGTGATCTCGCATCGCTCCGGCGAAACCGAGGACGTCACGATCGCCGATATCGCCGTCGCGACCAACGCCGGCCAGATCAAGACGGGCTCGCTCTGCCGCACCGATCGCGTTGCGAAATACAACCAACTCCTCCGCATCGAGGAGGAACTGGGCGCTTCCGCGATCTACGGCGGCAAACTCTGACGGATTCCGGGAAGAAACTCCTCACAATACGTCAAATCCGGGCCGGACGCCTACTCGCGTCCGGCCTTTTTGTGGCGCGACAACCCGGATTCAGTCCGCAACCTCAGCCTCCTCTCGATTTCTGCACAAGGGAAGAGGTGTGAAGAAGCAGTATAACGGCACCCCACGAAAGAGGCGGTTTCTCCCGGCGGGTTTGGCAGGAAAAGAAATGCGAAGGCGCGGCGAGGTCAGAACCCGGCTTGTGGAGACCTGTGCCGATTTCCCTTGCTAAAAGCTGTTATGAGTAAGATTATCTTACCATGACTACCGTACTCTCGCAGAAAGGCCAGTTGGTCCTGCCGGGCCCGGTCCGCGAGCAACTGAAGCTCTCGCCGGGCGACGACTTCGAAGTGATGATCGAGGACGAAGACACGATTTGCCTGCGGCGTGTCACCCGCCCTGCCAATCGAGGTTTGGTGGATCTCTTGCTGGCGTGCCCCGGGAGCTTCACGGTTCCTCCGCGCGAACGTGACGACTCTCGCCCACTCTCGCTGTGAGCTTCCTGGTCGACACCAACGTCCTCAGCGAACCGGCCAAGCCCAAGCCGGAGAAGCGCGTGGTGACGTGGCTGCGAGAGCACGAACAGGAACTTTACATCAGCGCCATTACGGTGGGAGAGCTCCGGCGCGGAATCGAGCGTCTTACGGAAGGAAAACGAAAAGCTCAATTGCAGGTTTGGCTGGTTGAGCTGTGCGACCGAATGCAGGGACGGGTGCTCAGCTACAATACGAGTGCGGCCCATGTGTGGGGCCAGCTAAAGGCACGATGGGATCGCGAGGGAATCTCGATTCCGTCACTCGATAGTCAGATTGCGGCGATCGCACATCGACATGGGCTGACAATTGTGACCCGCAATACCAGCGACTTCAGAAAGGCGGGCGTGGATGTCCTTGATCCTTTCGCCTGAACGCGCAGGCAATGTCCCATCGCGGCGCTGCATAGGACGGGGTACAACGAAACGCCCAAAGAATAGGTGTGCCCCCAAAAAATCCTTGCATCGCATCGGCAGTCTTCGGCGCCAAACTCTGACGGATCCCTGAGGAGACCTTCTGCCAACGCTTCGCCTCCCGGCCGGACGCCTCGTTGCCTCCGGCCTTTTTGTGGTGCGAGATCGCGGACTCACGCCGTTTCCTCATCCTCCGCGGGATCAGCCAGGATCTCCCTGATCTGGCGAACGATCTCGGCCTTTGGAGTGTCCTTGCGGATATAGCCGTCTGCCCCGGCGTTCACCGCCGCCATCACCGTGGACGATACCGCCTCGCAGCTCAGGAAAATTACGGGCACATCGGTATCCACAGCGCGGATGCGCTTGAGCAGCTCCAGTCCGGAGGCTCCTCCCGGAAGGTGCAGATCGAGGATGATCACGCCAGGCTGATGCTGCTGATGGAGCGCAAACCCCGCATCCGCATCCCCGGCCACGAGCGTATCCGCCACGCCGATTTCCTTCAAGATCAGCGAAACAAACGTGCGCACATGCGCCTCATCATCGACGACCAAGGCAAGGTTGGGTATAGCCACGCCTTCAACTGGCTAAGTGTCGCTCAGTCAGGAGCAAGGCTGTTCTGTTGGGTCGAAGCTTTGTCGGATGAGAGCGTACGGCTCCTGATGAGACGCTACTCGATCCGCCGGATGCGCAGATTGGCGGAGTGAAATTCCAGGGCCTCGCGGATGTGGAGATCCCAGTAATCCCACGTGTGTGCACCGGCAAACTCGCGGTACTCGTGGGGAATCCGCTCGCGCTTGAGATCGGCATGCAGGAGACGGTTGACGCCAATGAGGTAGTCGTCCGTTCCGCAATCGATGAGGATGCGCGGCAGGCGTTTTGCGCGGCGGGCACGGCGGGCCAACTCGACAATGTCGTGCGACGTGCCCCGCGGCGAGCGGCCGAAAACACGCACCATCTCCTTGACGAAGGCCTCAGACCAGCCGCGGTCCCGGGCAGCCTTGCGGTAGGCGGCGACTCCCGGGCGGTCGCCCCACCCCACCGCCCCCGAATGACTGTTGACGGAACAAAAACGATCCGCGTACCCGAGCCCCACGCGCAGTGCACCATAGCCTCCCATCGAGAGCCCTCCGATCGCTCGCGCACCCCGTGTGGCGCGCGCGTCGAAGTGCCGCTCGACGATGCGGGGAAGTTCCTCTCCAAAATGACGCGCATAGGGAGGTCCATCCTCATGGTCGGTGTAGAACCCGCGGTACCCGTCGGGCATCACCACGATCAAAGGCAGCCCCGCGAGATAAAACTCAATCCGGCTCCGCCGCATCCACATGGTCGCGTCATCGGAAAGCCCGTGAAGCAGATAAAACACCGGGAACGGACCCTCGCCCCGGTCGGGCAGAAGAATCTCGGCACTCGTCTGTTTTCCTAAAAGTTCGCTGCGCCAGTGAAAGGTTGTCCAGGCCACGGGAGTTCGATGTATCGGTTTTTTGGATGCAAGGGCTTGCGCGGGCTCAATCCACACGCACGATGTATCCGCGTAGGTATTCACTTTCGGGCATCGTCACAAGCACCGGATGATCCGGCGGCTGGTGGACGAATTCAAGGACACGCACCTTGCGCCGGGCATCAGTCGCAGCCTCGGCCAGGACGCCACGCAGTTCGGCGTCCTGCATATGGTGCGAACAGGTGTAAGTCGCGAGCACACCTCCCGGTGCGAGGGAGCGCATGGCGCGAAGGTTGATTTCCTTGTAGCCGCGCAACGCGCCTTCGAGCGCGCTCTTCGATTTCGCAAACGGCGGTGGATCGAGGATGATCACATCCCAACGAGGTTCGCGTTCTCGCGCGGGATCGTTGAACCAGTCAAAGACATTGACGACCGAAAACGAGACAGTCAGGCGTGCACGCTCCGCGTTGCGCTTTGCAGCGTCGATCGCATCGGGCGCGCTGTCCAACCCCAGCACCTCGGTCGCCCCGGCGCGCGCGGCATTGAGACCGAACGCGCCCTGGTTGCAGAACGCATCGAGCACGCGCTTGCCCGCGCAGTACTTCGCCACCGCGGCATGCTGCAGGCGCTGATCGAGATAAAACCCGGTTTTCTGGCCATGCTGCAAATCGAGCCAGTAGTCGAATCCGCCGATTTCGACCCACCGCGGCGCCCAGTCCCTCCCGGAGCGCGTGCTCACGCCCATCGGCAGACCTTCCAGGCGGCGGATGGTGGCATCATTGCGGAAGATGATCTCTGCCGGCTTCAGAAGCTCATCGAGCAGCGCACCGATGATCTCCGTGCGTTTCTCAAGCGCGAGTGTCTGGACCTGCACCACTAATGCGTCGCCAAACTGATCCACGACCAGCCCGGGAAGGTCATCCGATTCGGACCAGACCAATCGTCGAGCAGGGTTCCCGCCAGGCTCGCCCCCATTGTCGCGACGCGCAATCGCCTGCAGAAGGGCATCGCGGATGAAGCCCGCATCCAGGACCACACGTTCCCGGCTAATCCGGCGCCAGACGATTTGTGACCGTGAATTGTAGATGCCCGATCCAAGGAAGCGACCGGCGCGGTCGCGACACTCCACGACCTCGCCGTCCCATTCAGGCGGCAGCAGACCTTCGGTTTCATTGGCAAACACCCAAGGATGCCCCATGAGCACGCGCGCCTTTGCGTTGGGCTTGAGTTTGAGCGACGGAACCGGAATCGGCATCGCCCCAGCATCACGCTACCCCCCACAGGGAGAAGCTCAAAAATCCAAGGGTGAAACAGAACAATATCCCCACGCGTTCCCTCGGGCGCAGACCCACGCGCCTAGGACACCCATACACCTGCTCACCGGATCACCGCAATCAGGGTGTGTCCGAGGTTTGATTGAAATGATATCCCTCTGAATCCTGATAGCCATCGGGCGCCGTCCACACCGCCGTCGCGAGAAAAACAAGCCCGACAACCGACGCGATTCCGAGGATGATCAGCAAGGTAAGCATGGGACAAATAAGGGGGTCGTGAAACTACTTACGGGGTTTTCATCCAAGACAAGTCTATTACGCAGAATTACGCATATAAAACAACAACGCCATTCATTTTCATCTCAGCCTGCAATCCATCGACGAGTTTGCCGGGAACCTACTTTGCTCTTTCCCCGTCGCGTTGCCCGCCCTTCCTTGATCCTTCTGCCATGTCCGCCGCTGATGAAATCGCCCGCCGCCGCACCTTCGCCATCATTTCGCACCCGGATGCCGGCAAGACGACGCTAACTGAAAAGTTCCTGCTTTACGGAAACGCGATCCATCTCGCGGGGACGGTCACCGCCCGGAAAAACCAGCGGGCCACGGCCTCCGACTGGATGGAACTCGAGAAACAACGCGGCATCTCCATCAGTTCAACGGTTCTCCAATTCGACTACCGGGGCTTCGCGGTCAACCTGCTGGATACCCCCGGTCACAAGGACTTCTCGGAAGACACCTACCGCGTGCTCACGGCGGTGGATGCCGCCCTGATGGTCATCGATTCCGGCAAGGGCGTTCAGGCCCAGACGCGCAAACTTTTCGAAGTCTGTCGGCGCCGCGGGGTGCCCATTTTCACGTTCATGAACAAGTGCGACCGGCCCACGCTCAATCCGATCACGCTGATTGACGAACTTGAGAGCGTGCTCGGTATCCAGGCATCCCCGGTCATCTGGCCGCTGGGCAACGGTCCCACCTTTCGCGGAGTCTTTGACCGCCGCAATCGCGAGGTGCACCTGTTCGAACGCGTACCTGGTGGCGCCTATCATGCGCCCGTGAACGTGGCCTCCCTCGAAGATCCCGTCGTGCGCGAGAAGCTCGATGACTACACGTTCAACGAAGTGCGCGAACAGCTTGAAATGCTCGACGGTGCCGGCCACCCCTTCGACCTCGCCGCTGTCCGCGCGGGCCGCCAGACGCCGGTCTTTTTCGGCAGTGCAGTCAACAATTTCGGCATACAACTCCTGCTCGACGGATTTCTCGAAAACTCGGTTCCTCCGGCGCCGCGTCACATCTCGATTCCCGCCGCGATCGCCCAGCCTCGTGCCCAGACGACACAGGCGGACGGGATCGTCCCCGTGACCCACCCCAGGTTCTCCGCATTCGTCTTCAAGATCCAGGCGAACATGGATCCCAAACATCGCGACCGCATCGCCTTCGTGCGGATCTGCTCGGGAAAATTCACGCGCGACATGACGGTCCTCCACCAGCAATCCGGAAAAACCGTCCGCCTTTCGTCTTCGCACAAGCTGTTTGGACAGGAACGCGAGACCGTAAACGAGGCATGGCCGGGCGACGTGATCGGGCTGGTCGGACATGACGCGTTTGGGATCGGCGACACCCTCACCGAAGACCGCTCTATCCTCTTCGATGAGATTCCGCGCTTCCCCCCGGAAGTCTTCACCTACATCTCAAACCCGAATCCATCGGATTCAAAGAAGTTCCGCGCAGGCCTTGATCAGTTGCTTCAGGAGGGCGTCGTCCAGTCGTTCTCCGCCCGCCATGCGCCGCCCGGTTCGACGCTTCTCGCCGCCGTCGGTCCCCTCCAGTTTGAAGTCGTGCAATACCGCCTGCAGTCGGAGTACGGCGCAGAATCGCGTCTCGAAGCCACACCATGGACGCTGCTCAAATGGCTCGAACCTCATCCGAGCCTGAAGAATCCCGCGGGCATCATCGTTGCGAGCGGGGTGAGCTTTGGTACGGACAAGTTTGACCAGCCTGTTGCACTTTTCCCGAACGACTGGACCATGGACTATTTCAAGGAAAAGAATCCCGAACTCAGGCTTCACGATCTTCCCTTGGAGCAATCGGAAAACCGCAAATAGCTCAGCACCGCCTTTCAATCCATGTCCGTTCACCCGATCCTCGCGTTTGTCGGCGCATCCCTTCTGATCCCGCTCGTTTCGTATGCGGCCAAGGCCCCCGCGCCCGCCTATCGAGGCGCCATTGTCGTCGATGCCGCATCCGGCAAGGTTTTGATCGAGGATCACGCTGACTTCGTGAACCCGCCCGCAAGCGTCACGAAACTGATGACCTATCTCATCGTGCACGACCGCATCGCCGCGGGAACGCTTTCCCTGTCGACAGAGGTCACGATCGCTCGCGAAGACGCAAAAATCGGGGGCACTCAGGTATGGCTTGAAGCGGGCGAGAAATTTTCCGTCGAAGACCTTCTGTACGCCATGCTGATCCAGTCCGCAAATGACTGCGCTCAAGCCCTCGCGCGCACGGTCGGAGGATCTCGCGAGGCATTCATTGCCCTGATGAACGAGCGCGCAAAGGGGCTCGGGATGACCCGCACAACCTTCAGGACACCTCACGGCCTTCCTCCTTCGAATCGGAAAATCGCCGACGGAGACCTGACAACTCCGCATGATCTCGCCCTGCTCAGCCGCGAACTCCTCCTGAAAACGGACATTCTTCGCTACACCACGGTGAAGGAACGTGCCTTTCGACCGGGGCAGCCGCCACCGCGAGAGATCATCATGCGTTCCCACAATCATCTCATCGGAAGGGTGCGCGGCGTGGACGGATTGAAAACGGGATTCACGAACGGTGCGGGATACTGCCTGGCGGCGACCGCCGAACGGGACGGCAGGCGGGTGATCGCAGTGGTCATGGGCAGCCCTGACCAGAAGACTCGTGACATCAAGGTCGCCGAGCTGATTGAACGCGGCTTCGCACTCCTGCCGGCAGACTCGCGTTTCATCGCTGATACGTCTCCCCTTCGTCCTGCAGCGCCTGCGCGCGCTCCGGTTCCGCAATCGTCCACAGCGTCGCCATTCACTTCGTCGGCGACAGCAACCTCCTCCCGTCCGCAGGCGACTGCACCTTCGGCCACCGACGACCAGGCTCCCACGGTGCGATTCGTCCCCAGGCGTTAGCATCCCTGTCCCCTCCCCGGAGATTCCCCACCGTGCAACCGGACATCAACGCCATCGAATCCTATCTGCGCGCGCTCCAGGATCGCATAGGCACGGGGCTTGAGGACGAGGACGGCGCCGCCAAATTCCAGGTCGATGACTGGAAGCGGACCGAAGGGGGCGGCGGGCGCACGTGCACGCTTGCGGAAGGAGCGGTTTTTGAAAAGGCCGGCGTCGCCTTTTCGCATGTGCACGGACGCCAACTTCCACCGTCCGCCACGCATCACCGCCCCGAACTCGCGGGCAAACCCTGGCAGGCGCTCGGCGTCTCGCTGGTCATTCATCCCCGCAATCCCTACGTTCCCACCAGTCACGCCAACGTCCGGTTCTTCATCGCGGGACAGGGCGCGGAAAATCCCGTTTTCTGGTTTGGCGGCGGAATAGACCTCACACCGTACTACGGTTTTGTCGACGACGCCGTGCACTGGCACCGAACCGCACGCAACGCCCTGGCACCATTCGGCGAATCGTTGTATCCACGTTTCAAGCACGCCTGTGACACGTATTTTTTTCTCAAACACCGAAAAGAATCGCGCGGCATCGGCGGAGTCTTTTTCGACGACTTCAACGAACTCGGATTCGAACGCAGCTTTGCGGTCATGCGCGCCGTGGGCGACGCCTTCCTGCCCGCCTATCTCCCGATCGTGTCTCGCCGGAAGACCACCTCCTACGGTGAACGCGAACGTCAGTTCCAGCTCCTTCGGCGGGGACGCTATGTCGAATTCAATCTCGTCTGGGATCGTGGCACCCATTTCGGCCTGCAAAGCGGTGGGCGGACGGAGTCGATCCTCATGAGCCTGCCTCCGCTCGTCCGATGGGAGTATGAATACCATCCGGAACCCGGGTCGCGTGAAGCCCAGTTGACCGAGTACTTTCTGAAGCCCCGGGCATGGGCGGACGCGCCTGCACCGATCGATCCCGGGCCATCCTCATGACCTCACGCACCCGATTCCTCACCGCCTGTCGCTGCGAGCCGCTCTCCCGCCCGCCTTTGTGGGTCATGCGGCAGGCCGGGCGATATCTGCCTGAATACCGGGCGCTGAAAGCCAAATCGTCCTTCCTCGAAATGGTGAAGACGCCCGATCTCGCCATCGAGGTCACGCTTCAACCGCTCCGACGTTTTCCAGGACTCGATGCCGCCATCCTGTTTTCCGACATTCTCGTCATTCCCGAGGCGCTCGGTCAGCCCTACACCTTTCGCGATTCAGGAGGCATAGCCATGGCCTGGCGCCTCGAGACCCAGGCGCAGGTGGATGCCCTTGCTCCAGCGGCGGACGCCGTTGGAAAACTCGGTTATGTCCCGGCTGCTCTCCGCGGCTTGAAAAGGGAACTGGGCGACAGCAAGGCACTCCTCGGATTCGGTGGTTCACCCTGGACCCTGGCCACCTACATGGTCGAGGGCGGCAGCTCTGATGATTTCGAAAAGATCAAGATGTTGTTCTACACCGATCGGCCGATGTTCGAGTCGCTCCTTCGGAAGATCACCGACACCCTGATCCTCTATTTCCGCGCGCAGATTGAGGCCGGGGCAGATGCAATCCAGATCTTCGACTCCTGGGGTGGCATCATCGCGGGCGCGGACTATGCCGAGGCATCGCTGAAATGGATTCGCGAGATCATCGCCGCCCTGCCGCGGGATTTTCCGGTCATCCTGTATGCCAAGGGAACCGGGACACAGCTCACAGACCAGTGCTTCACCGGCGCGCGCGTGATCAGTGTCGACTGGACCGTCGACCTCCGAACGGCACGAGCGATCCTTCCCAACAATGTCGCACTCCAGGGAAATCTCGACCCCGTCCTTCTCCAGACAACGCCCGCGATCGTGATCCGTGAAACACAAACCCTGCTCGAGGCGATGCGATCGGAACGCGGTCACATCTTCAACCTCGGCCACGGCATCACCCCGCAGGCGCGGATCGAATGCATGCAGGCCCTCGTGGACACCGTTGTGTCGTGGACGTGAGCGCTCCCAGCAACTTGCCCGTCGCCGTCATCGGTGGTGGTGTGACCGGCCTCGCAGCCGCATTTGCCCTCGCGAAGCGTGGCCGTCCGGTGCGGCTGCTTGAGGCAGCCTCGCGTGTGGGTGGCGTGATTCAAAGCGAGCGCTCTGCAGAGGGCTGGCAGACGGAAAGCGGCCCACACACCTTGTTGCTCAACGATCCCGAAGTTCGCAAACTGATCGAAGATCTCGGCCTGACGGAAAGGATTATCCCGGCCTCGCCGCAAGCCAGGCACCGCTTCATCCTCCGCAATGGAAAACCGGTTGCCGCACCAGCGTCACCGCCCGGCCTGATCAGGTCGCCGCTCTTTTCGTTCGGCACCAAAATGAAGGTGTTCGCCGAACTGTTTCGGCGCCCGCGTGTGCGGGGCGCTGACATCAGCCTCGGGGCCTTGGTGGCAGAGCATTTCGGTCAGGAATTTGTCGACTACGCCCTTCAGCCCTTCGTAAGCGGGGTTTATGCCGGCGACGCATCCAGGCTATCCGCGCAGCACGCATTTCCCCGTGTGTGGCAGGATGAACAGGCATGCGGCTCCCTTGTGCGCGGGATGATGCGCACGGCGAAGGATCGACGACGCCGGGGCGAACCTCGCTCGCAATTGATTTCGTTCGCACAGGGGCTGCAGGTGATACCGGACACGCTCGCGCTTGGCCAGCCGTCCGACACGATTCAGCTCCGCACCCAGATTGAATCCGTGATCCGGGAGGATCCTTACTGGCGGGTTTCAGGCCTTCGTGACTGTCAGCCGTATTCCGAATTGTTCAGTCGAGTAATCCTAGCGCTGCCTGCGCGCGCATTGGAAAAAATCGCAACAGGGCTTCCTGGGGACCGTCCCTTTGCGCCGCTTTCAGAACTCGAACATTCCCCAATCACCGTCGTTTCACTCGGCTATCGCCGCCAGGATATCGGTCACCCGCTCGATGGCTTCGGCCTCCTCGTGCCCGCCCTTGAGAACCGACAGATCCTCGGCGTGATCTTTGTTTCTTCCCTCTTTCCCGGTCGGGCGCCTGATGGCCATGTCGCCCTCACAGTCATGATCGGCGGGAGCCGGCAGCGCAGCCTCTGCACGCTGCCACCTGAGAAAATTCAGACGCTCGTGGAATCCGAATTGCGTCAAATGCTTGGCGCTTCCGGTGCGCCCGTCTTCTGCCGACAGCGTACATGGCCCGCGGCAATCCCTCAGTATAACCTTGGTTTTGAGAAGTTTAAGAACACGATAGAATCGGCCGAGAAGCGCTTCCCCGGCCTCTTTGTCGCAGGTACCGTGCACGACGGCATCTCCGTGCCTCTAGCTTTGCTTTCGGGGCTGCGAACTGCAGGCAAATGCCTTGAGAGCAGGCCTTCCGGCTAGGCTTTTTCTTCTCCGGGAACGCGCATCAAAAATGCGCTGCTTTCCCCTCGCCTGCCTTGACTAGCCGGGGTCGCAACATAGCCTCTGCCGCCCTTCTTTGGCATGCCGCAAGATCTCAAGGACACACTCCAGCTACCGAAGACCGGATTTCCCATGCGGGCGAATCTGGTTCAGCGGGAACCCGCGCGTCTCGCCTGGTGGGAACGCCTCGACCTCTACGGAGAAATTCAGTCGCGGCGGAAGGGCCAGCCCGCGTTCGTGCTCCACGACGGTCCGCCCTTTACCAATGGCGATGTCCACATAGGCACCGCGCTCAACAAGACTCTCAAGGACCTGACGCTGCGATACAGGTCCATGAGGGGATTCAGGACTCCCTACGTGCCGGGTTGGGACTGCCATGGTCTGCCCATCGAGCAGAAGGTGACGCGCGAGCTGCAGGCCGCCAATCAGGTGGTATCAACCGCTGAACTGCGCGCGAAGTGCGATGCTTTTTCGGAAAACTGGATCGCTCTTCAATCGAAGCAATTCAAGCGACTCGGGGTGCTCGCCGACTGGGCAAATGAATACAAGACAAAGGATCCGAGGTTTGAGGCGGACATTGTCCGCACCTTCGCCTCCTTTGTCGAAAAGGGCCTGGTCTACCGCTCCAAGAAACCCGTCTACTGGTCGATTCCCTTCGAGACGGCCCTGGCTGAAGCCGAGATCGAGTACAAGGATCACGTCTCGCCCGCAATCTGGGTGAGGTTCCCGGTTCCAGAGGACGAGGCTCGCAAGTATTCGCTGCCCGTAGGCAAGCCCCTGAACGTCGTCATCTGGACGACGACCCCTTGGACGATTCCCGCCAACCTGGCGATCGCACTCCATCCCGAGGTCGATTACGTTGTGGCTGATATCGGAGAGGAGCGCATACTCGTCGCCGAGCGTCTGCTGCCCGCGGTCCTCGCGGCGGCAAAGATCGAGTCCCCTCCAGTCATCGCTGCCAAGACTCTCGGTGCGGCACTGGAGAATCTCGGCGCCCGCCATCCATTCATCAATCGGGCGGCACCTGTTGTCCTTGCGGATTACGTCACCACCGACAGCGGAACCGGAGCCGTGCACACGGCACCGGGACATGGTGCTGAGGATTATCTCACGGGCCTCAAGTATGGATTGCAGATCTATTGTCCCGTGGGTGACGACGGCCGGTACGTCGCCGACGGACAGATCCCATCGAGCCTTGTCGGACTGACGACGCTTGAAGCCGTCGAAGATCTCGAAGCCAAGCGAACGTCACCCGCGAACATCGCCGTCCTTCGGCTGCTTTCGGAGACCGGAACGCTCTTCGCAAGACAGCGCTACACCCACTCCTATCCCCACTGCTGGCGATCAAAGACTCCGATCATTTTCCGCGCGGTCGACCAGTGGTTTGTCAGCCTCGATGGTGCGAAAGGCTCCACCTCTTCGCCGCGCAAGGACGCACTGGCGTCGCTTCCCGGCGTGCGCTGGGTACCGGCTTGGGGCGAAAACCGCATCCGCGGTGCCGTGGAGGCACGCCCCGACTGGTGCGTGAGTCGGCAGCGCTCCTGGGGAGTGCCGATCGTCGCATTTTACGACGCGCAGAAAAAGCCGTGGCTGGACGCGGCCGTTGCAAGGGCGGTCGCGGACAAGTTCGAACACCGCGGCACCAATTTCTGGTACGACGCGACCGCCG
>CAUJJL010000194.1 GCA_963205455.1 Verrucomicrobiota bacterium
GACATGCGCATGGTCACGCAGGTCCTGAACAGTTCCTTCAGTCAACGCCAGATCGCCACGCTCTACGATTCATTGAACCAGTACCGTGTGGTAATGGAACTTGAACCCAAGTACACGCAGGACCCCATCACACTCGATCAGATCCAGGTCATCGCGCGGGATGGATCGCGCGTTCCGCTGTCAGCCTTCGCCCGCTATGATTTCGCCTTGATCGACGATCGGGTACGGCACACGAGCCAATTTGCATCGATGAACATCGGATTCTCCCTCGCACCGGGAGTCTCGCTCGATCAGGCGCTAAAGGCCATCGACGGCGCACTCGCAGCCATCATGCTGCCCACCGAAATTTATGCCCGCCTCGGCGGAAGCGCGCAGAGCTTTCAGAACAGCTTGAAGAACCAGCCCCTTCTCATCCTCGGCGTGCTGGTTGCTGTGTATCTGGTCCTGGGAGTTCTCTATGAAAGTCTTCTGCATCCGATAACCATTCTTTCCACGCTACCATCCGCGGGGCTCGGGGCACTGCTTGCCCTTCGCCTCACAGGCACGGAGTTCACTCTCATCGCGCTCCTCGGGCTCTTTCTGCTGGTCGGGATCGTGATGAAGAATGCCATCCTCATGATCGATTTCGCCCTAGAGGCTGAACGCCGAGACGGGCTTGTGTCTCGGGCCGCCATCTACCAGGCCGCAGTCATGCGGTTCCGCCCGATCCTGATGACAAATTTGGCGGCGCTGCTGGGTGCCCTTCCACTGATTCTGGCAACAGGCGAAGGTGTCGAACTGCGCCGACCACTCGGCCTGGCAATTGCCGGCGGACTGGCCGTCAGCCAGCTGCTAACGCTTTACTCCGTTCCGGTCGTCTACCTTTGGCTTGAGCGCCTCCGCAAGCGTCCGAAGCCCAAGATAGTCTCCCCTCCTGAATCGACAACAAAGCGAGAACCCATTCCAGCACACGGCTGAAATGTGAAACTCTCGCCGGCACGCCTTTCATGCACATCAAGCGCATTGCAGATCGGCCCCTGCTGAACGTTTTCCCGAGGGTGACATGATGGCGTTTGGGTCATTGCCTTGCACGGGGAGATGACTTTTCCTTGGAGCGCATGTCTGCAGAAGCCTCCACACCCGCATCCGAGCCCTCCGACTTCATTCGCGACATCGTCGCAGCCGATGTCGTTGCTGGCCGTCATGCAAAGATCGTGACCCGATTCCCGCCGGAGCCCAATGGGTACCTCCACATCGGCCACGCCAAATCGATCTGCCTGAATTTTGGCATCGCACGGGAGCAAAACGGACAATGCAACCTGCGATTCGACGACACCAACCCGGCAAAGGAGGAGGCAGAATATGTCGACTCCATCATCACAGACGTCCGCTGGCTGATCTCAGGATGGGCAGACCATTGCCTGGCCTTCAAGCCTCGCGGAGCGAGACCACTCCGGAAATCCCAGGACGGCGGGCTTGACTACCATATTGCGCCCACCACAGCCGACAGCGCAGGCGCTGAGCCCTTTTTCGCCAGCGACTATTTTGAGGCTCTTTTCGATTTCGCCATTGTTCTGATCAAGGCGGGCAAGGCCTACGTGTGCGACCTTTCGCCCAAAGAGACGGACGAGTACCGGGGTGCGCCCGATCAGCCCGGCCGGGAATCTCCGTGGAGGAATCGCTCCGTGGAGGAGAATCTCGATCTGTTTCAGCGCATGCGTGCGGGTGAGTTTCCGGATGGTGCCCGGTCGCTACGTGCAAGAATCGACATGTCGGCACCGAACGTCTGGCTGCGCGACCCGCTCCTTTATCGCATCCGCCATGTGCCGCATCATCAGACAGGAAATGCCTGGTGCATCTACCCGCTTTACGACTACGCCCACTGCCTGAGCGACTACATCGAAGGAATCACCCACAGCCTCTGCACGCTCGAATTCGTCGATCACCGCGCGCTCTATGACTGGATCCTCGAGAACCTGAACCTGCCGCGCACTCTCCCCCACCAGTACGAATTCGCGAAGCTTGTGCCGGGCTACACCCTCGTCTCAAAGCGGAAGCTCCATCAACTGGTCAGTGAGAAGATCGTCGAGGGCTGGGATGACCCCCGGCTGCCAACGCTCTCCGCCCTGCGTCGGCGCGGAATCCCCGCCTCGGCGCTGCGCCGCTTTGTGATCGGCGTGGGGGTGACAAGATTCAACAGCGTCACCGACATCGCTCTCTTCGAGCATGCGGTCCGCGATGAATTGAACGGCTCCTCCGAGCGTCGCTTCGCCGTCCTCAAACCAATCCGGATCATCCTCACGAATCTCTCCGAGGGCGAGTCGATCCCCTGTGAGGCCGTGAACAATCCTCAGTCGGAAAACCCCACCCGGCGCCCGGTGGCGCTCACACGTGAGGTGTTCATCGAAGCCGACGACTTCGCTGAGGTTCCTCCACCAAAGTATTTCAGGCTGAAACCCGGTGGTGAGGTGAGGCTGAAATACGCCTGCATCATCAAACTCGACGAAATCGTGAAGGATGACACCGGGGCCGTTCGCGAGCTGCGCTGCACAGCCGATCTTACCACCCGCGTCGGCGGCCCCAACGCAGATCGCAAGGTGAAGGGCACCATTCACTGGGTGAGTTCACGCGAAAGCTTCGACGCCGAAGTCCGGCTTTACGACCGGCTGTTCACGGTGCCCGAGCCCGCACGCGAGGAGGATTTCTCTGCGGTTGTAAATCCGAGGTCATTAGAGGTCGCGACCGCAAAGCTGGAGTTCTCTCTGCGGGACGCTGTCGCGGGCGTGCCTTACCAGTTCGAACGCCTGGGCTACTTTACCCGCGACTCACATCCTGCGTCGGGCAGACTTTCTGTCTTCAACCGGACGATCACGCTCAAGGATACCTGGGCGAAATAGTCCACGGCGCCTCATTCGAACCGAGTGGAGTGGTGATTGTCGGGCCGACACCAGGCCCGACAACGAAGTTCTTCGCTCTCATGCCGGATCCTTGTGTTCGGGCCTCGGCTTGACCTTCATCAGTCGAAGCACGGCGACAAAAAACACCGGGATGAGGAAGATCGCTAGGAAGGTTGCGCTCAGCATGCCGCCCATCACACCCGTACCGATCGCGTTCTGGCTTCCTGATCCCGCACCATTGGCCCGGACAAGCGGAAGCACGCCAAGAACGAACGCAAAGGAGGTCATGAGGATCGGCCTCAGGCGCTGACGGGCAGCCATGAGGGTGGCATCAATCAGACTCATTCCGCGGTCGTATCCCTCCTTCGCAAATTCGACGATGAGAATGGCGTTCTTGCAGGACAGCCCGATCGTGGTCAGCAGGCCGACTTGGAAATAAACATCATTCGGAAGGCCGCGGAGAAGCGCGGCCAGCAGGGCGCCAATGACACCCAACGGCACCACCAGCATCACGGAAAACGGGATGGACCAGCTTTCGTAGAGAGCTGCGAGACAGAGGAAAACCACGAGCAGTGAAACAGCGTACAGGGCCGGAGCCTGCGAACCGGAAAGGCGTTCCTCGAATGACAATCCTCCCCAGGCATGGCCAGTCCCGAGCGGGAGCTGCTTGGAGATCTCCTCAAGGGCCGCCATCGCGTCGCCGGTACTCCTGCCCGGGGCAGGCTCACCCTGAAAAGCAATCGCAGGCAGTCCGTTGAAACGCTCAAGGAGAGGCGAACCGTAAATCCAGCGTGCAGTCGCGAAGGCAGAAAAGGGAACCATTTCCTTGCGGCTGTTCCGCACGTACCAGCGGTTCACATCCTCCGGCAGCATACGAAACGGTGCATCAGCCTGGAGGTAGACGCGCTTGACCCGTCCCTTGTCGATGAAGTCATTCACGTAGGATGATCCCCACGCGGCGGAAAGTGTGCGGTTGATATCGCTCAACGATACTCCCAGCGCACTGGCCTTCTCCTGATCGACGTCGATCTTGTACTGGGGATTGTCCTCGAATCCACTCGGTCGCACATTCGCGAGAGCCGGATGCTTTGCAGCCAGTTCAAGAAACTGGGCACGCGCCTCCATCAGTCTGTCGTGGCCAAGTCCCGCCTGGTCCTGGAGACGAAAATCGAAGCCGTTCGCAGTCCCCAGCTCGAGGACAGCCGGTGGTGCAAAGGCAAAGGCAATCGCATCCTTGAACTTCATGAACGCGCCCATCGCCCGGCCCGCAATCGCCTTGACCTTCGCATCCTTGCCGGGCCGATCCGCCCAGTCCTTCAGTTTGATGAACGCGAGACCCGTGTGCTGTCCCTGCCCGCCAAAACTGAACCCGGCCACGGTAAAAATCGATTCGATGTTGGCCTTCTCATTCTCGAGAAAATGTTTCTCCACGTCCTTCATGACCGTGAGGGTCTGCTCCTGCGTGGAGCCCACCGGCAGGAGCACCTGCGCAAACATCAACCCCTGGTCCTCATCCGGAAGGAATCCCTTCGGCATGCGCAGGAAGAGCAATCCCATAGCACCGAGGATCGCGACGTACACCAGAAGCGAGCGTCCTGTGCGTTTCAGAAGGCCGGCAACGCCCGAAGTGTACTTGATCGAACTCCGTTCAAATGTGCGGTTGAACCAGCCAAAAAATCCGCGCTTTTCCACATGATGCCCCTTCGGGATGGGTTTCAGCATCGTCGCGCACAGGGCAGGCGTAAGGACAATCGCCACAACCACGGAAAGCACCATCGCCGACACCACCGTGATTGAAAACTGTCGGTAGATCACGCCGACGGATCCTCCAAAGAACGCCATCGGCACAAACACCGCGGACAACACCAGCGCGATGCCGATCAAGGCACCGGTGATCTGTCCCATGGATTTTCGCGTCGCATCCCTGGGAGAAAGCCCTTCCTCGCTCATCAACCGCTCAACATTTTCAACCACGACAATCGCGTCGTCCACCAGTAGTCCGATGGCGAGGACCATGCCGAACATCGTCAGGGTATTGATCGAGAAACCAGCCGCGTCCATCACGCCAAATGTCCCCAACAGCACCACCGGGACGGCAATGGTCGGAATCAGCGTCGCCCGGAAATTCTGCATGAACAGGTACATCACGAGAAAGACCAGGACGATCGCCTCAACGAGGGTCTTGACGACCTCCGTGATCGAAATCCTCACAAACGGTGTCGTATCGAGCGGATACTCGACAGTCAGGCCAGGCGGAAAGAACTGGGAGAGTTCATCCATCTTCTCGCGCACGAGGCGCGCTGTTTCGAGCGCGTTCGACCCGGTCGCAGGACGGATCGCCATGCCCGACGCAGGCTGCCCGTTGTAGCGTGTTTCGATCGAGTAGCTCTCCCCGCCGAGTTCGACGCGGGCAACATCTCGAAGCCGCACCTGCGAGCCATCCTCGTTTACGCGGAGGAGCACATTGCCGAACTGCTCCGCCGTTTCCAGCCGCGTCTGTGCCGTGATTGTCGCCGCCATGCGCTGCCCTGGCACTGCGGGTGTGCCACCAAGCTGCCCCGCCGACACCTGGGCATTCTGCGCCTGCAGTGCCGTGGTGATGTCACTGATCGTCAGGCGGTAGTTCGCGAGGCTGTCCGGATTCAGCCAGATCCTCATCGCATACTGCGTGCCGAAGAGCTGGATGTCACCCACACCCTGGATGCGGCTGATCGAATCCTGAATATTCGCCGCCACGTAGTCCGAAATGTCGTTGCGGCTCATGCTGCCGTCCTTCGAAACAAAGCCGAGCACCATGAGGAAATTGCGGACCGACTTGGTGACACTCACGCCCTGCTGCTGGACCTCCTGCGGCAACAGCGGCATGGCGAGCTGCAGCTTGTTCTGCACCTGAACCTGCGCGATGTCGGCATTCGTCCCCGCCTCAAACGTCAGCGTGATGGTGACATTGCCGCCCGAGTCACTCGTGGACGCCATGTACCGCAGGTTGTCGATGCCGTTCATCCGTTGCTCGATGACCTGCGTCACGGTGTCCTCGACGGTCTTGGCTGACGCGCCAGGATAAATCGCACGTACCGAGATGGCGGGCGGGGCGATGCTGGGGTACTGCGACACCGGCAGCGTGCGAATTGCCGCTACCCCGGTGAGCATGATGACGAGCGCAATAACCCATGCAAAGATGGGGCGGTCGATAAAGAACTTGGCCATGAGACGTGTCTCCGGATTGGGACGGATTGGGACGAGAAGCGCGGGTTACCGCGCGTTGCCGACGGCCAAAGGAGCCGACTCCAAGTTTGTGGCTGGTACAGCTGAGACCGGGGATCCGGGCCGGACCCGCTGCAAATTCTGCACAATGACGCGATCTCCTCCCTTCAGTCCTGCCGTCACCAGCCACTCGTTCCCAATCGCGTGCTCTGCGGTCAAGACACGCATCTCCGCCTTGCCTTCTCCGGAAACGACCAACGCGGTGGCCTGTCCTCGTTGATTCCGGGAAATGCCCTGCTGTGGAACCAGGATAGCCGACGGATTCACTCCCTCCTCAATGCGTGCCCGCACGAACATGCCAGGAAGCAATTCGCGCTGCGGATTGGGGACAAGCGCACGAACACGCACCGTGCCAGTCGAGGCATCTACCGTGATGTCCGCGAACTGCAGGGTACCTGCATGCGAATACGCGCTGCCATCCTCGAGCAGAAGCGTCACCCGGGTCTCCCCCTCGCCTTGCCCCGCACTGTGGATCACCCCGCTCTGGAGCGCCTTCCGAAGTCGCAGCACCTCGCTGCTGGCCTGGTTTACATCAACGTAGAGGCGGTCAATTTGCTGCACGGTCGCCAGCAGGGTCGCCTGGCCGGTTTGCACATAGGCACCCTCCGTCACCTGGGACGAGCCGATCCTTCCGGAAATCGGGGAAAACACCCGCGTGTACTCCAGGTTGATTGACGCCGTCTGCACGGCAGCCTTGCCCGCAGCCACGTCGGCCAGTGCCACTTGAAGTGCCGCCTCCACATCTTCCAGCTCCTGACGGCTGATAGCGCTTGCCTTGAAGAGGGCATCGTACCGGTCCGCCTGCAGTTTTGCTGACACGTATCGCGCCTCCGCACGGGCCAAACCTGCCTTTGCACTGTCGAGCACCGCCTGATAGGGCGCCGGATCGATCGTATAGAGAGGCTGACCTTCGGTAACCTCGCTGCCTTCCTCAAACAGCCGTTTCAACACGATGCCGCTGACGCGTGCCCGCACCTCGGCGATGCGATAGGCGGAGGTCCGACCTGGCAGTTCCCGAGTCAACGTGTAGGGGCGGGGTGCCACCGTGACCACACCCACCTCCACCGGCGCGCCACCCTTGACTGCGGCAGGGGTGCTCTTCTTTGCGCAACCGCCAAGCGCAGCAAGGCATGCGACGGCAGCAAGGCAGGTAGTGGTCCGGATTTTTCCCGGCAGTGAACTGGAGAGTCGTTGAAACATGGTCATGAAAGAATTCCCAACAAATAGTCCGGCTCGGGAGGGTTACAACCCGATGGCTTTCGCTTCCGTGGCAAGCGCGGCACACCGCGCCATCAATCCGCGCAACGCATCGTCACCCATGCCCCTGAGTATCTGCCGAACTCCCTTCTGGACAAGGCTGCAGGTTTTCTCAGTCGCGCGCCTGCCCGCAGGTGTCAGCCTTAGTCGGATCATTCGGCGGTCCACCTCCCCGCGTTGACGTTCGATCAGGCCAGAGTACTCCAGGCGGGTCAGGGTTTCGCTCAGGAAGGCGCGTGGTGTATCCACGATGGCGATGAGATCGGACAGGGGCACCACCTCCGGAAGATCCGCGAGTGCCGAAAGGACTTGAAAACCCTCCCCAGTCAGGCCCTCCCGCGCCAGACTTCGGCGCAGCCCCCGCATCATCCCTTCCCCGGCATCCAAGACCTGAAGAATTGTCTCAAACTGCAACGCCCCCACCCCGGAACTCTTCGACGCCAGATAGGCGAGCGTCTTCGGAAGGGAATCGTGGCTTGCTGTTCGCATGGATGGATCCCCTTACAATATCACGGTCCACAAAGGCTCGGAATGACTTTGAAGTTTCTGCGGCATTAACTATTGGTTAACACTTTCGTTCACCATGGAGCTCCGTCACCTTCGCTACTTCACAGCCGTTGCAAAGGCACTGAGCTTTCGTGTGGCCGCGGAGGAGTTGAATCTCTCGACTCCCGCGCTCAGCAAACAGATCAGGGACCTCGAGTCGGAGCTCGGGGTTCGCCTGCTCGACAGGGACACGACGCGTGTCGAGCTCACCAGAGCTGGAGCGGTTTTTCTCGAAGAGGCATCCGCTATTCTGCTTCATGCCAGCGCGGCAGTCCAGCGGGCCCGTGATGCCGCACAGGGCAATCGCGGACGCCTGGCCATCGGCAACATCGGTCCGGTCGCCGCCAATCACCTCGCCGCGAGCATGGGAAAATTCTGTTCGCGCCATCCAGGGGTCGAAATCGATCTCATCGACATGGACGTGCCGTCTCAAGTTGCCGCGCTATCCCGAAAGGAGATAGACATCGGTTTTATCCCGGCAAACGCACTGCAATCGCTACCCTCCACGCTCGAATCAGTGCTGGCCTTTTCAACTCCGCTTTGTGCGGTGCTGGGAGCAGATAACCGGCTGGCGACGCGCGACACCGTGTCCCTGGTGGAACTCGCCAAGGAACGCCTGCTCTGCATCAGCGTTGGCAGGCAATCCCTGCACCGAGCGTATATCCGCGGCGTGATGGAGGGGCGCGGTCTCAAGGCGCACCGACTCGTCGACGTGAAAGGTTTTGAATCCCTTCTTGCCATGATCGCGGGCGGTCAGGGGGTGTCCCTGCTCGCAGGCCGAAGCGGACTCACCCGTGTCGACAATCTCATCGTCCGACCTTTGAAAGAAACAGGCCCGGACCTGGAGGTCGCCATCTGCGCGATCTGGCGCACGGGCAAGGATTCCATCCTCGCGCACCGCTTTATCGAGACATTCCGGGAGACGGCGCGCGCCTCCGCCAAGAACAAGGGTCGTCCCGCAAGATTCGCCGCCTGAGGGTGGATGAACGCGGGCGAACAGACGGAAGGTAGCTGCAGATTCACCGACAGACGCAGATTCCGGTAACAGGACACCCATTCCGATCTGTGTGAATCCTGGAATGAGGATGCGCAGAAGAATCGCCTTCGAGAGCTTCACGGGCTGCTGAAGCCGAGAATCGGGAGCAGGAAGCCTCCACCGATTTCGAGGGTCACGCGGATTTCGAAGGTCACGCATCGTCGTGACCGCCTTGTCAATGCGCTGAATTCAGTTCGTGCAGGGCGCTGAAAACCTTTTCCCACAATGCCTCCGCACACTGCTCCGCCCGGAATCGAGGTGCCCCTTTCTCCGCCTTATCGCGAAGTGCCGGAAGATTGCTCAATGCGGAGCGAACGGCATCAACCATCGCCGCGGGCTCCCATTTTGAAGCCGACACGACACCGAGACCGTACTCGGCCCCCTGGCGTGCGGGCACGGTCTGCGGCGAGACCACGATCACTTTTCCCACGGATGCCGCTTCGGTGAAGACTCCGGAAGATCCCACGCCGTAGAAAGTCGGCGCATAGGGCAAGAGCACGATGTCCGCCTCCCCCAGGAGAGCATAATAGTCGTCGGCAGACAACGCACCCTCCACGAGCCTCACTCCCGAACCTGGAGTCGCGGCAAGCTTGTCCAACTGCGCCAATGCAGGTCCCAGTCCGTTCGAAGGCGCGCTCGCACGATTCTGGACCTGGATGACAAATCGCGGTCGTGGTGAAATCCGGGAGCAGCGATTGATCACGTCCGGCAGGAAATGAAATCCACGCAGCGGACTCGTATGCCCCTGATAGACGATCACCGGAGCTGATTCGTCACCGAGTGATTTCGTTTCAAGCCTGGCCAGGAGCGGGGCTACGTCCATCGGATTTGGCAGTTCCAACACGGGTACCCCAATGATCTGATGATAGGCGGCCGCCAGTTCCCGCGTGTCCGCGCAGATCAGGGATCTCGGCTGGATCTCCTTCAGCGCGCGCCCCGCAAAGCGGTAGTAGAGCGCGATCAACTCCTTGTTCGCACGCTTCTGCACGTAGTCCATCGCATGATTCAAATACCTCAGCATGACGGCTACCGCGGGTCGCTCCGAAGCGGGCATCGACGCGAGCCAGCGAACAACGGCATGCAGTTGGTTCTGGAGAAGATTCGGGAGGTAGATCAAATCCGCGGATGAAATTTGCTCCGCCGGGATCGATTGCAGATCGACCAGAAACGCGTCATTGGCCGCGTGAAAGTTCTCCATCGCCCACACCGCTGGGTCCTTCGCAAACTCCTGAAAAATGTCGTGCGTAAAGACCGGATGCGGATCGATTCCATCCACCTTGATGGTCGCCCCCTTTCGTCCATAAAGCTCAACTCCGATTCCGCGGCGCTTCAGTTCACGAATCAGTTGTTCATCGTGATTCGCGTAGTGCCCGCCCTGTCCGGAAAGCTGGGGATCAAGCAGATGAACTCGCATGGATTTGTTCACAGGATGACCGATGCGGCCGCGGGTTCACAAGTTTCCCTCCATCGGCATGGGCAGTCGAAGGCGACGCTTCAACGCTGGGAAAAAATGACCTGGGATCCCGGAGCATTCACCCGGAGATTGACGGTCGGCCGACCGCCCAGCGCCTTGCGAATTGCGTCATGATATTTGGGCTCGGCGATGAACAAAAGGAATCCGCCCTTGCCGGCTCCCAGTAGTTTCCCACCCGTAGCCCCTGCCTTCAGGCCGGCTTCGTACCACGCATCAATTTCAGGCAACGTGACGGATCCCGCCTCTTTCTTGAGTTCCCAACCCGCGTGCAGGAGTTCTCCGAACTTCGTAATCGGTCGGTCTGATGCAAGGTAGTCCACTCCATCGTGCGCCAGTTGGGAGAGCTTGCAGAAGGCACGTGTACGATCCTCCGGAGTCGCCTTCACCTCCTGAGCATGAACAGAAAAGCTGTCCCGTTGAATTTCCGTGTAGATGAGCAGCATGTGCTGCTCCAGTGACTCGATGCGCTCCTTCGGCAAGGGAATAGGCTGAACCTGGTAGCTTCCGCCGTGATTGAATTGAACGAGTGTAAGCCCACCGAAGGCCGCGGCGATCTGGTCCTGCCATCCGCCCGCCTCACCCAGTATCACCCGCTCAATCTCGATCGCCTCGTCCGCAAGATCGCGTGTCGAGCGGAACCGCCCGCAATGGGCGTGCAGGGCCTGGAGCATCGCCACCACAAAGGTGGAGGACGATCCCAATCCCGTTCGCGCGGGGAGATCTGCCATCACATGCATCTCCACGCCCGAGGAAATGCCGAGCTTTTCAAGCGCCGCCCGCATGGCAGGATGGCGGATCTCGGCCGTCGAATTGACCGCCTCATTGCGCCGATAGCACAGGCGGATCCTGTGGTCGAAGTACTCCTCCAGGAATGGCTGCACCGTCACATGGGTGAATCGATTCACCGCGGTGACCAATACCGCTCCTCCATGTTTTCTGAAATGATCGGGAAAATCCGTCCCGCCACCAAGAAAGCTCACTCGGACCGGCGCACGTGCGATCACCATGCTGTCCCGAGTACCTGCAACGGATGACGTACCACCACCCCGGAAAGGAGCTCCGCTTTGACCCGCTCCGCGCTCAGCACCTATCCGCGTAGGACTTGTTGAAAGCGTGGCGAGGGACATCCCCCATTCCAACGGCACACAGCACCCAAATGTTTAGCGGAATCCGACTATTCTGAAAAACTGTGGCAACTGCAGTCCGCGTTACATGCGCTTCGGATTTGATTTGCGCCCCGACCGTGGCGGCGGGGTTCGTCTAGGGGGCGTGCGGCAGCAAAGGTTGCAGCAACTCCTTGTCCGCCGATAGGCGTACCTCTCCCGCGGGGCCCTCGAAGCGCATGCGGGCGAGACCCACACTCCAGAATTTGCGGTCCGTGCGCTCCGCGGTGTACAGCACCGTGAAGGTGCCATCTTCCTCCGGAATCAGGCAAAGCGGTGTCCGGATGTCCTTCGACCATGTGGTGGTACCCGGCGGAATTACCGGGGCACTGCGCCCGCGCATCCAATGCGTGCCGTCTGTCGAAAACGCATAGCCGATGTGGTACGCCTCCTTGCCATAATACGCACCCACATCCGGAACCTCCGGCGGACGCTCCGCGCAATTGTCGTAGATCGCGAGATACGGACCACCGTCAAATTGATAAACAAGTGGATTCTCAATGAACATCGGTTCGATGGGCGACGGATTGAGCGCGGACAGACGCGTCCATGGACCGGTTATTGACGGTGCCGTCGCAAGGCCTACCCGCCACGGGGAGATTGGAGCGTAGTTGTGTCCGCCATACAAGGCCACCCAACGATCACCAACCTTGTAGGGGAAAAAGGAATCCACGCCCTGCTGCCCCTCCCAAGGCTCGGAGGACGCATCCTTTTCAAAAATCACCTGATCGTTCCTGTAGGGCCCGGCAATGCCGCCGCGCCCCCTCTCCACAGAAACAGCACGCCAGATCATGCCATCGTTGTGCCCGCCCTTTTCGCCCGGTCCCGCCCCGCGGTAGCTGACATAGAAAAGTGTCCACCGCCCCTCGTTTTCATCGTAAATTGGAAACGGTGACCAAAAGCACATCCGTGGATTCGTCGCCGAACGGACACCATCGGACTGGAGGAGGGTCGACAGCCGCTTCCAATGACGCGCATCCGGACTGGTCCAATGGCCAAAGCGCATCGCGACCATGAAGGCCTCTCCGTACATCTCAGCAACAAACAGGTGATAGGTGCCGTCTACCTTGACGGCCAAGCCGCCCTCAAAGCCATACTTGTTGTCGCGGCTGCCGGAGTGATCGAAATCAATCACGGGCTCGGCTTCAGCATGGACAAGCTTCAGTGTATCCTCCGGAGAAACGGCAGAAGCACGCACGCACGCGGTCGCCAGCAGCAGCGCACCCATCACGGCAACAAATCTCACATCCATGGAGCACCCGTTCTGTACAATCACCATGGAGACAAGATGACGGAAAGGCTGCTCACGGCAAACGCCGCAGAAGGATATCCTTGAACTGAACGTGCATGGGAGGCCCCTTGTGCAATTGCAGCGCGAGGATGCCCGCCGCAGAGCCCTTCGCCGGATCGTCGTCGATGACATCAGCCGTGACGACACCGTTCAGGATGTGACGCAGGTGGTTGCCGTTCGCGACAATGATCAACTCATTCCAGCCATCGCGATCAAATGCCGCCTCGACTGCAGCCTTCGGCGCCGCATTTCCAATGACCTCGATCTTTGGCTTGTTGTCTGCCCCGGGAAGCAGCTTCACACGCTCGCCTGGTTTCGCGAGAATGCCGCGCCCTCTCTCCTCATAGAGCATGCCGACATAGCGACCGGCCGCATCCATGTCGCCCTGATAGCCACCGACAACCCAACCCGATGCGTCAAGTACCTTGCTGCGATACTGAATCCCTGAATTGGCCGTACGCTGCTCGTTGTTGTCGAGGAATCGAAAAGTCGCGCGCAGCTCAAAATTCTTCAATTCCCCTCCTTTCCAAATCAGGAAAGTATTCGTGTTGATGGGCGCATCGGCGCGTGTACGCCCGTCAATGACTCCGTTCTGTACCGACCAGAGGCTGGAGTTGCCCTCCCAGCCACGGAGATCCTTGCCATTGAACAAGGGCACAAAAGAGGCCGGAGCCTCCGCACGTGAAACAAGAGCCAGGACGGCGTTGATGAGTATGAAAACAAGCGTTCGCATGGTAATGGTTGGAGTCATGTCTTCTCAATTGGGATGAGAATGATTGCCGTTTGGAACGGGTGGGCCCGCAGGAGCAACCGCAGCCGCTGGTGGAAGCGACGCATTGAGCTGCCGTGTAACGATCAACTGGCCCCACATCAGCGTCCAGTGGCCGGGGAAAGTGCAGACATATTCATAGATGCCTTCCTCCGACGGTGCCGTCAGCGTGATCGTCTCTGACTGACCCGCGTCCAGCAATCGCGTCGCGGCAAGGATATCCGGCGACGCAGGCACATAGGCCCGCCCCTGCGCATCAAGTTTTTCAGGACTCATCACCACCGCTGCGTTCGCCACCCGCTCCCGCGCACCCGGCTTTACGATGACCAGGTTGTGCAGCATGGAATCCTCGTTCTCGAGCGTGATCCTGAACGGTTTGCCTGCCTCCACAACAAGCCGGAGCGTGTCATAACGCATCTCCTCATGCACGGTACGTACCGTAAATACCGGCACACTCAAGCGGATCAAACGTTCGCGGAGTGGAGCGACCCTGTCGCCCGGCAATTGATCGAGAAACTCCCGGGTGGTTTGCGCCAAGTCGAGAAATTCCGGCGTCGTCCTCTCGGCTGCAGTGTAGCTCTCAGCCCAGGCGACCAGAGCCTCTCCCAAAAGGGGGGCACTCGAGGAGTGCCAGGCGTTTCGTGGAAGCTGCCGCATTCCGCTGACTGCCGTCGGAACATTCTGCTTCGCTGAAATCAGCGCAGTCAGTGCCTCAAAAACAGCTTCAGGTTCGCGGCGGCAGCTCACCGCCGCTCGAATGGCAGCTGCCTGCAGTGCGGAGGTTTCCTTTGTCAACTCAGCCAGCGGAGCAAGCAAGGGAATGAGAAGCGGCAATGCCCTCGCCCGCAGCTCCACATCAGCCAAAGAGGGGATTCCACTGACCAGCGCCAGGATCGCTGCCTGTCCGTGCGACGCCTCAGTCCATGCCGTATCAAAGGAACCGTCTGCCGCCACCAGCGCCGCCCAGCCAAAGGGCTGCACATCCGCTGTCTCCTCAATTGCGAATGCTGCGAGGCGCCCACGAACCGCTTTCAACTCAACTGACGGCCGATTGGCCAACAATCGTGCCATTGCCCGACGATCATTGTCACCCGTCTGCTTCAGATAGCCAAGGAGCAGTTCCGCCCCAGACCTCTTCTCCGATTGTACCAGTTCCTCCAGAACTTCGGCGCGCGTCGCCTGACTCACACCCGTTCGCTTCACCAGTTGTTCGCGCACCCGGTCATTGCGCTTCATCCCTAGCAGGTCCTGAATCGGAACGGTTCGCAGGAGAAACTCGATCTTCATCGGATTCTCCTTTTCCAATGCGGCGACGTCCTCAAGTTGCGAGATCCAGTGGGGACGCAACTGCTTGAGCGTCTCTCCCAGCGTGTAGTCGAGGTAGTAATCAAACGGTCGACCGATCGACGCGAGTGCCGCATCAACCGCTTCCGGAGAAGAAATGAAGCTGGCCGCACGAATCGCGTGAAGGCGCACGCGTGGATTCTCGTCCGCTGCCTGAACCTTGAGAAGTTGCACGGCATCTGGAATACGATCACGCCAGTAGCAAAGCACACGTGTCGCCGCCGCCCGCACGTTCGGCTCCGGATACCTCAGCAGCCTGCGCAGAAGCGGTGCGTCGACGACGTTGTGCCATTGATGAAGCCAAAGCACCTCGGTCAACTGGTGCGCATAGTCCGGATCATTCGGATTGAGCCGCTTCATCCATGCGTCCGCAGCCGCCATCACCTTGCCCGCCTCGTGCTTGCCGAGTTCAATCTTCGCCAATTCCCGCACGTGATTCTCCGGCTCCTTCAGGAGGTCGAGCAGCGTCTCGATCGACTGACCATAGATCTTCGGCTGCTTGAGAAGCGGCCGATCTTCGCAGATGATGCGGTAGATGCGGCCGTGGATCGCATCGCGATTGGGGTCACGCAGGTGATGCTGCATGTGTCCGATGATTGGATTGTGCCAGTCGAGAATGTACAGCCCGCCGTCCGGGCCGACACTGATCCCGACGGGCCGGAAATTGGGATCTGAAGATGAAAGCAGATCCGGCAGGCGTTCTCCGTGGAGCCCTGAACCGTCTTCCACGACCTTCACGCGATAGAATCCCTGGAAACCAATGACGTTTCCATTGATGAAGTTTCCCTGGAACTCATCCGGAAACTGTCGCGTCGTGATGATCGCGCTCGCTGCCGAGGGGCGCGCCGGACGCGTCCAAAACTGTTTCATCTTCGGATGCTTCGCAGGATAATCAATCTTTCCGCTGAACGCCGCTCCAAAGAACGTTTCGTTGCCCGTGGCGTCGACAATCAGGTCGTTGCCCCAACGGTCGAATGTCCTTCCGTGAGGGTTCATGAAATTGTACGAGGCGTAGGTCTCGATCTTCTGCGTGAGCGGCTCATAGCGGTAGACCGCGCCGTCGATGTTGCGCAGCACGCCGTTGCGGGTCTCAATCTGGCTGCGCAGGAAAACACCATCGCTCAGGTAGATCGCACCTCCCGGTTCATATGCGAGGGAGTTGGCCGTGTGATGGGAATCCGCGGAGTCGAGGCCCATCACAACGCGCTCCTTCCAATCGGCGCGCCCATCGCCATCCGTGTCCCGCACATACCACAAGTCGGGCGCCTGCATGAGAAGGATTCCATCCTTGAAGAACTGAAACCCTGTCGGACAATTCAGGTCGTCCATGAAGTGCGAACACTTGTCCGCCCTGCCGTCGCCATCCGTGTCCTCGAAAATCAGCAGGCTGTCTCCCTTTTCCGACGTCGGTGTGCGCTCCGGATAGCTGGGCCATACGGAAACCCACAGACGCCCGCGCGTATCCCAGGCCATCTGCACCGGTTTCACGAGTTCGGGAAATTCCTTTTCGCTCGCGAAGAGATTCACCTTCAAACCGGGCGACACCGTCATCTTCTGGATCGCCTCCTCCCCGCTCAGGAAAACATGGGAGCCGTCCGGATTTGTGCCGGGAATATTCGTCTTCACCGGCGTAACAGGCGGAAGATTCGAGTCGTCCACGGGAATATCCTTCCCCTTCGCAGCCGCCCAGACGCGCTTGTCACGGTTTGCAGTCATCACGTCACGCTGGGTCATCTCCTCCTGCATGACCTGAAAATTGCTGATCTTCGGGCCGCCTTCGCCAGACACATAACTCAGCGAGGAGCGTCCGCCATAGATGTTGTAGCCATCAACGGTACGGTAGCGGCTGTGCCACATTTCATTCTTGGCATTGACCGCCTGCTTCAGGAGCGACCAATCACCGCGAGGCGCGTCCTCACCCGTGAGCGTCTTGAAGATCACAGGAGCGAAGGCGGCATCACCTGACGCATTCAGGTGAACGCCATCGAAAGTGAGTGTCTTCCCGGCCTTTGCAGCCTCCGCGTAAAGTGCCTTGGATGGTGTGAACAAATCGACAAACGTCACGCCTGCTCTGTCCCTCGCAACCTCAGCCATCGCCGCGGCATACAATGCGAGGTTGCGGTTCGTGGATTCGGGAATCGCGAGATTGGGATCCGGCATCGCCTCAGCGGCAATCGGCGAGAACAAAACGATGCGTGGCGCACCGGCGCCGCTGTAATTCTTTGCATGCGTCTCCTGAAGGAATCGTGCGAGATCCTCCTTGAACTTGGGCAGGCCTGCCTCTCCGTGGAACGACTCATTGAAACCAAAAAAGGCGAACACCACGTTCGCGCCCACCCGCGTCAACCACTCGTCCGGCGTTCCGAAGTCCTTTGACCGCGCACGCGTCGCCACCTCATCGCCGGAGAAGCCGAGATTGCGGACCACGAGATTGTACTGCGGATACCGGGCATGGATCAGTGTCTCCAGCGACCCCTGATGCTGCATCCGGTCGGCGAGCGCGTTGCCGATGAAGGCGATCCGTTCGCCCGGGGCCAGCGTCAACGGTAAACCGACACGTGAAGGAATCACCGGGGTCGGCTTCGCATCCGCACCGCCACCCGGCGCCCGGGGTGTCCCCTCGCGCAGGGTCTTGCCCAATGCATGGTCCGCGGGAGTCAGCCCGACGCGGTATCCATTGAATCCATACGCTGTGGGTGTATAAGGATCGACCAGACGCACATCTGCCTTGCTGGGAACCTTGCGACCCAAACCCCAGTAGACGCCGTTGACAACCAGCCGACGCAGGTTCTCTTCCGTGAAATCGGTTGCCGCACCCATGGTGATCGTGAGGATGCGATTCTCCTTTCCGGCCTCATTCCGGTAGACGCGCGTCCACGCTACCGGCATCGCGGGCGAATTTACCGGCTGCTCCTTCTTGTCGATGGAACGTTTCTTGATGGTGTTCGCGGGCGGATCGCTGCGATTCATGCCCGAAAGCACGAGCCCGCGCAGGAGAATCGTGGCATCCGCAGGCGGGTAGGCTTCATAGACATCCGTCGTGCCGAAGACCTCCCCCACCCCGCGAAGCAACGGGTTGGACTTCTCCGAGGGCTCGATCACGGCACGTGTCGCCTCGACCTTGTGCCTGCCCCAGTGCGAAACCCATTGCTCCCCGAGCACCCGTTTTCCGAAATCGGTGAACGAGGCATACTGCCCGCCCGGAATCTTGAAGGCATGCGTTGAGGTGCGCAACGCGATGATCGGCACACCGCGACGGTAGGCGTCGACGAAGTGCTTCATCGCCCCTTCAGGCCAGTCGCGGAAGCGGAGAGACATCACGATGGCATCGGCCGTGTCCAGCGCCTCGGCGCCGGGAAGAGACTTCGTGTTATTGGGATTGATCAGCCCATCCGGATCGAGCGCAAACAGCACCGTCGTCTTGAATCCGTGCCGCTGGCTGAGGATCTTTGCCAGCATCGGCAACGCCTCCTCGCTGCGATACTCCTCATCGCCGGACAACAGGACTACGTGCTTCGCCGCCGGTGGATTTCCAGGCGGTGAAAACACGAGCGTCTTGTCAGCGGCGGCAATCACGAGAGGAGTGCATAGGGCAAGGACCAGGAGGAGTGCGCGACGACGGATCATGGTTGAGGTGGAAATGTTGCCGGGATGCCAGGCATGAGCATGGCATCCTCGAAACGATGCCTTATTCGAAACAAGCTAGGCCGATTTGACATTGACCCAGCGACCGGTGCGGGCGGATGCAAGCACGGCATCGGTCACGTAGTCGGTTGCGAGGCCGTCGCGGAATGTCGGGGCGGCGGGCTTCCCGGATTCGAGGCCCTCGATGAAATCAGCCACCTGGTGCACAAACGAATGCTCGTAGCCTATCTGGAGTCCGGGCACCCACCATCTCTTCATGTAGGGATGCTCACCGTCCGTGACATGGATCGAGCGCCAGCCGCGGAGGGCCCCGCTGTCGCGATGATCGAACCACTGCAGGCGATGCAAATCATGCAGGTCCCAGAAAATCGAGCCGTGCTCGCCGTTGATTTCGAATGTGTAGAGCGCCTTGTGTCCGCGCGCATAACGCGTGGCTTCGAATGTCGCGAGCGACCCGTTCTTGAACCGGGCCAGGAAGAGACTGGCGTCATCGATGCCCACCTTCGCCATCTTTCCGGTGCCGGCATGCTTGCGCTGCTTGACGAAGGTCTCCGTTGTCGCGGTCACCGACTGGATGCCGCCATTGAGCCAGAGCGCTGTGTCGATGCAGTGCGCGAGGAGATCGCCAGTCACGCCGCTTCCCGCAACGGCCACATCGAGCCGCCACGTCCCGGGTCCACCCTGGGGAACGTCCGCTGATATCGTCCAGTCCTGAAGGAATTTTGCCCGATAGTGAAACACCCGGCCGAGTTTCCCTTCGTCGATCATCTGCCTCGCTAGCGTGACGGCAGGAATGCGGCGATAGTTGTACCAGACCATGTTCGGCACCTTGGCCTTTTCAACGGCCTTCACCATCCTGAGCGCCTCGGGCGAATTCATCGCAAGGGGCTTCTCGCAGAGGATCATCTTTCCGGCCTTCGCGGCAGCGAGGGCAATTTCCGCGTGAACATTGTTTGGCGCGGCGATGTCGATTACATCGATGTCTGCGCGCTCGATGAGCCGCTTCCAATCCGTCTCGACCGATTCATAGCCCCACGTGTCGGCGAACGCCTGCGTCTTGGCGCCGTCACGCCCGCAGGCCGCCTTGAGCACCACCTTGTGTTCGAGGGGAAAGAAATTGTTGACCCGTCGAAAGGCATTCGAGTGGGCGCGGCCCATGAAGCCGTACCCGATCATGCCAACATTGAGAGTTTTCATGTTTCGTTTTTGAAGGTTAAGGGGTTATTCCGACCAGCCGTGATTCTCACGCACCTGAATCATGGCCGCGAGAATGTCGTTCCAGGTCTGCTGCTTCATCATAGTCTCGTTGGGAAACATGCAGCCGTCCCAGCAGATGTGACGCATCTTCTTGGTCACCTTGCCGCGTCCATCCCGCAGCCAGTAGGCCGAATCACGGATGATGTTCAGCTTGCCCTTGGGATCCGTCGCCAGGCAGTGCCGGCCGGTGTGATCGTGCGTGCCCGACCCGAAGACGCTGCCGTCATTCTGCGCCACATGGAAATCGATCGTCCAGGGGCGCAGCGCGTCCGTCAGTTTCTTCAGCGCCTCATGAGTCGCGCCGGGCTCCCAGTGAAATTTTTTCGGCACAATGCGGTGCGCGGGCGCGTTCTCACCGAGCGTGTAGAGGAGCGTGTGCGACATGTCGGCCTGAAATCCGAGCACTTTCGGCTGCCCCACGGCTTCCAGCAATTCCAGCATGTGTTTCCACGAGTGCATGCCGCCCCAGCAGATTTCGCCCTCGGCGGCGAGCCGCTCTCCGTGGTCCTTCGCAACCTTTGCCGCCTCGCGAAACGTGGCGGCGATCAGTTTCGTATTGGCCTTTGGATTCTTGGCCCAGTCGCCCACCGATGCCGATGAGTCGATGCGGACGATACCGGAGGGACGCACCCCAAGTTCACGCAGTTTGGCGGCGATCCGGCACGCCTGACGCACCTGGGCGACAAATTTTTTCCGATCCTCCTCAGAGCCCATTGCAGAGCCTCCGCCAGTCGGACCCCAAACGGGAGCGACCACCGAGCCGGCGACGAGTTTTCTTTTCTTTAATTTGGCGGCGAGCTCCTTGATGGCGTTGTCGTCGCTGTCGATCGGTGTGTGCGGCGCGCTCAGGAAGAGATCGACCCCATCAAACCGGACGCCGTCGACCTCAGCCTTGGCAGTGAGATCGAGCATGGTGTCGAGATCGATGAAGGGTTCAGCGCCTGGGCTGCCCTTGCCGACGAGGCCGGGCCACATCGCGTTGTGCAATTTTGGATAATTGTTTTGAGGCATGGTATGTGGAGGTTGATGCAGTTGAGGAGTGAAGAGGGAGGATTCGCGGGATTACCTGCCCCGTCCCTCGGACAGGATCCGCGCTTGCAGGTCAAAACGTGTTCGCGCGATACGCACCCATCGCAGGCGCGTCGGGATTTGCTTCAGGACCAAAATAGCGGAGCATCACCAGTGGCTCCACGGAACTTGTGTTCTCAAACGTGACGCCCGCCTTAGCAGCCGCCTCCGTGCAGAACACCTCGTCCTCCGTGAGTTCGTGGAATCGGATGAGCTTCGGGCAGTCGAGTGCGAGCTTGTTCATCCTGCCCCTGCCCTGCACGGTGATGAGGCCGTAGGCGCCGCCGTCCTTGATTGTGCATTTCGCGCCCGGGTCGAGGGTCAATTCCTTCGCCGAGAAGAGCTGCTGCCCCTTGATGCGTCCATAGACGATCCATCGGTCTACGTAGCCTTCGCTGCGCGTATCAGCGACCGGCACGGGCTCGAGGTAATGGTTGTCCTTGAAATTCGGGTCGAGATTTTCCTCCCAGTCCAACTGGTCGACGATGAAGTCGAGGTCCTGATGCTTGTCCTTGGGCATGTCCTTCACGAGAAGCGACCACGGCACCTCGCGGCCCTCGACCAGCGACTGATACATGCCGAACACATCGGAGCCCCACTGGGGTTCGTAGGTGCAAAGCGATCCCGGGGCATGGAGCACGCACGGCGGGATGAGCCAGCCCGTGCCCGGCTTGAGGCGGTAGGCTCGGGAAAGATCGAGAATGCCGTTGTCGCCCTTGTTCCAGCGCTCGAGGGTCCTGCGAACCTGCGCGCGGGTCGTGCCCGGCTCGAGTCCCATAAACGTGTAGGGGAAATTGTTTCCCACATTGTTGTGCTGCGGCGGAAAGTAGTACGATTCGGGCTTGCCCTCCTGTCCCACCAGCGCCGCCTGTGCCTGCGACTGATGCATGTGGTGCGGAATCGGTCCCATGTTGTCGAAAAACTTGGAGTACACGGGCCACTTCCGGTACTTGTTCCAGATCGCCGGACCGATGAGTCCGGCGCCACACTCGGCGACCGCGTCGGCCAGCGTGTAGCGCTGGCCCCCGGTCACGACATAACTCAGCCCCTCGTCCGGCGTGCGGTTCTCGTTGGCGGCAGGTGTGGTCGACGCGAACCAGCGTTCATCAATGCCGCCGCGGTTCAGCCCGTAGGCATAGAGGTCGTCCGGATGCAGCTTGAGCCGCTTGCCGGGCTGCAGGAAGGAGCGGGGCACCCAGCAGGGCGCGAGCCGGAGCAGCCCGCCTGTGTCGGCGAGGGAGCCCTCGACGAGCGATTTGACGTTGGACCGGACGGTCTTGAGCGAAGTGACTGAATTCATGAGCACAGAAAAAGGGATCCGACAGCAGTCATTGTCCTTTGATCAATGAGAAACGTGCGCGCGATGGAATGGGGCATGCATGCCGGATTTCGTGAACAATCTTGCCAGCAAGGATCGACTGTATCGCAGCCGGGCGGGCTTGGCTAGGATGACGACGGCATTCTTTTGTAGAAAAGCGTCAGTTCTGAAAGCCGGACCAACGACCGATTCTCGAACAACTCAAATTGAGGATTCCCGCGCAACCGCCGCCCAAAATCACCTCCGCCCAAGCGAACACCAACGGAGCCCGTGTAGAGCAGACATTGAGGATGTCTCCCCTGATTTGCAGCCACTTACAAATCTCGGATGCCCGAATCCACGACTTCGGGTTAACATCTTCCCCGAGATCTTGAGGTGGAGGCACCCACATCCGGCACTCCGCGCAAACACCCGCTCATCGCTGGTGGCGTTCCCGGTAGGATCCCGGGGTCTCTTCCATGAATCTCCTAAATTCCCGATTGAAATGACTCTGATCTGAGAAGCCAAATTCCGTGGCTATTTCCGCCATGGTCTTGCGGGAATTGACAAGGGCATGGCAGCTCAGCCTTACACGAAGTTGCCTCACATACACCTGAGGCGTGCAACGATAGTGCGCCTGAAACTGACGCTCAAACGCACGCAAGGAAAGGCCACAGGCGCGCGCGAGATCTGCGTTGGACAGCGAACGGCCAACCTGCTCGCTGATGTGGCGGATGGCGATGCTCATGGGCTCATGCCGCGGCGGACCGACCGGAATCGATAGCGGACGCGTGATGCCCGCGGTTCCCACGACCCTGCCCTTGGCGTCGTGCAAGGGAATCTTCGTGGTCGAACACCACCGGGCAGTATGGTTGTATCGTCCCACCAGTTCCACGCGGCCGACGATGTGCTCTCCAGAAAGAGCACGCTCGTCATCCACCCGGTATTGTTCCGCCAACTGCAACCCACACAGGTCGTAGTCGGTCTTCCCCAGGACGGCGTCGCGGTCCTCCACCCCAAAATTGAGAAGAAAGGAGCGGTTTACCCATTGGTAGTGACCCGTCCTGTCCTTGATCCACATGGGGGCATCCTCCAGGGCGTCGCACAGGATGATGGCTTCAGACGCAGCCGCCCCGATGCGTTGCAGGGATGCGTGAATTGAAAGCGCCATGGAGAGGGACGATTGGTAACGTATACGACACCCTAGCGGCCAGTCCGGTTGCCGACAAGGCTCTGGAAGCCTTCCTTGCAACCCGTGAATGAAACGCTACGGTCATTTTCATATGCGTAAATGCATTCCCCTGTGCGCCCTGACCCTCGGTGCCATCCTTCTTGCTCCGATTTCGATGAAGTCGGAACCCGCCGCCAGGAGCAAGGGGCCTCCCCTCAGGCTTGTCCCCATGGATCGGCTGCCCACCGCGGACCCGCTGCCCGCTTCCGATGAAGGGCAGGAGGCGATCCAGCGCTTCAAGATTCCCGAGGGTTTCAAGGTCTCCCTTTTTGCAGCGGAGCCGATGCTCGCAAACCCCGTAGCGTTCACGTTTGACGAGAAAGGTGCCGCCTATGTGGCCGAAACCTACCGGTACCGCTCGAGCGTCCTGGATATTCGCGACTACATGCCGATGCTGGAGCAAGAACTGGCGGCACGGACCGTGGAGGACCGCACTCAGTTGATCCTGGATCAGTTTGGCGTGGAGGGTGAGAAAGAGCTATCCCTCGAAAGCGAGGTCGTAAGGCGCATTGTCGATACCGACGGAGACGGCGTGGCAGACACCTCCACCGCCTTTGCCACGGGCTTCAACAGTCCCCTCGACGGCATCGCTTCCGGCGTGCTCGCCCGCGACGGCAAGGTCTGGTTCACCAACATTCCCCACCTCTGGTTGCTGGATGGACCCGATTCCAAGGGAATTTCAAAAGGCCGCACCTCCCTGAGCTACGGCTATGGGGTACGCTTCAATTTTACCGGTCATGACCTGCACGGCCTGGTCATGGGTCCCGATGGCAAACTCTACTTCTCCATCGGAGATCGTGGCGCACATGCGAAGGCAAATGATGGCAGCCTTGTCGATGTACCCGACATGGGTGCCGTGTTCCGCTGCTGGCCGGATGGGACCGGACTGGAGATCGTGCACCGTGGCCTGCGCAACCCGCAGGAACTGGCATTCGATGACTTCGGCAACCTGTTCACGGGCGACAATGACTCCGACCAGGGCGACGTCGAACGCTTTGTCCAGGTCGTCGAGGGAGGCGACAGCGGCTGGCGGGTGGGCTATCAATTCAATCCGCTCGGCAACGCGGGTCCATGGAACTTTGAAAAACTCTGGAAGCCCTATCATGAGGGACAACCCGCCTACATCCTTCCTCCGCTCGTCAACACCGCTGACGGTCCGTCCGGTCTGACGCACTATCCCGGCACGGGATTGCCTTCCAGTTACCGCGACGTGTTTTTCATGTGTCACTTCAAGGGATCATTCACCAATAGCAGCATCTACCTCTATGCGCTCGATCCGCAGGGTGCCTCTTTCAAGATGCGCCGCCAGGAGGAGTTCATGAGCGGCATCCTGCCCACCGATGTGGATTTTGGACCCGACAGTCGACTGTACTTCTCCGATTGGGGCAACGGCTGGGCCAAGTCGAGAAAGGGCCGACTCTATGCACTGACAAACGAAGCCACGATCGGCGATCCTCTGATCAAGGAAACCCAGCGCCTCCTTGCAGACGGCATGAAGGGCCGCACGGATGCCGAGCTCTTTGCCCTCATCGGACACCAGGACCAGAGGGTTCGCCTCGAAGCCCAATACGCACTCGCAGCCAAGGGCGCGGCCGCGATTCCGCTGCTGACGCAGATCGCAGCCCATCATTACCGACAACTCGCACGCATCCATGCCATATGGGCGCTCGGCCAGGTCGGTCACAACCATCCGGAGGCCTTTCGTCCCATCCTGCCGCTCCTCGCCGATTCCGATGCAGAAGTCCGCGCACAGTCCGCCAAGGTACTCGGCGACGGCCATATCGCCGCAGCGTACGAACCGCTCCTGGCAGCGCTCAAGGACTCCTCAAGCCGGGTCCGCTTTTTTGCAGCGCAAAGCCTTGGCAAGCTGGCTCGAAAGGAGTCGACTCCCGCTCTGATCGAACTCATCCGGGAGAACGCGGATCACGATCTCTACCTCCGTCATGCCGGCGTGATGGGTTTGGTCGGAAGCAAGAATCTGTCGGCGCTTGAAACCGCCGCCAGCGATCCCTCCCGCTCGGTGCGCCTGGGTGTGCTTCTGGCGTACCGCCGGTTGAACCGCCCCGAAATTGCCGGGTTCCTCGCGGACCCTGATCCGTTCCTTGTCGCGGAAGCCGCACGCGCCATCAACGACGCCCCGATCGTCGATGCCCAGGCTTCACTGGCAGCCATGCTGCCCGCGATGCCCATGAACGTGGAAAGCGGTCTCGGACTGCGCATCCTCAACGCGCATTTCCGTTTAGGACAGCCGGAAAACGCCGCCGCGCTTGCCGCTTTCGCCTCGCGCACGGACGCCCCCGATGCGCTCCGCATTGAGGCACTCACCCACCTCGCCGCCTGGGGTCATCCTCCCGCGCGGGACCGCATCGTGGGAATCTACCGGCCGCTGCCATCGCGCGACGCCGCACCTGCCGCCATGGCATTGTCACCGTTTGCTCCACGGCTTGTCGCCGACGCCGAAACCGACGTTCAGCTTGCGGTCATACACGCGGTCCAGGCACTGGATCTCCGTTCCGCAGGTGACGCGCTCGTCGCACTCGTGCTGCGCGAGGATGCGCATGTCAGCGCCCGTGCCGCCGCGCTGAAGCCGCTCGCGGAATGGCACCATGCCCGCCTCGCGGAAGTGGTCAAGGCCGCGGGTCTCTCCAAGGATGCGACCCTTCGCGCAACTGCCCAGAACTACTATTCAATCTTTTCCGCCGCGGAGGCGGTCCCCCTGCTTCTCAACGCGCTCAATGCGGGCACGCTCGTGGAAAAGCAGAGCGCCATCACCAACCTGTCGAAACTCGACGATCCCCGGGTGGACAAGATCCTCGGCGACTACCTTTCGCGCATCGACAGCGACAAGAAACTGGCCGGACTGCAGGTCGAGATCCTCGATGCGGTCGATGCCCGCAACAGCCCCGCATTGAAGCAGGCCATGGAAAAGCGCACAGCCGCCCTCGCGCATGCGCCGGTCGCGGAGAAATACTCCTACGCGCTCGTCGGAGGAAATCGGGCTGAAGGCCGCCGACTGTTCACTGATCATCCCGTGCTCGCCTGCGTGCGCTGCCACCGCATCCGCGCCGAGGGTGGCGAGGCGGGTCCCGCACTCGACACCATCGGGAAGGACAAGTCGCGCGAATACATCCTCGAGTCGATCGTGACTCCCAATGCCTCGATCGCCAAGGGATTCGATTCCGTCGCCCTCACGCTCAAGGATGGCAGCGTCAAGGTCGGCAGCATTGCCTCCGAGGATGACAAGTCCTATTCCTTGCGTCCCGCGTCCGGCGACGATCTTGTCGTGGTCAAGAAGGCCAATGTCGTTAAGCGCGAATCCGCCCCTTCCAGCATGCCGGATGTGTTCGGACTCATTCTCAAGCGCAGCGAACTCCGCGATCTGGTCGACTTCGTCTCAGGCCTCGGCGCCGGCAATCGCAGGAATGAACCCAAGATGCAAACGAGCCACTGAGCACGGGATCACCTTGCCGTGCGTCGCAATTTGACGTCATCCGCCGCAGCGGAGTGACGTCAGGTTTCGCCACGCGGATAGATCTCGACAGCACTCGCTGTCGCGGGTCTCCTCAGCCTGCAGTTCCGTTGGACAGTTGTCCGCTTGGATCCTTGGACGATGTTTACCACGCTGAATCTCCGGGCTCTCGGTGTCGCCACCATCGCAACCCTTGCGTTGACGGGCGCCATCCTCGTCGGCTCGCGCAACCTTCAGAATTTTGACGCCGCGCTTATCGCCTATCTTTTCGGCGCGGTATTCGCCTGGTTCGGGCTGGTCTACCGCTACGACGTCTGGCTCCAGCGTCCACCCACCCGCCTCTATTGGAGGCGAGGCTGGCAGTTCTTCTTTTCCGGGCGGATGTTTGGTCACGGCTGGGCGCTCGTGCGCCGCGGCTTTGAGGACATGGCGGCCCAGAGTTTCATCCGGAAACGCGGAGGCCTCCGCTGGGCTGGCCACATGCTCATCGCCTGGGGCTGTGTCATTGCCTTCGCGGTGACGTTTCCCCTGACCTTCGGCTGGATCCATTTCACCCTGGCCCAAGGCACCATCGACACGTACGAGGCGCACGTCTTCGGATTCCGGCTGTTCTCTTTTCCGCTCAATTCCTTCATAGCGGCAAACATCTTTCATGTGCTGAACTGGTCGTCCGTGATGATCATCATCGGCCTCGGCCTGATGATGCGTCGCCGCCTGACCGATGCCGGGCAGATCGCCATTCAGACGTTCGAGGGCGACATCCTGCCGCTCATCCTGCTGGCGGCGATCGCGGTGACGGGACTGGGACTCACGTGGGACTATGAATTCATGCAGGGGCGTGCGCACCAATTCATGGCGATCACCCACGCCATCGTGGTCATCCTCTTCCTCCTCTGGATGCCATTCGGGAAGTTTTTCCATATCTTCCAGCGTCCGGCACAACTCGGCGTGGCGATTTACCGCCGCGAAGGGGCGATGGGGCCCCAGGCGGTCTGCCCGCATACGCAAGAGGCGTTCGCCTCGCAACTTCACATCGACGATCTCAAGGCAACCACCCGTGAACTCGGTTACAATTTCACACTGGAGGACGGATCCTCGCATCTCCAACTGAGTCCCCAGGGCAAACGCGCCGCGCTTGCCAAGGCGCATCTCGCCGCACGGAAGCGTTCCGGCTCCCTGTTCGGCTGACACGCCACTCCCAACGATCATGGCCCGACTTCCCGCAACTCCCGAGCAGCTCATTGCCGCATTCGGTCCGCACAAGAACTATCCGCCCCTGCAGGGATTCCCCGGCCGCGACGAACCGGACCGCGTGGTGAAGACGCACTGCTGTTTCTGCGGCATGCAGTGCGGAATCAAGCTTCTGGTGAAGAACAACCGCGTCGTCGGTTTCGACCCGTGGGAGGAGTTTCCCTACAACGAGGGACGGCTCTGCCCCAAGGGTGTCCAACGCTACTTGCAGAATAACCACCCTGACCGGTTGCTGCATCCGCTCGAGCGCGTCGAGGGCGCCGGGTTCCGCCACATCGGATGGGATGCCGCATTGGACCGTACGGTGTCCGAGATCCGCCGCATCCAGGCCAAACACGGGCCGCACGCCTTTGGCATGCTTTCCGGTGTGTCGCTCACAAACGAGAAGAGTTACCTCGTAGGAAAATTTGCCCGCCTGGCACTCAAGACCCGGAACCTCGACTACAACGGCCGCCTGTGCATGGTGAGCGCCGGCGCCGGAAACAAGAAGGCCTTCGGGCTCGACCGGGCATCGAACACCTATGCGGATCTCGCCCACGCTGAGGTCATCATGATCTGCGGCACCAACATCAGCGAGACGTTTCCCACGCTGACGCACTGGATCTGGCAGGCACGCGACAACGGCGCCAAGCTGATCGTGGTCGACCCCCGGCTGACGCCAATCGCCCGCACCGCCGACCTTCATCTGCCCGTGCGCCCGGGGCGCGATTCCGCGCTCTACGGCGCCCTTCTGCACCAGCTCGTGAAGCATGACTGGCTCGATCATGATTTCATCGCGCAGCATACGACGGGTTTTGAAGCAACGGCGGAGGCGGTGAAGGACTACGATCTCGCCTGGGCCGAGCGGGAAACGGGCATCGTCGCCGCAGACATCATGAGGGCTGCGGAAATGTGGGGCCGCGCCAAGACCAGTTTCCTGCTGCACGCCCGCGGAATCGAGCATCACACCAAGGGAGTCGAAAACGTGCTTTCCTGCATCAATCTCGTTCTCGCAACCGGCCGCATCGGCCGACCCTACTGCGGCTACGGCACCATCACCGGTCAGGGCAACGGCCAGGGCGGCCGCGAACACGGGCACAAATGCGACCAATTGCCGGGCAACAGGGACATCGAAAACCCCGAACATCGCGCGCACATTGCCCGCGTCTGGGGCGTGCCGGAACCCGAGATCCCGCACAAGGGACTCACCGCCTACGAGATCATCGAGGCCATCCACCGGGGTGAAATCCGCGGTCTTATCACGATCTGCTTCAACCCGGTCGTTTCCCTCCCCAACAACAACTACGTGCGCGCCGCCTTCGAAAAGCTGGAGCACTACACGGCGATCGACTTTTTCCTCAATGAGACCGCACGTCACGCGGATATCGTCCTAGCCGGTTCGCTGCACGAAGAGGAGGATGGCACGGTCACCACTGCGGAGGGACGCGTCGTCCGTATCCGTCAGGCAGTTACACCCCCAGGTGAGGCGCGCACCGACACCGAGATCCTGCTTGAACTCGCGCGCAGGCTCGGGGCAGGCGACAAATTTGCGTTCAACACTTCCGAGGATATCTTCACGGAGCTTCGTCACGCCTCCCAGGGCGGGACTGCTGACTATTTTGGAATCACCTACGAGAAGATCGAGAAAACCATGGGGGTTTTCTGGCCGTGTCCGACTCTGGAACACCCGGGAACTCCGCGCCTTTGGGAGGATCGAAAGTTTGCGACACCCGATGGCAAGGCACACTTCAATCCGGTGAGCTACCGCGACCCGGGAGAGACCACGGACAGCGAGTTTCCCGTGATCCTAACAACGGGACGTGTGGTTTCCCAGTACCTGAGCGGCACACAGACCCGGCGCATCGGCCGGCTGGTCGACCAGTATCCGGAGCCGATGCTCGAAATCCACCCGACGATGGCGGCAAGATATGGCATCCAGGATGGCGATCTGGTGCGCGTCGCCACCCGCCGAGGCTCGGCGGAGTTTCCCGCGCAGATCGTGGAGACGATCCGGCCGGACACCATCTTCATTCCCTATCACTGGCCCGGACGAAAATCCGCGAACCAACTCACTTCCGGCGAACTCGACCCCATCTCGAAGATCCCCGAATTCAAGGTGTGCGCCGCGCAGCTCCATCCCCTCGGCAAACCCGAACCGCAGGCCGAACGGACCGCGGCCTTTGCGAGCCCCTGAGTTCCTCCCGATGCAAAACACCCAGATCAGGACGGACGAGGAATTTTTCGTGGATCCGCAGCGCTGCATTGGCTGCCGTGCCTGCGAGATGGCCTGTGCGGAGTGCGAAACCAACGGACAGACCTCGATGATTCATGTCGACTATGTCGACCGCGCCGTCAGCACGCAGACCTCCGTGCAGGTGTGCATGCATTGCGAGGATCCCGCCTGTGCACGCGTGTGCCCGGCCGACGCAATCACCAAGGATGAATTCGGCATCGTGCACACAGCGAATACCGCGCGCTGCATATCCTGCGCAAACTGCGTCCTCGCATGTCCGTTCGGCGTGCCAAAGAAGATCGAGACGACGCAGATCATGATGAAGTGCAACATGTGCTACGACCGCACAAGCGCCGGAAAACGTCCCATGTGCGCAACGGTCTGCCCGAGCGGCGCACTCTGGTTCGGCAAACGCGAGAAGATGGCGCAGATGCGTCCGCACAGCACGCCCGTGAACACGTTTTTCTTCGGCGCACAGACCGTGCGCACCAAGGTCAACATCATGATGCCGGCCGGCAGCACCGCGCTGCGGGTGGACTGATCCCCATGGAAGACACATCCAACGCCCCGCTGAAACCAAGACCCGCATGGGAAACCGACTTTCCCCACGAACGGGTCGAGGCCACCCACGTGTCACGCCGCGAATTCGCCAAATTCCTCTGCCTCGTTTCGGGGGGATTGTGTGCGGGCACCGCGTTTGTCGCGGTGAAGGACAAACTGCTGCCGCCTCATCGCATCGTGGGTGAGCATCCGGTCTGCCGCATCGGCGACGTTCCGCCCGGCGGCACTCATGGATTCACGCTGCCGGGTTCACACACACCCTACATTCTCATCCATCTGGAATCCGGCGAATGGCGCGCCTTCGAACAGAAGTGCACGCATCTCGCCTGTGCCGTGTTCTACAAACCCGGAACAGGGAAAATCGAGTGCCCTTGTCACAACGGCTGGTTCGACGCCCGCACCGGAGAAGTGCTCCAGGGACCTCCACCCCGGCCGCTGCCGCAACTCGCTGTGATCCTTCGTGGCGAGGACATCCTTGTCGCAGAACTCGCAGCAAGCCCCGCCTGAAACCATGAGCACGTTCCGCCGGGCACAGAGTCAGGCCCACCCGAACAAGACCAACACCCTGTTCGTCGGCATCATCGGTGTGCTGATCCTGATCGTTTCGTTGCAGGTCTGGCTGCTGACCGCCGTTCTCAACACGGCGCTCGGCGGCGACCTCGCCATCGTCTGGCCTGCATTCTACGCTTCGCTTGCGCTGTTCCTGGGCGGCGCGGGACTGCTGCGTTTCATGCCTCAGCCCCTGCGGCTGGCTCTCGTCCCGGAAAAGGCAGAGGCGTTTGCCAATGTCGGGCTGGCCTGGCGAACGCTTGCAATCAGTGCGACTTCGCTCGCGCTGTCCTTCGCCGTGTGGTTCATGTGGTCCGCGATTGCGATCAAACTCTCGGCGACGGGATTCGCGATTTCTCCGCAGCAGCGCTTCTGGCTCACCGCCGCCCCCGTGCTTCTCGGTTCACTCCTGCGAATTCCCTACGGGTTGATTGTCTCCCGCTTCGGCAGCAGGAACTCCTACACGGTTGTCACGCTCCTCATGCTCATTCCGTGCATTGGTACCGGCATGGCGCTTCGCGATCCGTCGACCTCCTTTGGAACGCTGCTCTTCTGGGCATCCCTGACGGGAATTGCAGGAGCCAATTTTGCAACCTCCATGGCGACGGTGACGCTCTGGTTTCCCAAACAGCTCCAGGGTTCGGCACTCGGCATCAACGGCCTCGGCAATCTCGGGGTGACACTCGCGCAGTTCATCATTCCCGCCATTGTCGGCGTGGCCGTCTTCGGCGGGCTCGCGGGCGATCCACTGACGCTTTCACTGGCGGCAGGCGGGACACGAACCGTGTGGTTAAGCAACGCTGCCTTCGTCTGGATTCCCGTCATCCTGGTTTGCGCCGCGGCACTCTGGTTTGGAACAAAGAATTATCCTCAACCGGCCAAGTCGCTGGCTTCGCAATTGGCCGTCGCACGGCGCAAACACACCTGGATTCTCTCGACGCTCTATTTTCTGACCTTCGGCGCCTTTGTGGCGATGGGTGCATCGCTGCCGCTGATCATCAATGAGGTTTTTGCAAATGCCCCGGGTGGCGTCCCGAATCCCCTGCTCTATTCGCCGTTCGCAGTGCTTGTGGCAACGCTCACGCGTCCGCTCGGAGGATGGATGGCCGATCGATGGAGTGCGGGAGCGGTCACCGCCGGAAGCATCGCAACAATGGCGGTCTGCGGCTTCAGCCTTTCGCAATTTCTGGAACCGGATGCATTCACCGGTTTCTTCTGGACCATCATGATCCTGTGCGCAGCCGCGGGGTTGGGCAATGGCTCCATCTTCAAGATCATCCCCAGCGTGATGGGTGCTGAGGCGGGAGCGGTCATTGGCTTCGTGAGCTGCCTCGGAGCGCTGGGAGGATTCTTCCCCCCGTTGCTCCTTGGCTGGTGCATGCACCACCTCGGCTCGCCCGCCTGGGCATACACCACAATGGCCATTTTCGCACTCGCCTGCTTCGCCCTCAACTGGGCGCACTACTGGCGCCGCACATCGCCCACCCGCTGCTGAACGACAATGAGTCGTGAGCATTCGCTCTCTGCTCCCGCCAGGGATGGTCGAGCCTCCATGAGGCAGACCGAGAGGACAGGGAACTCCGGTGGCGGCGGAAGAGGCAGCGCAACATCAGCCATTGCCGTCGGTTGGTTTTGGAGGCGCTCGCTCTTCCTTTGATTCCTGCTCTATCAGCAGGCATCCCAGGGCGATGGCAAGGACCAGAAAAAACGCAATGAGACGCCATCCCGCAAAATCCACATAGTAGGGCTCAG
>CAUJJL010000195.1 GCA_963205455.1 Verrucomicrobiota bacterium
TGGGTGTGCCGCCCGGCGCAAGGCAGCGCACGACGACATAGCTCATTCGGTATGTGCGGATGTCGCGCTCAATTCGCTGCTGAAGCGTCGGCTCCTGCCAAAGGGTGTCGTAGTCGGCGGCTCCCATGGTGCAGAGCGCAAGCGCGTAAAACAGAATGAGTCGGAGAGTGTTCATGACGGAGGCAGGACGGAGAGATGAATCAATGGCTTAACAGTGCCACTCAGAAAACACGCGCCAGCCGATCAGAAGTATCCGCCCTTGCCTGTGATTTCACTCACGGACTCGCCGGCGGCGACCCAGGAAAAGATCTTCTTTTCGTTCTGCTTCAGCTCTTCGGCACGCTTTAGGACATCACATGCCAGATCTCGTGGGACGACAACCACACCGTCAATGTCGCCCAGAACAATATCTCCCGGCCGAATCAGGACGTCTCCAATCCTAATAGGCACTTGATAGTTCGTGATCATGCACCTTCCGAGGCTACCGTTTGGACAGCGGTACTTGTAGTAGACCGGAAAGTCCTTTTCGAGGATCTGGTGCGTGTCCCGAATGCCGCCGTCGATGACGGCGCCGCGAACGCCGAGTCCCATTGCGGTTGCGGTCATCACGCCGCCCCAAAGGGTGCCGCGATCATCACCCGAGGTATCCCAGACAACCATGGCGTTTGGCGAGAGTTCCGAGAGCATCTTTGTGCGAAAAGCCATCTCGCCGGAGATCTGAATGCTCGGGGAGCTTTTTACGGTGAAGGCGAATCCTGCGACTGTCCGTTCGGAACGCAGCGGTTTCAAGTATCCTGGCAACGCTTGATCGAGTAGACAGAACTCTCGCATGACGTCACTGATGGCTCCCGTGTAAATCTGCTCGAAACGGGCCAGGAGATCGCCGGCGGGAATGGGGAGTTCCTTGGTCGAGATTCCTTCGCGGAGGGCGATCAGTTTCTCGAGATTCATCATGCCTACTTCTCTTTTATAGGCGTCTGCTTGGGAATTCGTGTGGCTCATGTTGAAAATTGTTTCGCTCGTAGGGTTCTTTTCGTGGGACGGGTCATTCAGCCACGGTACCGGGGCTCTGAATGATTTGTGTGCAACCGCCGGCGGTAAACTTGAGTTCCCTTGTGAGGAGGGATTTCCTCGCGCCGGCAAAATCCTGAGGGAAACCGATGAGCGTGATTGCACCGACAAGTTCGTTGCCCTGGCCGACAAGAGGGGCGGAAAGGGTATGGATGTTGGGCTGATACGAACCGCTATCGGAGTAGCAACCGATTTTCCGGCCCTCCCGCACCCGCCGAAGCACAACCTCACGCCGTTGAAACTTCCATACCTCGGCGGGAGCACGGTCGAGGATGCTCCTCACCTCGGCGTCGTCCATTGCGCCCAGATAGGTGGCGCCACTGGAGCCGATGGCTAGGTTGAACATGGAGCCCACGCGCGAGGTGATGGCGTGGGGTTTGGGGGACTGGGCGCTGAAAATGGTGACGGCGGAATCGCCCTGGCGAATGGTGAGCTTGACGGTGATGCCGGTCGAGCGGGCCAGTTGTGCGAGCGGCTCGCGCACAGTCTCAATCAAAAGCTCGTGGCGCAGGAGCGGGCGCAGGAGCGGGACGAGACCGAAAGAGAGCTCGAAGATGCCGCCCTTGCGCTGGCAAAGCCATCCGGCAGCTACGAAGGACTGCAGGATCCGATAGCAGGTCGATTGTGCGATTCCGAGGGAACTCGCAAGATTCTTGGTCGTGGCTCCACTGGGATCCTTTGCCACGGCTTCAAGGACCCGGAGCGCCTTGCAGAGAACCGGCACCGTGTGCGTGGAGTGGTTCGCCGAAGGTATCATCGATTGCTTTGCCATTGGAGAATCAGTCTCGTGGGCGAGCGCCGCAGGCAAACCCGCTCAATGAGGGTCGTCAACGTCAACCGCCCCGAAATTTCAATAGAGAAAGAGGCTTTTGGCGGATCAATGGGAAAAGGCGAAGTGCATGGTGGAGCAGGGTGCCCTGGATGTGCGACTGGCGACAGGGTCGTTGTTCGGTCCAAAGGAACTCAATGCCAGAGGCACTTCATGGGCACGGCCACGGCGCTGCCTGGAGCCGTGGATCCGTGCGGGCATCCGTTGAAAATGCATCGTCGACCGGAGACGCTGCAGTGGAGCTCAGAAGCTGAAGCGGGCGCTCAGTTCATAGCTACGAATTGCTGGAATGCGATAGACAGCGGTGGAGCCATCGGGCTGGGTGCCCACAGGAATCAATTCATCGTTGTTGAGGACATTGTTTGCATTCAATTGCAGCGTGAGCCCCACCTTTCCTTTCAGGATGCGGCGTTCGTAACGCAGCCAGGAATCGAGTATGAATTCTTCAGGACCAAAGAACGGCTTTTTCACGTCCGGGATGCGTGTCGTTGAATCCGGAACATTTGTGTAAGGGTATCCGATCGCGACCTTGTCCTGCCAGCGGCCGCCGCCGCCGATGCTCACGCCGCGAAGGCGCGAACGTTTGTCGAATGAATAGGTGGTCACGAGATTGGCGCGCCACTTGCGGAGCTCAGCCGCAGGGCCGCCATCCTGAAGGGCTTGGGCATAGTAGGAGTTGGCGACCTCGGTGGCTCGCCTGCCGATTCGCTCCATGCTTTCTGTGAGATAGGTTGTCTGATTGGCACTGTTGGTCCAGTTTTCGAAGAGCGACTCCCCGTTTGTTTTGTCCCCAAAATAGAGGTCGTAAAACGCCTTGCCAGTGTTGGCGCGCACGGACTGGGCGCGGGAGACATTAGCCGTGAGGCGCCAGTTTCTCGTGAGATTGACGTGTGCCTCGATTTCGACCCCTTCCGATACCGCATCCTGCGTCAGCACGACATCGTTCCGGGCGTTGAAGGCGGCGGTGCCATTTGTCACCCTAAAACTATACATATCAAGAAGGAATTGGGGAGGAGGCTGCACGCGACTCATCTGCGTGTTGAGACCCAATCCTTCCATGTTTTTGGCGAGACGCCAGATCTCAACAATGTTCGAGGTGAGCCCGCTGATGCCACCGCCGGCTGTTGTATTGACCTGCTTCGTGGTGTACCAGGTTGTTGTGAGAACGACGCGGTTGTTGGCGAGCCCCAAGGAGAATCCGACGTCTTTCGTGTCGCCACTCTGCGGGGCAATTGCGCGACCGTAGCTGTCAAAGCGGGTCCCTCCGGGCAGGAAGTTCTGCGATGTGTTGTATCGCAAGGATGCGCTGCTGACGAGTGGCAGTTTTCGGACCAGGCGATCCGGCAAATGGAGCACGGCGCTGCGCGACTGGGTTTCATCGGAAACGGAGGTGGTCGGAGTCGAAGGAAACACCCAGGAGCCATCGTTGATGACCAGGTTATTGCGTGCACCGCGTTTCGGGGTGGCGGCTGTGAAGCTGTCGACCTTGTCGCGCCGCCAGCCCGATGTCAGTACGAGGTGATCCTGCAGCAATTTATATTGAATGATCGCTGCGCGATTCCGGAAGTCGTCCCCGGTCCAGGATGTAAACGTGACCAGATTCTCTGGAACGATGCCGTCATCGATGAATGTGCCGGTTGTCGTGACAAACTGAGTACCGGCCGTCTGGGAGTGGGCTTGAAACGTCGTGCCGTTTGCTGCGGAAGGCAGTTGAGTTGCCGTGAGGCCAGGAATATTCGCGCCACTCGCGGTGCTGGCCGACGCCAGGCTCGGTCCGATGTAATTGGCTGTTGCGACTCTGCCTCCGTTTGCATCCGTGATCAGTTGGTTGTTGCTGTAGGTCCAATTGTCGGGTGACGCGAACCTGTCGCCGCCAAGGCGGCGGGCGCGGCTGGTTCCGTTTTCCTGCAGAACGGTGGTCGTAAAGCTCCCCGCCCATTTTGCCCAGCGCTCGGGCAGGATGTCAGCAAAATCGAACTTGTAGTAGGCAGTCGCACGTTTCACCTTGCTGTCGTATTTGCCGTAGTTGCCGCGCCAGTATCCCGCGACAAAGGGGCGACCGAAGTTCGGGTTCGCTCGGCCATCAAGGAGTGTCGTATTCACGTCGATCATGATCCGATTCGACTGAATCCAATTGTTGTCTCCGGATATGAAGGACTGCTTGTCAAAGGCCAGCTCTACGCCCATCCGGTCCTTGAGGAAGCGCTGCTCTAGAGAGATGTTGTAGGCGTCGAAATTGGCATACTCGAAACGGTTGGGGCCCTCCAAGAGTTTGTTGCGAAAATCGAATACCGAGGTGTCGGTCAAAGAGTTGATACGATAGAAGGACGCATCGGGCACACCTGCCTCCATGGCCAGGTCAGAAAGCAGCTTGGGCGAACCCCAAATGGCGGTACCCGTGCGATAGAGTGCAGAGGGCAGATTCGAAATAATTCCCTGCCGAACCGTTATCGGCTGCCCATTCGGGGCTGTTGATCCCGTGTTTGGCACACTGCTGTTCGGATCATTGAACCAGACAACAGGATTGCGATAAATGTAGTAGGCCGGAGTAGGCGCAGGTGTAATCCCGCTGTTTGTGCGGGCATTGGCAGCGTCCCAGGTGACTTTGACCGGGCTGTTGTGGAAGGGCGGCTCGAACCAGTAGACAATATTGTCCTGTGGAGCGAAGACCCGGGGACGGCGCGAGTCCAAGTTGCCGGACTCGATGTTACCCCGGATCACCGTGCCCGACAACACACCATTCCTGGTCGTTGCCCACTTGGGGGCATAGACAAGCGCACCATAGATGCGATCGTCGTTTTCAAAGGTAAACTCCTGCTGGTACTTGTTGCGCTTGAGAAGTCCATTGAGGCGGAGGGCCAGCTGACCATCGATGATCTGCTTGTTGATGTCGAAGGAGCCCCGGTGAGTCTCATAGCTGCCATAGCGCGCCTCGACATTCACAGAATCTTTGAATACCGCGCGTTTGAGGTTGTAATTGATGATGCCGGCGGGGCTGCCTGTGCCGAAGAGTATCGCATTGGCTCCACGGTTAACTTCCACGCGGTCGATATTGTAGGCATCGAAGGGGATCCCCGTGCTGAAAAAGTTGCGGGCATGCGATGCACCCGCCAGTCCGCGAAGACGAGTGGCGGCCTGCGGTCCGAGCTCCTCAAAGGGCCAGCTGTTGGCTGCTCCACCCGCTGAGCCACCTGAGAAATTGCCCGCGGTGCCGCCGACTTCGCTTCCGGTCACGTAGGTCAGGAGGCTTTTCGTATCGGTCGCACCGATGTCCTGGAGAAATTGCGATGTAATGACGGAGATGGAAGTTCCGACATCACGCAAATCGGTCTTGAGGCGGGTACCCGCCAGCGTCGTTGTGGCTTGGTAGCCGTTATCCCGCTCGGTGTCTACGACGAACGGGGAGAGTGTGACGATGTCCTCGGCGGGCGCAGGCGAGGTGGCGACAATCGGTACCTGTGCCTGGCGTGGCGGTTCGGATGCCACTGGTTTCGACGGGGCGAGCTGACCCAGCGCTAGGACTGGATACAGCACGCAGCCGAATGCGGCGAGGATGAGTTTGCGATGCGAACCCATGGCGAGCGAGGGAGTGATTGGCGGCGTGTGCAACATTGGTTTCGGGCTTTGAGGTTATCCACTTCGTCGTTGGCATCGTCACGGGGTGCAAACGGCGTCGGTGGATGGAGCACAAGGTTTCGCGCGTCCGATGGTCAAATTGGAGTTTCCACTTTATTTTTCTGTATTGAATAGGAATCCGGTGGGCTTACCCTTGGGCGTTCGCTAGAAGACGGACGCGTCGGCCGCAAAATCATTGGCGGCATTGACCGTACTGGGCGCGAGGCGTGCGGCGCGCCGGTTCATTCAAGTACCCCTCTGTTCCTCGCTTCAAGTTCTGGCAGCCTCGGAAGGGGATGACGGGAAGTGCGAGTCGGTAGTCAAAGTTGTTCAATAGGGAATTTAGGAAAAGATCTGATTTCAGAATCCAACGGGCATCCGGCTGAGCTTGGATGCCGGTGGCAAGGGGCGTCTGAATCCGGCCCGGACCTCAGGTGGATTGATCGTATTCAACCAACGAAACGATTCCTTCGAGCGGGGTGCCTCCCAAATATCGGGCTATGTTTCTTGCGGCGAACGCTCCGCAGCTTGAGTACTGGTCAAATGTCGGGCCTGCGATGTGCGGGGACATGACAACATTCTTCAGTTGAAGAAAGGGGCAGGAAGGGGCGACCGGCTCTGATGTCATCACATCCAGGGCGACCCTTATCCGCCCTGAAGTCGCTTCACGGAGGAGTGCAGCCTCGTCAACCAGGCCGCCCCGGGCCACGTTCACGAACACCGCATCGTCCGGCAGCATGGCCAGGATTTTAGCCGAAACGACCCCGGAAGTTTTCGGTGTCAGGCCTTCACATTCAAAGAGAACTTCATTTTCCGTGAACAGCGATACAAGCGATTCGACTTGAGTCACCCCCATCGCGTCGAACAACGACGCAGGCACTCCTTGGGAATAGGCGCGAATCTCTACACCAAACGGGCGAAGAATTTTGACGAGTTCTCGGGCGATTCGTCCGAAGCCATGGATTCCAACCTTTCGTCCGAAGAGGGTGCGCGTGTTCAGCCATTCGATCCGATTGGTACTCTTGCGTCCGCCTCTGAGCACCTCCAGCCAGTGGCCGCTGTTTCTGAGGGCCGACAACGCAAGCAGGAGCGCATGTTCAGCCACTGACGTGCTTGGAATATCGCTCCAATTCGTCACAATGCCTCCGCGCTCGATGAAGCTCCGCGGAACGAGCCATTTCACTGCTCCGCCCAGATGACAAATATAGCGCAGCTTGCATTCCCTGGAAGACAGCCAGTGTGCATCCAGGGGCAGTGAGGACCATCCCGTAAGCAGGATATTCGGATTCAACTCCGCCAGGGAGGATTGGTCTATAGGTAACGCGTCGTCTTTGAACCATGACACCCGCAGTTGCAATGACTTCATGACGAGCCCATTCGGCTTCATGAATAGCCTTTGCTCCTCCTCTGATATGGCGCACGCGAGGTGTTGATCTTCTTTGGCTCTTGCCAATGTCGGAGGCATGCCAGGAACGGGTGTCAGATTGCCGGAAGACATATATTGATTCCGCTAGAACGCTGTCAGAGTCCCGATGGCTGCAGGGGGGCAGGAAGATTTGGCGGCCTTGCCTCAGTACAGTCAGTTCGGAGCTGCCGGTCCAATCTGCAATTTCGACCATTGATCCAAGACTGCGATGCTCTCCAGGACGCTGGCATGGGAACAACCCTTAGGTCTGGGACCAGGGCTGAATGACTGGAATACGCGAGGAAAGGCGTAAAGGATGGTCGACGCACCTCACTGACACGCTTCTTGAAGGGCGTCAGTGGATTGGCTGGGAGTATAATCCGAATGCCTTTGGCAGGGTTTAGTAGGAAAGATTGATCGTGAGACGGACCAGTCGTGGCCAGACATTCTTGGTGCCATAGGGTACGTTCTGCACGGTGCCTTGGAAGCTATAGGCGAAGACTCCGTTCACAATCGCATCATCATAATTGAACAGATTTGAAACATTAAGCTGAACATCCGTCTTGTACTTTCCGATCTTTATCGGATACCCGATCAATGCGTTCGCCAAATGGTATTTCTTGGCATAAACATAGTCGAAGGGTTTTCCGGGTTCATTTCCGGCTATGCAAGGGCCGTAAAGCTGCACGCCACCACCTACCCGGAGGTTCTTCAATACTCCTGAATTGAACGTGTAGACTCCAAAGGCATTTACGCGATAGTCATAGGTATAATTCTGCTTGCGACCTTCCTGAAAGCTATCAATGAAGCCCTGAATCTGATTGAGGTAGTTTGTGTCCTGGATATTGTTTGGATTTGAAGGGTTGTTGGCGAGCACCTGCCATTTCGATCGATTTTCATTTACGTAGGCCACATAGTCTGAGGCGACATCGGACTGCTTCGTCTTGGGCAGTGCGGCATTCAGGGTGAGACGAAAAGCCTTGCCGAAGTTTGCCGTCAGGCTCCCCTCCCATCCGTACCCGACCAGACTCGAAGAGCTTGTAATTGAATTCAGGGCGGTAATGGTGAGTGGGTTGTTGCTGTAGGTTGAAATATAATTTCCGGAATAGTCCTTTCCGTCGTACTCCCCCAGGTCATTCCATAGATTGTTTATGTTGCCTATTGAGACGTTCCGGATGGAGTTGGTCTGTTCGGCGCGATAGTATCCGATTGAGCCGATGACCTTGATGCCTGCATCGTTCCCGAATTGGAAACGAAGCCCGCCTGATTTCTCCCCTGCAGGGACGATGTTTGCCTTTGAGAATGATCCATCGAGCCGCTTATAGGCTGATGTTTGTATGATGAACCCCTCTGAATTGTTCCCGTAGAGCCCGACATGCTTTATGGGAAAGTACACAAATCCGTAGGTGGTGGTGTCGTTAAAACCCAGGCGGCTGTCAGTAGTGTATGAGGTAAATTGGCCGGATTGCCGATCTCGCGAAGATGCAACGCCGTTCTCATTGTCGAGCTCTGATCGGTCGCGGCGATATCCGGCAATCACAGATAGCGTGTCACGCAGGTAACTGCCTGACATTGCAACTTCATAGGCATCGGTCTTTTGGTGGTTTCTTGCGTCAGAAGTTGGGACATCAACGGTATCATACATCTCGGAGAAGTCGGGCAGTTTTGCAGGAAGGTTGTTGAGATAACGGTTGACGCGGATCAGGCTCGAGCCATCGGTGATTGGCAGGGTCGAGGTTGTATCTCTGATATGCAGGTCGGTATAGATTGTCTTGTCGTCCTTCTCCTGGTGTATCGCGAAAGCGCTGATGTTCGTTACACCGCCGAAGAGTTTCAGAGGGTATGCTGTTACCAGACGCATGGACTTGGAATCGCGGGAGAAGTCCACCGCTCTGCCGACATATGAATTCGAATATGGCTGGCCGTAATTGGGGTTTATCTGTCCGTTTGGAAGATTGCGTAAGGGGTCGATGTATATTACCGAGAATGGATAGTTGCCGCCCTGGCTCGTAAAGTGGGAATATTGACCAGCGAGTTGAAGTGAAAGTCCGTTTGAGAAAGTGTGATCTACAGAAAGCTGGAAATCGAGCGCCTTGTCTGCCACCGATTGGTTCTCTGGATTTGCGTTGAATGTGGGTGCCAGTGTTGGCACGGCACTGACGCCCGGTGCTCCTGCTGCGACGGATGGGAAGAGCGCATCTCCATAGGCTGCCTCGGCTGCCTGGGTGATTCCCACTCCGTTGGTCGAGGCATATCCGGCATAATCAAGAAGACCGATCCCATCCGTCCAGATGAGATACTTGGTGCCTGTATAATTGCTCAATCCTCTTGCAGTCGCCGCTGCTGATGTCAGTTTGCCGGTCACGGGCTGGTGATCCCATCTGGAATAGCGATCAAGGTAGTTCATGATCAGACTTGGCCGGGTATACCGAGAATAGTCTGCATCAAAAACGATATTTGTCTGATCGAAGGGGGCGTAGACGACATTCAGGGAGTGGCCCTGCTCAGTGAGCTGGGTCCGGTCGATATAATGCCGGGTGTCCTGGAGATTGAGATTGTACCTCGCACTCAATTTCCTGTTCAGTTTGCGATTGATATCCAATGACATGCCCTTGGAGTAGCTGTCATCAAAGCGGAGGCGGACATTCGTGAAACTCCAGCTCTTTGCCCTCTTGGTTATGTAGTTTACTCCACCTCCAGGACCGCCTTCTCCATAGAGGATTGCGTTGGGGCCGCGTGCAGCTTCGACGCGTTCAACATTGTATTCCTTCGGCGTTGATGCGCTGGTAAAGTAGTTTCGGGTGCTGGGATTCGCACCTAGCCCGCGCAGCGAGACGTTGGTTCCAGAATCATAGTAGTTCAAGCCACCTGGATTTACACTGTTTCCTTCAACTGCGCCAAGTTCGAGCGGGCGGGAGCTGGTCAGCCAGCCCGATGCCTCATCAATGTTCGTTGCACCGATGTCATTTATAAAATCACGCGTGAAAATATCGATACCACCGGGCGTCATCAGTAGCTTTGTATTCAAGAGTCCGGCATTCAGCGTGTCCGCTGCAATGTAGCCGGTGTCCTTGTCTGTTGAAACCACGAATGGCGAGAGTCTGGTAATATTGCCGTCATCGACCCTTCTTGCATCCTGCACTTCAGATTCAGCGCGTCTTGTTTGCGCCAGGAGGTTCGGGCATTGGCTCAGCATCAACGGGAGAAGTGCAACTAACCCAGAATAGTGTCTTTTCATTGGTGTGCCTGTTGGTCTTGGGATTTCTTGTTTGGGAACGGTTGACGGATTGTGGGAAGGTATGCTTTCCGGGCGGGAGGCGTCCCTTAAAGTGGACATCATGTCCGTTGAATAGCTCTGATCAGACAACACCGGGTCAATTGACACAGGTTATGCCAATTGGGGTATCAGGCGATTCTCCGCGATGCCTGTACCTGTGAGGCGCTAGTCTGGGTTGGAAAAGTGACCAGTCGGCACCGGGCGTTTCGCCGGCTGGTCAGGAGGCCCAATCCCGATGGTGA
>CAUJJL010000196.1 GCA_963205455.1 Verrucomicrobiota bacterium
GAGAGTTACAAGGCGGTGCTTGAGTCGCCCGACAACATTTCCAAGACCGTGCTTCATCGCGGCCTCGATGTGGGCACGGCGTTTGAGATCCTTTCGATTGACATTGCCGATGTCGATGTGGGCGAGAACATCGGCGCCAAGCTTCAGGTTGCGCAGGCGGAGGCGAACAAGAACATGGCCCAGGCGCAGGCGGAAATCCGCCGTGCGGCGGCGGTGGCTCTTGAACAGGAGATGAAGGCGAAGGTGCAGGAGATGCAGGCCAAGGTGGTCGAGGCGCAGGCGCAGGTGCCGCAGGCGATGGCGGATGCGTTTCGCAATGGGCGCCTCGGAGTGATGGACTACTATCGGATGGACAACGTCCAGGCCGACACCTCGATGCGCCAGAGCATCGCCGATCCTGACCAAAAGTCCTGAGGCCCTGGCTTTTCTTCAACCCGACTGAGTCTCACCCGTCGTGGACTGGATCTTCGAACACATTCAGGTCATCGCCATTGTGGCGGGTGTGATCGCCTACTGGATCAACCAGCGGAAGCGTCACAAGGCGGGTGAAAGCGCCGACTACGACGGCGACGGCATCCCCGATGTGCCGCAGACGCGAAAGCTGGGAGATCGAAACAATCCGGACGCCGCGCAGTCCGAACGGGAGAGGCAGATTCGCGAGGAGATGCTCCGGAAGATTGCGGAGCGGCGCGGAGGGGGAATCCCGCCTGCGCTGCCATCCGAGCCGTCCGCACCGCCACGGCATGCGCCCGCGGAACCGTTGGAAGCTCCCCGGCCTGTAATGGCGAATCCGATTGAGGAAATGCTTCGGCGGGCGGCCGAGGCCATGCGTCGGACTGAGGAGGATGCCAAGGCGAAAGCCGCGGCTGAGAAGGCCGAGCGCAGACGCCTCCGCAAACTCAAGGAGCAGGCGTTGGCCCTTGAAGAGGCGCGACGTCAGGAGGCTACTCAAGCCGCTGAGAGTGCGCAACCGACTTCGCTCTTGATTGAAATCAGGCGTGAGAATGTCGTCCGCAGGGAGCTGCTGCGGGATCTCCAGGGGACTGGAAATCTTCGGCGTGCGATCGTGCTGCGGGAGGTGCTTGGACCCCCGGTCGCCCTCAGCCGTCGATAGACAAAAACAGCCTTACCGCCCGGATGGCGTGGTTGAGCGCGACGCCGGTGCCTTGAGATCTGCAGCCCGGTCCGGCATGGGATAGCGGATGCCGTTGATTTCCAGTTCAACCGCACGATGGGGATCGGCTTCGATGCGAAGCGCGGTGCGGTAGGGCAGAACCCGTGAATCGCCGCGTGACATCGCGCCGCTGAAGAGCACGAGATTGTCGTTGAGCTGGCGGACGGTGAGGAAGACGTTGTCCATTGCGAACACGGTGATGACTGCTTCGCCTGGCCGTGGGGCCACGACGGAGGAATTGCTGCCCGATGCGGTGGCCGGCTTTGAAGGATCGCTGCTGAACAATTTCACGAGCACCACGATGAGCACGATCAGCACACCGATCCCTGCAAGCGCGAGCAGGCCCTTGATGACGAGCGCCTGATCGATTTGCGGTCCCGAAGCCCTTGGGCGGAACGTAGCTGGATTGTTGTCCGGCGCTGGCGTGGCCTCCGGGACAGTGTCCGCATTGGTAGGGGGTGGAGGCGGCACGTCGCGATTGGTGCTCTTTGCGGAGGAAACCGAGAGTTCCATGCGACCGAAACTCTCGCGAGCCAGACCCCGGGTCTTCGATTCTCCGATGCCCAGACCCTTGTAATCGTTGATGATCTTGTCGCTCGGGAGCTTGAGGAACGTGGCGTAGGTCCGCAGGAAGCCGCGCACGTAGATTTCGGGCAGCGACAGATCGAACTGGTTGTTCTCGAATTTGTGCAGGTAGTCGCCGCGGATCTTGGTCGCCTCCGCGACTTCGCGGATGGAGACCCCTTTCCGTTTGCGCGCTTCCTCAAGGCGTTCGCCGATCGTCTGCATGGGGCTCAGTAGGATGAAGTTGAAATGGCGAGAGGAGGGAAGACGGAAGTGCGCGCGGTGACCAGTCTTTCCGGCGGGTCACTCCGCTTTTCTTCATGATTCGGGAGGCCCACGGGCTCAGATCGAATCCAGATCGATGAGAATCTCGCGGGGGCTAGATCCGTTGTCAGGTCCCACCACACCCTTCTGTTCCATCAGATCCATGATGCGTGCCGCCCGGTTATAGCCGATGCGCAGGCGTCGCTGAATCATGGAGGTCGATGCGCGGCGCGTGCTGCGGAGGACATCGAGGGCCTGCTGGTAGAGCTCGGCGTCATCTCCCATATCTTCGTCGTCGGAATCATCCTCGTCGGATTCCTCGCGGGCATCGCGATCGATCTGGGCCTGGACCTCGCTCGCGAAGATCGGCGGACCGTTCTTCTTGAGGAAATCAACGACGCTGTTGACTTCGTCATCGGACACGAAGGCACCCTGGGCGCGGACCAGACGTGAGCTTCCTGGAGGGGAAAACAGCATGTCGCCCCGGCCGATGAGCGTGTCGGCTCCCTTCGTGTCGAGAATGGTCCGGGAATCGACCTGGGAGGCGACCTGGAAGGCGATGCGTGACGGCAGGTTGGCCTTGATCACGCCGGTGATGACATTCACGGACGGGCGCTGGGTGGCGATGATGAGATGGATGCCGGCAGCGCGCGCCAGTTGGGCGAGACGAGCGATGCTCGTTTCAATCTCGGCGGGAGCGACCATCATGAGGTCGGCGAGTTCGTCGATGATGGCGACGATGTAGGGAAGGCGCTCTGGAATTTCGAGGCCATCGTCCAGTGCCGGATCGATTCCCTCGAGTCCCGTCTGTTCCGGGATCGAGGGATCCTTGGGAGCTTTCTCGGAGGAGCGCTTGCGGTGATTGAATCCGACGATGTTGCGAACGCCTACCTTGGCAAAAATCTGGTAACGCTGATCCATTTCTCCGAGCAGCCACTTCAGCGCTGCGGGCACCTTCTTGGGCTCCGTCACAACCGGAATCAGCATGTGCGGGAGCGTATTGAAGATCTTCAGTTCAACGATCTTCGGATCGACCATGATCAGCCGAAGATCCTTCGGGCTCTTGGAGTACAGGATCGAGGCGACGATGGAATTGAGGCACACGGACTTGCCTGAGCCCGTTGCACCTGCGATCAGCAGGTGGGGCATCTTTGTGAGATCTGAGACGATGGGCTTTCCGGACACGTCCTTGCCGAGCGCCACCGGGATTTCTCCCTTGTTCAGGGCTGTTCCCCAATCCTCGCTCTCCAGGATTTCCCGCATGCCGACTGGTGTCGGATGCTGGTTTGGCACCTCAACCCCTACTGCGGCCTTCCCGGGAATCGGGGCGAGAATGCGCACGGATTGTGCGCGCATGCCGAGGGCGATGTTCTTGTCGAGGCCCGCAATCTTTTCCACACGAACGCCGGGAGCAGGCACGATCTCGTAGCGGGTGATGACAGGACCGACGTGGATTTCGCCCAGGGTGACCTGGACGCCAAATTCTCCAAGGATGCGCAGGAGGTTTTCCGCGTTTCGGCGGTGCTCTTCCTCGGAGTTTTCGGGAGCGACGGGCGTCTGTTCGCGCAGCAAAGAGAGGGGAGGAAACTGGTAGTCGGAGTCGGAGGGGGTGGGGGAGACGACACGCGCGCGTTTCGTTTCCTCAGGTTTTACGATATTGAGTTCGAAGCGCCCGCCAGCCTGGGACTCGAGTTCGTTCGAAGAGGTTGCAGTGGCGCCGGGGCTGTTCCGCCCTTTCCGTGGGGATGGAGACTTGTCGTCACTGGGCAGCAGGCTTTCGGTCTCCGGTGCCTCGGCCGCGTCTTCGGGAACAATGGCATCGACGAGGCCCTCCCTCATCAACTCGGCGGAAACGCTGCCGGCCGATGACTTTTTCTGAAGCGCCGCTGCATCCTCCTGTGCGCGTGCTTCCGCCTGCAGCGCCTTCTTGGTTGCGAGTGCTTTTGCCGCGGCTGTCGCTGCTGCTGCGTTTGCCTGTTTTTGTTCGAGTGCGGTTCGTTCGGCGGCACGTTGCCGGGTCTGCATCTCGTCGAGTTCGCGCTTCAGTGCTGCGGCTTCGGCCCGGCGCTCGCGGCGTTTCTCGATCCATCCGTGCACGGCTGCAGCGATTTTTTCGAGTTCGGTGGTGATGTCCTTTGAAAAGATGAACAGCAGGCTGAGCGCGTAGAGTGATCCCATGAGCACGATGGATCCGAACACCCCGAGTGTTTCTTTGAAGGCATCCTGATAGACGAGGCGCCCGAGGCGCCCTCCGGGGCCTTCGGTGAAGTATTGGGAAACTCCGAAGCTTTCCCACATTGACCACAGGCCCGAGAAAGATCCGATGCACAGCAGCATCGCGACCAGCCGGGTAATGGCCAGGCGGCGGGCGTTGCGAATCGAGACGACTCCGAACCAGAGAAGGAAGATCGGCACCAGCCAGGTGCTGACGCCCAGCCAATGCAGTGTCAGGTAGGACATCTCGGCGCCGAAGAGCCCCACCCAGTTCTTTTCGGTGGGATTGGTCGTGATCCAGTGGCTTTGCGCCGGTGAGTAGTTGAGGTAGGCGACTGCCAGCAGAATCCCGAGCAGGAACAGGATGATGGCCACCGGCCAGTTGGGACGGTGGCGCACGCCCCCGAGGGCGGTTTTGGGATTTGTGTTTGAACTCGCTGTTTTGGCCATCTGATCTGAGTGCGTAGCGGCACCCTGCTGTGCGTATTTCCGAATCATCGGATTCCGCTGATTGGGTTGTCCATCATTAACCCACCCGCATCTTTGGCAGGCATTGTTCCCGATGAGTGAAATTCTGTTTTTTACGCCTCTTTATCAGGATCGCGTTTGGGGCGGTCGCGCCCTTGAACGCAAGCTGGGGCGAGTGCTTCCGCCTGCCCGACCGATTGGTGAAAGCTGGGAGATTGTGGACCGCCCCGAGGCCCAATCCATGGTGAGTCGCGGTCAATGGGCAGGTCTGTCGCTTAGACAGGTGCTGGAACGGCATGGTGCCGCGGTCATGGGACCAGGCTATGATCCGGCGCGTCCCTTTCCATTGCTTGTCAAATGGCTCGATTGCCGGGAGCGCCTGAGTCTTCAGGTGCATCCACCGGCGGAAATAGCGCCGGCATTGCGCGGCGAACCCAAGACTGAAAACTGGTTCATCGCCGCGGCAGAACCGGGGTCGGGCCTGCTGGTGGGGCTGAAACGATCCACGACTCGAGCGCAGTTTGCCAACGCATTGGTGGAACAAACACTTGAGTCGTGCGTGCATCGCTTCGACGTGGCGCCGGGTGACTCCATTCTCGTCCGAAGCGGGACCGTTCATGCCATCGATGGTGGGAATCTCATCCTGGAAATTCAGCAGAATTCGGATACGACTTATCGGGTCTACGACTGGGGCCGGGTGGGACTGGATGGCAAGGCGCGGCAATTACATGTTGCGGAATCGCTTGCGTCGATCGATTGGGGCGTGGTCGAGCCTGCTCCCGTGCGGGCCGCGCCGCAACCTGCCGTGATTGCGGACGCGGAGGAGTTTCGCATCCGACGGGTGCCGCTCGATCGCGATGCGTGCCTTGAAGTGGGCGCAAATGAGCAGCCGCGGCTACTCAGTGTTGTTTCGGGAACCCTTGCGGCGGCATCGGGAGATGCATTGCCGACAGGCTCAAATGTTGTTTTGCCCTATGATACAGCCTTTCGTTTCACCGCGAAAGGTCCCACGTTGATTCTCATGACAGAGAATTTTGTTTAGGTTGGTTTTCCCAATACGGCCATGACTACGATTTACCCTTCCTTCAGGAACCTGCGCCAGTGCCGCGGAGGTGCTCTCTTCAAACTCCTCCTGTTCTTCGTTGTACTCTTCGCGCTCATTGCGGTCGCCTGGATGCTCTTTCTTCCGTCGATCCTGAAGAGTGTCGTTCAGAAGCGTACCGGTTTCGAGGTGCAGATTGCCAAGATGGCGGTGAATCCGTTCAAGGGTGATGTCAGCGTTTCCGGCTTGGTCATCAATAACCCCTCGGACTGGCCGTCGCGCGACTTCATCCAGGTGCGCGAGTTCAAGGCAAATACGGATCTCTGGTCCTTGATCGGAGGCAAGCGCCCGATTGTCGACGATGCGGTTGTCGATGTCGCTTTGGTCGCCGTGGTCACAGACAGCCAGAAGCGAACAAATCTCGGGTTGTTTCAGGAGCGCATGGCAGGACCGAAGGACGATAAGCAGAAAAAGCCGGAGCCGTCCGCGAAGCTAGAATTTCTTATTCGGAGACTGCATCTGCGATTTTCAAAGGTTCAGCTTGTTGACTATTCGGGAGGAAAAGCCACGCCCTCGATTCGGGAGATGAACCTCAATATCGATCGGCGCTATACCGACGTCACGGATGCAAAACAGATTGTCACGGGAGCGATCCCTGGAATTGGCGCGATTGGCAGCGCACTGTCCGCGCTCGTCCCCGGGGCTTTGGGCAAGGCAATTGGAGGTGCAATGAATGAGCCAGTGGAGCTTCTTAAAGGCACGGGCAAGAAAGCCGGAGGCTTTTTCAAGGGCATGATCGAGAAACTTGAAGAAAGCCCGAAGAAGTAGTTGAATGATCGTTTTCCCATGAACGAGAACGATCCCTCGACCAAAGCGACCGAGCCCAAGCCCAGTTCCGAACCCATCGATTCCGAAGTCTCCTCCCCCGAGCAGGGCGCCGAGGGTGTCATTGAGCAATTGGAGACGGAGCTGCTTGCCGCGCGAAAAAGCGGAGCGGAGAATTACGAGCGTTACTTGCGGTCAGTCGCTGACTTGGAGAATTTTCGCAAACGCGCTGTTCGTGAAAAGGATGATCTTCGCCAATATGCGGCGTCGCGGGTATTGGAGGACCTAATCCCTGTCCTGGACAGCCTCAGCCTCGGACTAACGGCGGCAAAAGCACCCAACGCGGATATTCAGGCTGTCGTGGGTGGGGTTGAAATGGTTTTGACACAGGCCAAGTCCGCCCTGGCCCAGCATGGTTTCAAGGAGATCAATCCTGTTGGGCAGGCATTTGATCCTAATTTGCATGAATCGATTTCGGCTCAGCCGAGCAAGGAATTTGCGGAGGGAGTCGTGATGTCGGTCGTACGCATTGGTTACAGCCTCAATGGACGCGTCCTGCGCCCTGCCAGCGTTGTCATTTCGAGTGGGGCTTCGGCAAAGAAGTCGGAGGCATCAAGCTGACCCCGCGGCTTCGGTACGAAGAAGCGGTGGCTCGTTGCGGGACCCGCGTCTGAATCGGCCAACCAACACCCATGTCCAAACAAGATTACTACGAACTGCTGGGCGTCTCCAAAGGAGCCAGCGAGGAGGATCTCAAGAAGGCGTATCGCAAGAAGGCGGTGCAGTATCACCCTGACAAGAATCCGGGCAACAAGGAGGCGGAGGAGATGTTCAAGAAGATCTCCCATGCCTACGAGGTGCTGAAGGATCCGGACAAGCGGGCGGCTTATGATCGATTTGGCCATGCGGCCTTTGAGGGCGCGGGTGCAGGTGGCCCGCGTGGCGGCGGTGGCGGATTTCACGACCCGTTCGATATCTTTCGCGAGGTATTTGGTGGAGGCGGAGGAGGCGGTGTGTTCGATGAGATGTTTGGCGGAGGCTCGAGGGATGGCAGCCGCGACGGCGCGGATCTGCGTTATGACCTCGAAATATCGCTGGAAGAGGCTGCGGGAGGTGTTGAAAAGGAAATCGCCTTCCGAAAAAACATGGTCTGCGAACGCTGCGAAGGCAGTGGGGCCGAGCCTGGCTCGAAACGCAGCACCTGCCCGACCTGTCGCGGATCCGGGCAGATCCGGCGTAGTGGCGGAATCATTACGTTTACCCAGACATGTCCAACGTGCGGCGGAGCGGGGACAAAGATTGAAAAGCCCTGCGGACAGTGTCGCGGCGAGGGACGCGTGCCGAAGACTGCAAAGATCAATGTCCGCATTCCCGCCGGTGTGGACACCGGCTCGCGCCTGCGGTCCGTGGGCAATGGCGAGGCGGGTGTCGCGGGAGGCGGTCCCGGTGATCTTTACATTGTGCTTTCCGTGCGCGACCACGAATTGTTCGAGCGGCAGGGCGACGACCTTTTCTGCGAGATCCCGATCAAGTTTACGCTCGCGACGCTTGGAGGAAACATCGAGGTGCCGACACTCTTCGGCAAGGCGTCGCTGAAGCTCCCGGCCGGCACGCAGAGCGGCACGACCTTCCGGCTGCGGAGCAAGGGCATGCCGTCGCTGCGAAATCGCGGGGACCAGGGCGACCAACTGGTGCGCGTTCATGTCGAAGTGCCGCAGTCGCTCAACTCCGAGCAGCGCAAGCTGCTCGAGCAGTTTGCGCTGGTGAGCGGCGACGCCGAGAATCCCACCGCACGCAGCTGGTTCGAGAAGGCGAAGAAATTCTTCTAGCCGCGCATGAAGCCGGAGCCGATCCGCTATTTCAACCGGCGCACAGGTACCGTTGAGAACGAAGCCATCTACGGCGAGGGATGGCTGCGCTGGGCCTATGAAAATCCGATGGGCCGTTTCACGACGTGGCTCGTCGCGAGACGCTGGGTGATGTCCGCCTATTTCGGATGGCGCATGAATCGCGTGCACAGCGCGCGAAAGATCCTGCCGTTCATCGCGACCTACGATCTCGATGTGGATGAGTTTGCGAAATCGCCTTATCGATTCCGCACATTCAACGAGTTTTTCACCCGTGCGCTCAAACCGGAGGCGCGACCGATTTCCGCACCCGGCAATGAACGCATCGCGGTTTTTCCTGCGGATGGACGCCATCTGGCATTCGCCAATGTCGACGAGGCGGATGGATTTTATGTCAAGGGCGCCACCTTTTCGCTGGCGGATCTGCTGCAGGACGCGGACCTGACCGCGACCTTTGCCGGGGGTGCGATGCTCATCTCGCGACTCTGCCCGACCGACTATCATCGCTTTCATTTCCCTGTCGCAGGTGTGCCCGACGCGGGGCGGCTGATCAACGGCTGGCTTTACTCCGTCAGCCCGGTTGCGCTGCGCATCAATGTCCAGAGACTCGTGCAGAACAAACGGCGGATAACCCTGCTCCGGGATACGGCCTTCGGGACGGTCGCCATGATCGAGGTGGGTGCGACGAATGTGGGCTCGATTGTCGAAACGTATGTCGAGGATCGGAGGGTTGAGAAGGGCGAGAGCAAGGGAATGTTCAAGTTTGGCGGGTCGTGCGTGATCACCCTCTTTCAGAAAAGGCGGATCCGCATCGACGCGGATATTCTCGCGCAAAGTTGCAGATATATCGAGACTTACACGCGCATGGGGGATCGATTGGGAGAAGCGGTCTGAGTCTGGACGAGGGCGACCGGGAGAAAAATCGGTCCGTATACTTGAGTTTGTTGCTGGACTAGCCAAGGTATTGTCTTCTCCCATGAGCTCAAAATTCTCCGCCTACTCGAACCCCGAAGTGCTGGTCGATGGCGCCTGGCTGCAGGCCCATCTCAACGATCCCTCGCTGCGGATCGTGGAAAGCAATGAGGACGTGCTCCTTTACGATACCGGGCATATTCCCGGGGCGGTGCACATCGATTGGCGGGGCGACCTCCAGGACAATACGGAGCGCGATTACATTTCGCCCGAGAAGTTCGCCGAGCTCTGTGCGCGCAACGGGATTTCTCCGGAGACGACTGTGATCTTCTATGGAGACAAGTCCAACTGGTGGTCCGCCTATGCGCTGTGGGCGTTCCGGTTGTATGGTCACGAGAAGGTGAAGCTGCTCGACGGCGGAAGCGCCAAATGGAAAGCCGACGGGCGACCGGTCACGCGCGAGAAACCCGTGGTCAAGCGCTCCATTTATCCCGTGCCTGCCAGGCGACACGACGAGGAGATTCGGGCCTTTTTTGATCAGACGCTGGCCCACGCGAAAGCCCGCCTGCCGCTCATCGACGTGCGGTCACCTGGCGAATACCGCGGTGAGATCACGCACATGCCGGAGTATCCGCAGGAGGGTGTGCTTCGGGGCGGGCACATTCCCGGAGCGCGCAGCGTGCCGTGGAAAACGGCTGCCAATGATGACGGGACGTTCAAGACGTTCGAGGAACTGAAGAAGATCTACACGGACAATCTCGGTCTCAAACCGAATGACGACATCGTCGCCTATTGCCGCATCGGTGAGCGATCGAGCCACACGTGGTTTGTTCTCACCTATCTCCTCGGCTACAGGAAGGTCCGCAACTACGACGGCTCGTGGACCGAGTGGGGAAATCGTGTTCGCGCGCCCATCGCGAAGGGAGATCAGCCGGGTTGAGTGTGGAGTGGAGACTGGACCTCACCAGCGACACTGCCAGTCTGCTGTGATGCCCGAATATCCGCCTGCACTCGGAGAGATCGTCGATCTTTTCGAGCATCTCTCTGACGACGAAAAACGGGAAAACCTGATCGTCTTTGCAGATCAGTCGGCTGCGTGTGCACCTCATCCCGGCGAGGTGTTCGAACTCGAAGATGTGCGCAAGGACGAGGAGTGCACCGACACCGTTGGCGTTTTCATGAAGGTCGATCGCGCCAACCGCGCCGTACATGTCCGGATCACGCTTGGCCGACAGGTCCAGACCCTGACGCGGGCAATGACGGCGATCCTCTGCAAGGGATTCGAGGGAGCGACTCCCGAGGCGATACTCGAGGTGCCTCAGGATTTTGTACCAAAGATTGTTGGCGGGCAGTTGGTTCGTCTGCGCAGCCAGACCGTCTACTACATCCTCACGCGCATCAAGAGCGCAGCCAAAGTCTGGTTGAACCGCGAACGCGCAGCGGGGTAGGCGCAGTCAGGCAGAGGTAACGGGGAAAGGGCGCGTCGGTGACTGCTGACGGGATTGTGGTGAGAGAGGGTTCGGCCTCGGACGCAGCACTTGCCCTCTGAGGTGATACCTCCAACGATGCCGCGCATCACAAGAATTTGCGTGGATCCCTTGCGTTACGTTCCCTGTCATCAATGCGCGTTGTCGATGGTTCGCTTTCCCATGCGAGCTTTGATACGCAGAGGAGGCCACATGACCGGGCCTCGTTTCGCTCGGTCGCTGATCGTCGCACGCGTGCGACGGGTTGCCTTTACAGGTGTTGCCTTTGCATCTTCAATCGTGGGTGCTGCGGAGCGAAAGGTTGACTTTCGTTGGGACGTGCTGCCGATCCTGTCGGATGCGTGTTTCAAGTGTCATGGCCCCGACGAGCCGAAGCGCGAGGCCAAGCTGAGACTGGATACGAAGGAGGGTTTGTTCCGGACTCACGAGGGCGTGACCGTGGTGCGCCCGGGGAAACCAGGTGACAGCGCATTGGTGCAGCGCATCGTGAGCAAGGATCCTGAGAAGGTGATGCCTCCGCGAAATGCCGTGAGGCAGCTCAATCCGGAGGAAATATCCACCTTGCAGCGCTGGGTCTCCGAGGGCGCCCCCTGGGCGGGTCACTGGGCATTTTCACCCGTTGGGAAGCCGGTTGCTCCATCTGTCGGCGGGAAGAATGCCCTGGCGATCGATGCGTTTGTGATCGATCGTCTCAAGCGTGAGCAATGGACACTCTCACCTGAAGCGGACCGGGAACGATTGCTGAGGCGAGTCACGCTGGATCTCACCGGACTTCCGCCAACCCCGGAGGAGCGAAAGGCCTTCCTCGAGGACACTTCTGCCGATGCCTATGAGCGGGTCGTGGATCGGCTGCTGGCGTCACCGCGCTACGGGGAACGCATGGCGGCCGACTGGATGGATATCGCACGCTTCGCCGACACGCACGGGTACCAACTGGATCGTACGCGTGCGATGTGGGCCTGGCGCGATTGGGTGATTCAGGCGTTCAACCGAAACATGCGGTTCGATCAGTTTGTCACCGAGCAACTCGCGGGCGACCTACTGCCTTCCGCGACAAAATCCCAGCGTCTCGCGACGGCGTTCAATCGGCTTCACAACCAGAACGAGGAAGGCGGCATCGTGGAGGAGGAATATCGCCAGGCCTATGTCGCCGATCGTGTGATCACATTTGGAACGGCCTTCCTTGGACTGACGTTCGACTGTGCGCGCTGCCACGACCACAAGTACGATCCCATCACCCAAAAGGATTTTTATTCGCTCGCGTCCTTTTTCCAAAACATCGATGAGGCCGGCCAGATCAGCTACAAGGGATTTGCCGACTCGATGCCCGTGCCGACGCTCCTGCTTACCACCGACGAGCAGGATCGGCAACTGGAAGCGCTTCAGCGGAAAACAGAGTCCGCGGAAAGAAATCTTGCCACCGTGAACGAAGGTGCGGCTGGCGCATTCTCTGACTGGCTGGCTCATCGTGGCCCTTTTCCTACGGTTTCCCAAGGCCTCATCGCGGGCTTTTCATTCGATGAGATGAAGGATGACACTGTCGCCAATTCGGTAGCGTCTGGCCCCTCTGGAGTTGCGGTCGAGTCGCCGGCATTGAAGGCAGACCGCGGAGGGAAGGTGGTCGAATTCAGTGGTGAGAATGGGTTCAAGTTTCCCGGCGTCGGGCATTTTCACCGTACGGATTCGTTCTCGCTCGCGATCCGTGTACATCCTCCTGCGGTTCACGCACCGCGCGCGGTGGTCTTGCACCGCTCAAAGGCCGCGACGGATGCGGGCAGCCGGGGCTACGAGATTCTTCTCGAGAATGGGCGCGTCACGTTCGGCCTGCACTACCTGTGGCCGGGCGCATCGATCAAGGTTGTGTCAAAGGCGTCCATCGCTCCGAACACATGGACCCACCTCGCCGTGACCTACGATGGATCGAGTCGCGCTTCGGGTGTCAGTGTCTACATCGATGGCAAACGCGCGGGGGTGGAGGTCGTGCGCGACGGACTGTACAAGGACGTGACCTATGACGGCACCGAACCCGATCTGGCGATCGGGTACCGGTTTCGCGACAATGGATTCATTGGAGGAAGGGTTGACGACCTGCGCGTCTATGACCGCGAGCTTACGGCTCTGGAGGTTGATGCTGTTTCCGGAGGTGAAGGGTTTGCCCGAGCCTGCTGGGAGAAGGGGGCGTCCGAATGGAACGCGGAAGAGCTGGCGGGCATGCGCGCCTATTTTCTGAGCGTGATTTATCAGCCCGCACAGGAGGCGCGACGTGAGTTGAAGCGACTCAGGGAGGAACAAAACCGGCTTGTCATGTCTGTTCCCGAGGCGATGGTCATGCAGGAGATGCCGCAGCCAAGGAAGGCCTATGTCCTTGTCCGAGGCGCATACGATGCGCCGGGTCAGGAAGTGACGGCGGCGACTCCGGCAGCGCTGCCTCCCATGGCGGCCGATCTTCCGAGAAATCGCCTGGGTCTCGCACGATGGCTTGTCGGTGCCGGCAATCCGCTGATGGCGCGTGTGACCGTGAACCGGCTCTGGCAGATGATGTTTGGAAGCGGATTGGTGGAGACGAGCGACAACTTTGGCCTGCAAGGTGCGCAACCCACGCACCCGGATCTTCTGGATTGGCTGGCCCATGACTTCGTGTCGACAGGCTGGGATGTGAAGCGCGCCCTTCGCCAGATGGCGTTGTCCGCGACCTACCGGCAAAGCTCAATCGGAACACCGGAGCGTATTGCACGCGATCCGCTCAATCATCTGCTGGCGCGTGGACCCTCCCGTCGGCTGACCTCGGAAATGCTGAGGGATCAGGCGCTGGCGGTGAGCGGCCTGCTGGTTGAAAAAATAGGAGGGCCGAGCGTGAAACCCTACCAGCCGCCCGGATTGTGGGAGGAAATCGCGATGGGCAAGCCGGTTTACGATCAGGGCAAGGGTGAGGACTTGCACAGGAGAAGCCTCTACACCTTCTGGAAGCGCACGGTTCCGCCTCCGGCGATGATTCTCTTTGATGCCGCGGAGCGAAACGTCTGCACGGTCAAGCGGCAAAGCACGAGTACGCCGCTTCAGGCGCTGGCCTTGTTGAATGATGTCCAGTGGATCGAGGCCGCCCGTTTCATTGGAGAACGGATGTTGCGGGAGGGCGGTCGGGGATTGCGTTCCCAGCTCGCATGGGTGTTTCCACTTGTGACCGGCAGGCACGGGGGTGAGCGGGAGCTGTCCGTACTGACGAAAATGTACGAGGAACAGTCGAAACTGTTTGCCGCTGATCCGAGCTCTGCCGAGAGACTCCTTAGCATGGGAGACGCGCGAGGCGACGCGACGTTGCCCGTTACCGATCGTGCGGCTGCAACCGTGATTGCCCAGGCGCTCCTGAATTTTGACGAAACCCTTATGCGCCGATGAGCGCGTTCCCGAGCCATGTTTTGCGATCACGTTAATTTCAATCTCAGTCGGCGCGATTTCTTCGGCCGCTTCGCGATGGGTGTGGGCGGCCTGGCATTGATGAATCTGCTTCATCGCAGCGCCCGCGGGAATCCGCAGGTAGGGGGTGGCGCAGGATATGGCACGTTGCGCGCGCCCCACTTTGCGCCGAAGGCCAAACGCGTCATCTACCTCTTCATGGCCGGCGGACCTTCGCAGCACGACCTCTTCGACTACAAGCCGCTGCTGAACAAGCTCAACGGGCAGGACCTGCCGGAAAGCGTGCGAGGTCGACAGCGCCTGACGGGCATGTCGGCGAATCAGGCGCGCCTTCCGCTGGCGGGAGCGCAATTCAAGTTCAACCAGTATGGCGAGTGCCGCGCCTGGGTCAGCGAATTGATGCCCAATACGGCCCGCATGGTGGATGACCTTTGTTTCATCCGCTCGATGCACACCGAGCACATCAATCACGACCCGGCGATCACGTTTTTCCAGACGGGAAACCAGTTGCCGGGCAGGCCTGCAATCGGCTCGTGGCTTTCCTATGGGCTGGGCAGTGCGAACGAGAACCTTCCGGCGTTTGTTGTTCTGATTTCCAAGGACCGCATCGACCAGCCGCTCTATGCGCGCCTTTGGGGCAATGGATTTCTGCCGAGTGTTCACCAAGGTGTTCAGTTCCGGAGCGGAGGAGACCCCGTGCTTTTCCTAAGGAATCCCGACGGTGTTTCCTCCATTGGTCGTCGCAAGATGCTTGATCGCCTCGCGGAAATGAGTGCGGGACAGTTCGAAAATCTGGGGGATCCAGAGATCACTGCGCGCGTCGCCCAATACGAGATGGCCTACCGCATGCAGACGAGTGTGCCGAGCGTGATGGATCTCAGTCGCGAGCCTGCCTCTACGTATGAGCTTTATGGAGAAGAAGCACGACAGGGCGGCACATTTGCAGCCAACTGCCTGCTTGCGCGGCGACTTGCCGAGCGGGATGTGCGCTTCATCCAGCTCTATCATCCGGGCTGGGATCAACACGGATCGCTGCCGAAGATGATTCGGCGCCAATGCGCCGATGTCGACCGCGGATGCTATGCGTTGATCACCGACCTCAAGCAGCGCGGATTGCTCGAGGATACGCTCGTGGTCTGGGGAGGTGAATTCGGTCGCACGGCCTATTCGCAGGGAAAATTGACGGCGACTGACTATGGCCGTGACCATCACCCGCGGTGCTTCACAGTCTGGCTCGCGGGCGCCGGGATCAAGCCGGGGTACACGTTGGGAGCAACGGACGATTTTGGATACAACATCACGGAGAATCCCGTCGGCGTGCACGATCTCCAGGCGACGATGCTGCACCTCCTTGGACTTGATCACGAGAAACTGACCTTCAAGCACCAAGGGCGTTATTTTCGCCTTACGGATGTCGAAGGCAATGTGCTCCGGAGCATCCTGTCCTGAATTGCGCTCTGCAATCCGACTGCCGGTTGGGCGTCATGAAAATAGCGTTGAAAACGGAAAGGCGTTGTCCGCGAGGCTTCAGGCTTCTCTCATGACGACCCTATCGCTCCCTAGCGTCGAATGGATTCCCTCGTAACCCTTCTGGGCCGGTTTCACCCTCTAGTCGTCCACCTGCCGATCGGCATCCTTTTCCTCCTGGCGATTGTGGAGGTGTTCACGTGGTTTCCGCGTTTCCCGCGGATCCCGGACCGGGTGAGGACCCTGATTCTGATCGTCGCAGCGATCTCCGCCATCACAGCATCGACCTTTGGATGGCTGCTCGCCCGTGGGGGGGAATATGATGCAGCGATCCTCGACAGGCACCGCTACCTTGGCATTGCCGCGACCGTGCTGGCCGTCGGCATGCTGGTATTCCACCGCATGCGCTGGCAGAGGACCTACACGGTCCTGTGGATTTCAGCACTGGCCGTGCTGTCGCTCGCAGGCCACTACGGAGGCTCTCTCACGCACGGTTCGGACTATCTTGCGTTCCATTTTGGTAACGGCGCCCCGGTGGCCGACCTTACAAAAGTGACGGTATTTGACGGCGCGGTTCATCCCATTCTGGAGCAGCGCTGCTTTGCGTGTCATGGTGCGAGCAAGAGCAATGGAGAGTTGCGCTATGATTCCTGGGAAGCCCTCGAGAAGGGTGGCAAGAACGGCCCGTCCTTCAAGGCAGGCAATTCTGCGGGCAGCCTGATGATCCAGAGGGCTCATCTTCCGCTGGAGGCAAAGGAACACATGCCGCCGAAAGGCAAACCGCAGCTTTCCGAGAACGAGTTGTCCCTGCTTGAATGGTGGATCGATTCGGGTGCTTCCCGGGATCTCAAGCTGGCCAACGCGGACATGCCTTCCTACATTACCGAGATGCTGGTGGGTCGGTTCCCTGGGCTGCGTCCGCCGGTGCCGGAACGCGCTGCGTCGCTCGCGAGTGCAGTTGAGCTCGAAGGGAAACTGGGTGTGATGATCCGCCCCCTTGCAGTGGACAGTCCCTGGTTCTCCGCGAATGCGCGGCAGTCAGGCAGCAGCTTTGGTGACACGCAGCTTGAGTCCCTTGCGCCTGTAGCGCTGGCGTTGACCTCGCTGGATCTGGGTGAAACAGATGTCACCGATGAAGGCCTTAAGGCGCTTGTTGCCATGAAAAACCTTCGCCGACTTAGCCTTGATCGCACCAGGATTACGGATGCGGGGCTGCGGAATCTCTCCGGTTTGAAATACCTGGAGTACCTCAATGTGCATACCACGGCAGTCACGGATGCAGGACTGGTTGCGCTCAAGCCCTTGAAGCAATTGCGGTCGCTTTATGTCTGGCAGACGAAGGTGACTCCGGCAGCAGTGGAAGGATTGAGCTCGCAACTCGTGGATCATCGGCGCATCAGACGTCTGGAGGACAAGATCGCCGACCTTGAGAACGAGATCAGAAACCAGCAGTTCAATGCCAATTTCGGCATCCGGTCCGGCCCTGCCGCAAAGCCATCCGAGAAGCCACATGCCCGCGAAACGGTGTCGGCAACAACGGCTTCCCCTCCGCTTCAACCCTGAGCAACTCCTTTTTCCCTATGCATACCCGCAGATCCTTCATCGGTCAGGTCGCTGCCACGGCAGCTTTAAGCACGATTCCGGCTCCCTTCATCCGCGCCTCACAGGGACGGCCTCTGGTGGTGGGCTCAGGCGAGCACACCTACGAATGCGTCCACGATTGGCTGGTGCCGCCTGATGGCATGGTCTGGGGGGACACGCACGGACTATGCCAGGACAGTCAGGGCAACATCTACGTTGGCCACACGGTCAACAGCTCGAGCATGCGTCCCGAAACGGTCGTTGTGTACGATGCGAAGGGAAAGTTCATCCGCGCCTTTGGCGAAGAGTACCGGGGCGGGCAGCACGGCCTGGATATTCGCAAGGAGAGCGGCAGGGAGGTCCTGTATATCTGCGACACGACGCGGTCGCGTGTGGTCAAGACCACGCTCGATGGGAAGGTTCTTTGGTCCCATGGCTACCCGAAGGAAGATCCGGCATATTCCGCGAAACCGATCTCGTTCATTCCGACAAATGTGGCATTTGCGCCCAACGGCGATTTCTACATCGGCGATGGTTATGGCTCCCACCACATGATGCGTTTCTCGGAGAAAGGGAAATTCCTCGGGGAGATCGCCTCTCCGGGCAAGGGTGATGGTGAGCTTAACAATCCGCACGGACAATGGGTGGACACACGCGGCAGCGAGCCTGTCCTGGTCGTGGCGGATCGCGGCAATCGCCGCATACAGACGTTCACGCTTGAGGGCAGGCATCTGAGAACGATTCAGGATGAATCGCGCCTGCGCATGCCGTGTCACTTCCACGTTCGCGGCGATTGGATGGTCTGCCCGGACCTCGATAGCCAGGTGTGCATTCTGGACCGGGACTACAAAGTTGTGGCGCAGCTTGGCGACGGTCGGGAGAATAACGGCAAGGTAGGATCACGTCGCTCGCAGAAACGTTCGGAGTTCACCCCCGGCCAGTTCATCACCCCCCACGACGCGATCTTCCTGCACAATGGCGACATCCTTGTTGCCGAATGGCTCCCAATCGGTCGGATCACGCTGCTGCGCAAAGTGGCCGGTTGATTGACGTGGCAAGCTGCTCGCAGACCATGCGGGCAGCTTGGTCAGGCGTCGTTGGAGAAACGTGCGAGCAGCGAAAGCTCCTCTGCGATGTGGCGGTCGCCGCGGCAGCGGGGCATGCGGCCATGGCCTCCCCATTTGCCTGCGGTGCGCATCCATTGCTCAAAGAGGCCGGGCATCACCAGGCGGACAACAGGAGCCTCGAAATTCCGGCCGCTTCTCTGGTTGGCGTAATCCGAGTTGATGCGTTGGAGTTCGGCGTCAAGTTCAGCAGCGATGACGGGGCCGGTCGGGGTGACCACCGTCGGGGCCTTCAGTTCGATCCACCATTCGTGGCGGCCTTTGGGTGTGCCACCGGCTGAGATTTCGGAAAAGAGCGGAGCCACGTGGAAATTGACGATCGACCATCCGTGTGCCTGGCACACGGAGAGAAGCGCATCGGTGAGTTGCTTCTCGATCACCTGTTCGCCAAAAACGTTCAACTGAAGCTTTGTCCGTCCGACGTAGATCAAACGTGGCGTGTCGGTTGAAACAAAGCGCACAACGTCGCCCATCACATAGCGGCAAAACCCTCCGGGGGTCGTCATCACGAGCGCATAGTCCACGCCCGTCTTGACGGCTGCGAGCGGCAGGGTGCGATTGCCGAGTGGGCCGAGGCGCGCATCGACGTATTCACGCATCGGCAGAAATTCGAAGAAGATACCGGCGCCGGTCATGAGGCGGAGGCCGAAGGTGGCATCGGCGTCCTGTGCGGCGATGAAACCCTCGGATGAGGGATAGACCTCGTGGAAATTGACGTGCGGTCCGAGTATGGCGCGAATGCCCTCGGCAAAGGGACCGATGGGAACACCGCCGTGGACAAAGCATTCAAGGTTGGGCCAGACCGCTTTCAAATAAGTCGGACGCACTTTGCCCTGCACGCTCCGCGCGAGAACCGCTTCAGCTAGAATCTGGATCCAGTTTGGAATCCCGGCGATCAGAGTGATGTCCTTTCCCACCGTGCGCTCGGCAATCGCGTTGATCTTTTGCTGCCAGTCGGGGATCCGGGCGATTTCTTCGCCGGGCTCGTAATACAATTCGTCCGCCCATTTGGGGAGGTTAAGCGTGGCAATTCCGCTCAGGTCACACGCGTAGGCTGTATGGCCGTTTCCGCCATCAACGGGCAGCGGAGCCGGTGAACCACCAAGGTAGAGATGACGCCCTTGAAAAATGCCGGTGTGCCCGACGCGGGCGGTATAGTAGAAAAGGGATTCCTTGCCGGCCTTGCGAAAATGTTGGAGCAAGGCTTCGGTGACCGGGATGAGTTTGGATCGTCCGAAGGTAGTGCCGCTCGTACTTATGAAGAGGGAACAAGCGCCAGGCCAGAGGACGTTTGCCTCACCGGCTTTGATTCGCTCGATGTAGGGAAGAAACTCCTCATAGACGCGGAGCGGAACACGGCGTTGGAATACGTCGTAGGGCAGCGTGCTGTCCAGCTCCATGTCTTGGCCAAAGGCCGTGCCTGCGATACGCTTCAGCAGGTGTTTGTATGCAGCTTCCTGTTCGCGTAATCCATTTGCCCCTTTCTTCAAACGCCGGGAGATGCGAGTTGTCATGATACTCGCGCCGAAATGGATGAATTTGCGTTTGATGACGGACATACCGATCTTATCGGCGCGGAGGAATCCCGGCCGTGTCGTCAGAACAGCAGCCTGTTTGCCGCGCCCGTGGCAAGTCCTTTCAATCGGTCAACCAACGCCTTACATTTATTTGAGTTCGTCAGGCATTCGCTAAGAATTCGTCAATAATCCAGAGGTTTGAGTTTCCGCCACTTTCCGTGCATTCGCTCAGGGATGTCCCTGCCGCCCATTATCCATGAGGACGATGCCCTGATTGCGTTCGACAAACCGAGCGGCCTTTTGGTGGCACCGGATCGCTGGGACAAGTCGCGCGAGAATCTGATGGGCAACGTCCATGCGGCCATGGGGAAGGGTGTTGCGAATGTCCACAGGCTGGATGCGGATACCAGCGGCGTGCTGCTTTGCGCAAAGACGAAGCCCGCATTGGATTTTCTGAGTGGGCAGTTTCAGTCGAAGTCGGTGGGCAAGGTCTATCACGCCTTGGTGGTTGTGCCGCCTGTGGAAGAGGCGATGAAGGTCATTGCCGCGGTTCGCGACGATTCCGGACTGCTGCCCGAAACGTTCAGCATCGATCTGGCGCTGGATCAGGACGAGGCGCATCCGGGTCGCATGCGGGTTTTCAAGAAGAGAGGAGGAAAGCCTTCGCTGACGGATTTTCGAACCTTGGAGTGCTTTCAGACCGGGCGAGGCCAGCGTTTCGCCTGGGTCGAGTGTCGGCCACACACGGGAAGGACGCATCAATTGCGGGTGCATCTGGCCGCCGCCGGGGCTCCCATCCTTGGTGATCGGTTCTACGGGATTCCGGAAGCCGGCTTGAAACTCTCCGAACTCAAGCGCCGCTACAAGAATCGCGACGATGAAAAGCCCCTGTTGCAGCGCCTCGCGCTGCATGCGAGCGAGCTCACGGTCAGGCATCCTTACACGCTTGAGCCGATGTCGCTGCGGGCAGAAATTCCCCACGAGTTTGAAGTTGCGCTCAAGTACCTGAGGAAGTTTGCGTCGCAACCTTGCCGTCGGTCTGGCGGTGGACAAACTGCCGACTCATGACCTTGCAGGAACGGCTTGGCCGACACCTCGGAAAAGTCCCGGATATTTTGCGTGCCATCTGGGTCGCACCCAACGCGACGGTGGTCGGTGATGTCACGCTGGAATCACAGAGCAGCGTTTTCTACGGTGCGGTTCTGCGTGGGGACATCGCGCGCATTTCTGTTGGGGAGGGGAGCAATATTCAGGACAACGCCGTCGTGCATCTGGCGGATGATCTGGACGCGATCATTGGAAAGTGGTGTACGATCGGACACAGCGCCATTGTGCATGCGTGCACGATTGAAGATGAATGCCTGATCGGGATGGGAGCGACGATTTTGGACGGTGCTGTCATTGGCGCCCGCAGCATTGTAGGGGCAGGTGCTGTGGTGAAACAGCGCATGGTCGTGCCACCCGGCTCGATGGTTCTCGGTACGCCCGCGCGCATTGTGCGCTCGCTGACTCCGGAGGAGATGGCCGGCTTGCGGCCCTGGGCAGAAAAATACGTTCACGTGGCGAGAGCCCACGCAGCGCGCAAAACTTGAAAACAGTGTCCGGTGTAGGGCCGCTGCTTCCAATTCCTGCCAGGGGTCCTTGCGCGTCCCGCAGTTTGGTGCCCGGAGAGGGGATCGAACCCACACGCCTTTAGAGGGCGACGGATTTTGAGTCCGTTGCGTCTGCCAATTCCGCCATCCGGGCTGGAAAGAGGGTCATGCGATGCGAAATTGGCGGGACTGGCAAGCCATGATTCTTACATTGGCAAAGCAATGCGCGACTTGCGAATGTGACCGGGCGCCTGCGTTTGGCAGGAGCTTGAAGGGAATACAGGTGTGCGGCGTGCCTGATCCCCTATAGCGTTTTTGAAATCGACGAGGTCAGGACCTCAGGTGCATCTGTGGTGACCAGAACATTGTCTTCGATCCTGACGCCGCCGATCTCCATCAAGGGCTCGATGCGTTTCCAGTCGACGCAGTCGTGAAACCGTTCCCGACGTGCAGGGTCGTTGAGCAGTGTGGGGATAAAGTAGATGCCCGGCTCGACGGTGATGACATAACCGGGCATCAACGGCAGATCCGTGCGGAGCGTTTGCAGTGCGGAGCGAGGATCCTTGGGGCGGCCGGGTAGTGTGCCACTCGCATCGCGCACTCCGAGCCCGACAAGGTGTCCGAGTCCATGAGGAAAAAACAGCGTGTGCGCGGTGCGGTCCACTAGTGATTCGGGAGTCCCGAGGAGGATTCCCATGTCGACGAGCCCGGAGGAGATTTCCAAAGCCGCCTTGAAGTGGATGTCTTTCCATTCGGCGCCTGTGCGACAGCGCGAGATGGCGGCCTCCTCGACGGAAAGCACCAGTGCGTGAAGATCGCGTTGAAAAGCGGTAGGGTTACCACCGGCCACGAAGGTGCGCGTGACATCGCACACGTAGCGGTCGATTTCCGCACCGGCATCGATGAGAACAAATTCACCCGCTGCGATCATTCGATCGCTTGGATCAAAGTGAAGCACGGCGGCATTGGGGCCGCTGCCGACGATGGAACCGTAACCGGTCCGGCGTGCACCGGCGTGGAAGAATTCTGTTTCGAGTGTGATCTGGAGACTTCGCTCTGTGGTCGGTTGAAACTCCGCTCCCAGTCGGGCGCGGACAGCGGTGTAGCCCGCAGCAGTGCAGGCCGCGGCGTTGCGGAGGAGTCCCAGTTCAAGCGCATCCTTGGAGCGCCTGGCGTGACGGAAGTGTTCGCGGACACGTTTCGTCCGTTCATCGCGATCGGAGATGTCCAGTGCGCGCGGCGGTGCGCCCAGTCTGACGATGGGACGTGCGCGATCCTTGAGCCATTGGGTCAGCCCTGCGATTGGCTCACCCGGCGATTGTTTGCGCCCCTCCCAGATCCGCTCGTTTTCCGTGAGTGAAGGCACGAATGATCGCCATTGTCCGCCCGAACTGGTGGCTGGATCGAAGGCGATGATTCCACCGGGGCATTCGAGCGCGGTCAGGTAGTAGTATTCCGCGTGTGCGCGGAAGGGGTAAGTTTGGTCGGTGTTCTCGGGCAGTGGAATGGGTTCGCCCGCGTGGACCAGGAGCACGGCATCGCCGATGACGGGTGCTACAGCATCCTGGATACATTTCCGGCGTGCCAGCAGCGCGGGGTCATCAAATGACAGCATGAGGCAGCCTGCGGGGGGAGGGTTGTTGCGGCAAGCCCCGTGGGTGTGGCCAGACGCGATGACAGATGTGCTCTATTTCTTCTTTTTTCCCTTTTTTCCGGACTTGGCTCGCGTGGGCAGGACCATGACGGGACATTTCGATCGCTTGAGCACACCCTGGGTGGTGCTACCCACGAGCAGATCGTAGAAGGCCGTGTGACCGTGTGATCCCATGACGATGTAGCTGGCTTTTGTGCGTTCGGCTTCCTTCAGGATCGAAGCGACGGGAGATCCGATACTAACGATGCTGTCCGTTTCCAGACCCTTCCTTGCAAGACGGGCCTTTTGTCGGTCAAGATTCTTTGTCGCGGCCTTTTCACTGATGACCATGAGTTCCTGGACATTGTCGAGGCCTACTCCGAAGTCGCTGGTAACGACGGGAGGCTGTACCACGTGGAGGAGCACGATGCGTGCGCTGAGGATGCCAGCGAGTTCGGAAGCCGCCTGGACGACGTCGTCGCTCGCGCCGGAAAAATCGATGGGTGCCAGGATGGTTTTCATACTGCGTTTGACACGTGTGAACTCCGTTTGTTCAAAACAGACAGCAACTTCCGAGGATTTGATTGTCGACGGGAGGAGGCGGTTTGGAGTCTTCGATCTTGCGGAAATCGGATCGGGAAACGGGGAAAAAAGCGCTTGCCTCAAGCGAGGGCATAGGGCTCTCTCACCGTTCACTTGTTCGGGCCGTAGCGTAGCCTGGTAGCGCGCTTGCATGGGGTGCAAGAGGTCGCGAGTTCGAATCTCGCCGGCCCGACCATTTGATTATCGAGGGGCGAAGGATATCCTTGACGGGGCAACGCCCATTCTTGAAGCAGAGGCAAGGGCTTGAGAGTCTGGCATTGGTCTTACCCTGAGGGGCGGTGGTGAAAATCGAAATTGCGTGGCCTGCCGCAGGAGGTGGCTGGCTACATTTCGGTTGGTCTCGGGCCGGATTACGTTAGTGCTTGGGCATGCCGCTGCCCGCTCCTGTCATCTTTCTGCCGGGGATCATGGGAAGCACGTTGCGAGACGAGTATCCGGTGGATCCGGAGAATGTTTGGTCCGTGCTGAAGGCCGCGACAAAAAGCTATGAGCGCATCACATTGCATCCGGACAATGTGCAGTTTGAACTGGTTGAACCGGCCCGCGTGGCGCGCGACCAGGTTTTCCAGCTATTCTATGGCGAGATCATTGAGGAACTGCGGCACAATCTGACTCAGGACCCGGACCGGCCAGTCCCGGTTTATCCCTTTGCCTATGATTGGAGGCAGCCGCTCGATGTGATTGAGGCGGAACTCGTCGGCTTTGTCAGCGAGATTATTGCCCGGACGAGTCTGATGCGGCATTACCACGCCGATGGATTCACTGCCAGGACGGGAAAAGTGAATCTTGTCGCTCATTCGATGGGAGGGCTGATTGTCGCTGGGTATTTGGCGCGTGAGGGCTTCAAGACGGTCGACAAGGTGGCGTCGCTCGCGTCACCCTTCCGAGGGTCGCTCGAGTCGATTGCCAAGGTGGCGATTGGGGTTGGCGGCTTCAGTCTCTCCAGCGGTGGTTCCCGCGAGCGTGAGGCGGCGCGGCTGACTCCATCGCTTTACCACCTGTTGCCGTCCTACGATGACGCGGTCACTGCCGAGGCGGGTCTCGTGGCGGACATCTTTCTCCCTCAGGCGTGGCAGCCCGGCATACTGGAAACACTGGCGACGTTTGTCACCCGCTATGGCCTGCGGCCCGAGGACCCGCGCATGAAGGCGGACAAGTTGCTGGAATCCATGCTTGATCGTGCCTGGCGGCATCGTCGCCGCATTGAGCGCCTCAAGCTGCCCGATCCCCGCAAGTGGCTTTGCGTGGTTGGAGTTGATGCGGAAACACGGGTGGGCCTGTCGATCAAGCCGGATGCAAGTGGCAAACCCAGGTTTGAACTCGGCGATCCAAAGAACGAGTGGAGCGGTATCAACCGGATGAATACAGGAGACAATACCGTGCCGTACCTCGGAGCCCGATGCGCATTTGTCCCGGCGGAGCAGGTCGTGTGCGTGACGCCGGGCGATTTTGGTTTCTTTGAGTTTGGCGACCAATTGCTCAGCAAGCTTGGGTTTCACAGCGCGCTGCCCAGCATGAATCTGGTGCAACGCCTCGTGACTTCGCACATCCTTGGGCGCCCTCAAGGGAAACCGGGAGGGCATCCGTCGCCCGAGATTGATCCTGCGGATTGGAATCCGCTCATCGGCGGGCTCCTGCCCAAGTGAGTTTCGGAGTCCAAGGCGCTGGGGCCCCGAAATGGGCATGCGCAGGCCTAGCCGACGCAGATCAGTCCGATCAGTCTGATCCGTCTGATCAGTCTGATCCGACTGATCGGACTGATCTTATGGAAGGCCCGCACAAGAAACTTCGCCCGAGTGGCGGCTACCGCAAGACCGCCAGCTTTCAGACGGCCACGGTCATCTATGACGCCACGGTGTGGTTCTGCGAAAAATTCCTGGAAGCCCGGTCGCGCACCGTGGACCAAATGGTGCAGGCAGCACGCTCGGGCCGTCAGAACATTGCTGAAGGCAGCCGCGCCTCCGCGACCAGCTCGCAGACGGAATTGCGCCTCGTGAATGTGGCCCGGGCGAGCCTCGAGGAGTTGCTGCTCGACTATGAGGACTACCTGCGCCACCGCAGGTTGGCGCTGTGGGCGCAGGACAGCCCGGAGGCCAGCAAAGTGCGGGGGGTGGCCACACGCCTCAGAAAAGATCGGTTGGATCGGTCGGATCCGACTGATCTGATCGATCTCAGCGACCAGCAGCGCTGGACGCTCTATGCCTGTTGGCTCGAGCATGCGGAGGGCGCTGTACGCGCCAACGCACTCATTTGCCTGATCCACCAGGCGAACTACCTGCTCGACCGGCAAATCGCGGCGCTGGAGGCGGCATTCATCGAGGAGGGCGGCTACTCCGAGCAACTCGCGACAGAGCGGTTGAAGCAGCGCAGGAAGGATCGGTCGGATCGGACTGATCAGACTGATCAGTCCGATCCGACTGATCTTAGGCCTCCGGCCTGCCCGAAGTGCGGCGCGCTTATGGCGCTTCGCACTGCCAGGGCCGGCAAGACCCCGGGCAGCCAATTTTGGGGTTGCACGGGCTATCCGGAGTGCAAAGGCACGGCGCCACTTTAGCTGAAGGCTGCGCTTTCCGCGCAGGTGGCGTGGCCAGGCCTGCGCACTCTCAAGCGATCAGGTGCCTGCGGGCGATGACTCCAGCCAGTTTCGGAAATCGCGAAGCTGATCCAGGGAACCCAGGCCGAGAAGACGATCGCCGGGTTTCAGGACTTCGGTGGCCTGGGGTACGAGGATCTGCGTTCCGTTGCGCCCGATGCCGAGCACGCGAACTCCTGTCTTGCGAGCGATCTGGAGCTTCCCGAGCGGCACGCCAGTCGGACCATCTTCGGGCACGGTGAATGAATCGAGCACCGCCCGGTCGAAGTCGCCGTGATGGTGCTTTTCCTCTTCCTGTCCACCGAGGAATGCCGATGCCTTTTCGATCTGGGATGGCACGCCAAGCAGAAGAAGTTTGTCGCCTGCGAAGCAGGAGAGATCGGGCGAGGGGTGCGGGATGACGAAATCGTTGCGCTCAACCTCAACCACGAAGCAGCCGAACCGGGACGGGATCTGAAGCTCCGAGAGGGAGCTTCCCGCGTAGCTGGCACCTGGTGGAACGGTGCATTCATGCAACTGGAGATCCCAGGCCTCTAGTCCCTGAGCGAGAGATTCACGATTTGTTCCGCCCTCGATTCCGGTGGTTGTGCCCTGACCCGCAAGCACCTCATTCATGGAATGCTGCCAGGTGCTGTGCCAATAGATGAGTTTTCTGGAGAATACCGCTATGATTGCGATGGCTGCGATTCCAAGGAAGAGCCAGCCCAGGGGACTCAACCTCACCGGAAACAAGGCATAAAGAAACGAGCCAAGTGCGACGGCCGCAGCCATGCGAAGGCTCGTCCGGATAAAGCGTGGTGTCAGCGTGGGCATGTGCCAGGCTTCGGCCACGATGGCAGCAAGGGCGCCGATGTTCCGCCAGGCGGCAAACAAGGGAATCAGGACGAGCAGCCCGATTCCAATCCAGTAGGCTATCCGTAGAGGGGTGATGCCCAGCATCGATGCGAGCATCGTCTGTTCCAGACGCAGCAGCAGGGGTTGCGAGAAGATGAGGACCCCGGCGACGAACAGGATCTCAACCGCAACCTGCACAAGACGGCTGCGTATCAACTTCCATGCGAGAGGAGCCGTATCGCGGTTGGCAAGGTGATGGAGCCAGCTCTGATAGGCTGCGATGAAGCGTGAGACGGGCGCAGGCTCCACAGCGTCGAGGAAACGCAAGATGGGTCCCGCGAAACGATTGAGAATCGGGGTGGCCAGCACGGTTAGGACTGAAAGTCCAACGGAGAGCGGATAGAACGACACCGGAAGGACGGCTGCCGCGATACCGGCCTGGGCGATGATGAAGGTAAATTCTCCGAGGGGAGTGAGCAGCAGCCCGCCTCGTCGCGCCTGTTGCGGAGGCACGCCTACGAGCATGAGGGCGATGCCACAGGCGATCGGGCGCACGAGCAGGGAGAAAAGGCTGAGAGCCAGCACTGGCAGCCAGATGTCCTTCAGCATGCGGACATCGATCATCATGCCGATGGATACGAAGAAGACGCTTCCAAAGAGATTGCGCAGACTGCCAAACGATTCCTCGATCGTTTGTTTTTGCGGCATTTCCGCCATGAGTGCGCCGAAAAGGAATGCGCCCAGAGCGATGGAGTAGCCAGCCTTGATCGCGGCAAGCGAAAGCAGGAAAAGCACGCCAGCGACCACGAGAGTCTGCAGTTCGGTATCGGCCTTCCTTTCAAGCCAGCGCAGGAGCCACGGAAGCAGCAGGAGCCCGAGGCAGACAAACAGGACGACAAAGGCTGTGAGCCCGGTGAGTACGGTACCGAGGCCGACCGACTTGTGTGCACCCTGCGTGGCCAGGACGGTCAGCATGATGACGGCGACCACGTCCTCCACGATCGTGATGGCAAGGGCCATCTGCGCGGCGCGATCGTGGTTGAGCTTCAGTTCGCTCATGATTTTCGCGATGACCGCTGAGCTGGAGACCATCAGCATGGCCGCGACAAACAGGCTGTGCAGAGGCGTCCATTCAAGCACCCGACCGAGCAGCAGGGTGAACGCGAGCATGAAGAAGGCCCCGATGAAGGTCGCCATGATGATCGGCAGCCCCATGCGCCGCAGTTTCGACAGGCTCAGTTCAAGCCCGATCGAGAACATGAGGAAGACCAGTCCCACCTGGGAGAGCTGCGCAATATGCTCGGTATCCTCGATCAGCGAGAACGGCAGGTAGGGCCCGATGGCAATGCCGGCGAGGAGATAGCCGACGATGGCCGACAATCCGACCCGCTTGCAGAGCATGCCTGCGAGACCGGCTGCCAGCAGCAGGATGACAAAGTCGTGAACGAGCGTAAAGTGATCCATGAGCGATTGTGCGACGCGACCCGTTCGGCAGCGGGTACCTCTTTTGTTACGCAAAAGGGGAAGAAGCCCCGGCCATGGTGCAACTCCTTTCGACGGCCGCGTGTCTCACGGAGATGGCATGGCACACGCGACCTCCAGGATCACGACGGGCGAAAACCCTCGAACAGGCGTATGGCGAAAGGGTGATGCCCGGCGTTCCCTGCTACCCATCAGGGTATGTGCGGGCCTGTCGAAGTCGGCTTAGTGCAGCGGAGACGCCGACGGCTTCGAGGCCGCGGCATGGCTTTGCATGACGCGGTGAAGCTTCAATTGGCGGACACCCCCTGGGGTTGTCCAGTTGACAACATCGCCGACGCGGAAACCAATGAGAGCGGTGCCGATCGGAGCCAGAATTGAAAGCCGCTTTTGTTCGATATTGGCCTGATCGGGAAACGTGAGGGTATATTCCTCGACCTCGCCGCTACCGAGATCCTCGAACTGGACGGTCGATCCCATGGTGACAACATCGTCAGGAAGCGCCGAGGGTTCGACGACGATGGCGCGGTCGAGTTCTTCGCGGAGCTTGTGGAGGGATGCCGTGGCATTAGAGCGCAGCGCAGCCGAAAGGAGGAGGCGCAGCTTTGAATGATCCTCGCTGGAAATATAGATGGATGTCGTGTTCATGATGATTTTGTGATTCGTGATTGGATTGTTGCCGACCGTATCCGCGAAGGCGCGGGACGAATGGCTGAAAATGAATTTGGGATCTTGAAGCGGATCTTGGAGCTTCAAGTGAATCCTGCAGTGATCACGTTGCGAAGTAGGGGGAATTGCAGATGCATGGGCATCCGCGGAGGTCGACAGGGTTGGGATGAAAGTGACTCGCCCGGTGCCGTGCTTCAGGTCTGCGCACGTGCCGGGTTCGTGCTGACCGTCAGTTCGCGGCGCCGGGCTGCGCGGGGCAGATAGGCAACGCCGCGCCCGCCGCCAGTTGCTGGCGGGCTTCGAGAGGTGCGTTCCGTTGCTTGAATGGGTTCACTTCGAAACATCTGTGTTTCTGCCTCAATTGTTGTCAAGCCTTCGAGGCTGAATCAGCGGGACATCCCTGGATACTTTCCAGAACAGTCGCGCAACCGCGTACGCCATCAATCGCGGATGATGGCCGGCTTGCCAGCCCCGTTCAGACTTGTCAGCATGGTCATCTCGGGAACGATTCTTCCAGCGGGATTGCGGCAGTTCTCTCTTCAGCTTCATCATGACACACCCCTTGCCTTCACCTGTTTATCGCCCGGCAACCTTGTCCGCTGCCTTTGTTTTCTTCGTGGCCTGCGCCGCGGCCGCCACACCCTCGCACCGGCGACTCCAGCTTGACGATAAATTCTATGCCGAAGGCGCCGCCTTTGCCGATTTGAATCGCGACGGCTCCATGGACGTCGTTGCAGGCCCGTATTGGTATGAAGGACCATCGTACAAGACGCGTCATGAGATTTATGAACCCAAGCCTTATGATCCACTGAAGTATTCGGAGAATTTCATCGCTGCGGCAAGTGATGTGGATGGAGATGGGTGGACGGATGTCGTTGTCATCGGTTTCCCCGGAGCAGATGCATCCTGGTATCGCAATCCGGGCAGAAACGCGGGGCATTGGCCCAGGCATCACGCTCATTCGCCGGTCGACAATGAGTCGGCGATGTACGTTGACCTTACCGGTGATGGTCGGCCTGAAATCGTATGCTCCTCTGGTGGAAAGTACGGATATGCGACGCCCGATCCGGAAGATCCAACGCGTGCCTGGATTTTTCACCCCATTTCCACGCATTCCAAGGCGTTCCAGCGCTTCACGCATGGTCTGGGTGTGGGTGATGTGGATGGGGACGGCAGGAGCGACCTCCTTGAGCGAGGAGGCTGGTGGCAGCATCCGGTTTCGCTCGCAAATGACCCCGCTTGGAGGAATCACCCGTTTGCCTTTGCGAAGGCGGGCGGCGCCCAAATGGAGGTGACTGATATCAATGGCGATGGCCTTCCTGACGTTGTGACCTCGAAGGAAGCCCATGGATATGGGCTCTCCTGGTTTGAACAGGTGCGCGGGGCGGATGGTGAAATCACATTCCGGGAGCACGCGATCCTTCCGGAAGAGGCCGATAAGAAATTCAAGGGCGTACAGTTTTCGCAGCTTCACGCGGTTGTGCTTGCCGATGTGAACGGCGACGGTGTCCTCGACATCGTCACGGGAAAGCGCTGGTGGGCGCATGGCCCGGACAAGGACCCCGATCCCATGGGAACGCCCGTGGTCCATGCGTTCATTGTCGGCAAAGGCGCTGGAGGAGCCGTTACGTTTTCACCGGTGCTGATTGATGACGCGAGTGGCATTGGCACGCAGTTTGATGCGCGCGATGTGAACGGCGACAAGCGCGCGGACTTCGCAATCTCCAACAAGCGCGGGACGTTTGTGCTGCTGTCCGCCCTGGCGCGCTAGTGTGCTTTGCCGTGTGTTGGATGGTCATGGCTATCTTGTCTGTGGCCTTGCCGCCCAACGCCCGATTTTAGAGCAGCCGAATCGAAATTTGGCTGGTTCCCGGAGTGGGCTGCGTTAGAAGGAATTCATGAACCCCCTCAATCGACGCCAGTTTCTTGGCACTGTTGCGGCTGGAGCCGCGGCGGTTTCACCCGTTCGGTCTTTGATTGCCCAGGCCTCCTCCCCTTCGTCGGATCCATCCGCGCCGCGCAAGGTGAAGGTGGGGCTAATTGGTGCTGGCTGGTGGGGCATGATCAATGCCCGTGCGGCATTCAAGGCGGGCGGGGTGGAGGTGCTGGCCATCTGTGACATCGACAGCGAGCATTTGGAAAAGAGTGCCGAGGAAATCGAGAAGCTGCAGGGATCGCGTCCGAAGACCTTCAAGCTCTATGCCGAGCTGCTCGAAACACCAGGCATGGAGGCGGTCATCATTTCAACTCCGCCCCAGTGGCATGCACTGCCTTTTCTGGCCGCGCTCAGCAAAGGGATGCACATTTACCTGGAAAAGCCGGTATCCTACGACGTGCGTGAAGGCCGTGCGATGGTGGAGGCCGCGGCGAAGCGTCCGCATCAGGTCGTACAGGTTGGATTTCAGCGTCGGCAAAGCGCGGCCTTCAAAGCGGTCAAGCAGTTCATTGCGGACGGCAATCTTGGCCGGGTGGTGCAGGCCGAGGCCCAGATCAACGCGAAGGTGGGGCTTAAGGATCCGACGCACACGTCGCCGCCGCCGAGCCTCGACTGGGACCTCTGGTGTGGTCCTGGCCCACTGATTCCCTACAGTCAGCAGGTGGGACACATCAGTTGGCGCCTCGAAGAGGCCTACGGGCAGGGGCACCTGTACGACTGGGGCATTCACATGATCGATGCCGCACGGGTGATTCTCGATCTATCCGCGCCAAAGACCATTGGAGCGGCGGGAGGACTCTATCAGCTCAAGGGACGGATCACCACGCCCGACACCATGACCGCGCACCTTGAGTATGACCGATGCCCCGTCAGTTGGCGGCATCGCATCTGGGGCTCCGAGGAATACACGCCGGAGATCAATATCGGGGTCACCTTCTTCGGAGAAAAGGGAACCGTTTGGGTGAACGACAACCGTTGGGTGCACGTGCCAAGTGCGAAGGGAGCTGAAAGGGTCGTGACCGACATCAAGACCGATACGGGACCGGCGCATGTGGGTGAGTTTCTCAACGCGGTGCGCGGAAAAGGGAAAGCAAGCTGCACGATCGCAGACGCCCATCTTTCAACGACAGCGGTGAAACTCGCGATGATTGCCCTCAAGGTGGGAGATCGGCTCACGTGGGACAGCGCCAAGGAGCAGATTGTCGGAAACCGGGCCGCATCGGTTTACCTGAAGCGCGACTACCGGGCGCCTTGGAAACATCCCTACGTGGCTTGATGTGGCGGTGCCCGACCACAAAAAATGCCGCCCGGTGAGGGGCGGCATGGAAATGCGGACTCGGCGGCGGATCAGTTCGTGATGTCGTAGGTCGTGCTGGTCTGGCGGGCCGGTAGATAGGCCTTGTACCAGGCCTTTTGAGCGGGTGAGTCCGTGTAGGCCTTCAGGGCGGCTTCGTCAGCGAACTCCATCACGAGAACATGGGTCTTGGCGACCTCGGCACCCTTCGGATTCTGGACCTTGATTGCTCTTGTCCAGACGCGCTTGATACCCGGATATGCCGCGGGAAGTGCATGCACGCCATCAATGGCGGCCTTGATCTGGTCGGGCGAGGCATCCTTTTTCCAGGCAACCGTCACCACATGGATGACGCTCTTGGGGGAGGTTTCAGATGCAAAAGAAGCCGTTCCCCCCAGGAGGGCGGCGGCGGCAATGAGGCTCATCAACAGTTTTTTCATTTTTGGAACTCCGTGGACAGTGGTGTTTCGGGGAGAACCACGGCTCAAACGCGAGCCGCGCTCTCAATGTGCGTTTGTTGATGAGGCAGCAATGGAGTCAACCGCGGACTGGCGTTTTCAAAACGGCAGATTTCATTCCACTCAAAGAAAGGGGTTGCGGGCCTTCGCCTTCCAACAGCAAGCTGATGGCGTGACGCTCAAACCGTGGAAGTGGCCGCTGGCCAATCAGATCTTGGCGGGACTGTTGGTCGGTGCTGTGGCCGGGCTCGTTGTCGAGCAGACAGTGACTGATGCGGACACGCTTGCGCAGCTCGACTGGTGGCTGGCGAATGTCATCAAGCCATTGGGATCGCTGTTCATCCGCATCATTTTCATGATCGTGATCCCGTTGATATTCGCGGCCATTGTCCTCGGGATCGCGGAGATGGGGGACGTGCGTGAGCTCGGCAAGGTAGGCCTGAAATCCGTCCTGTTCACGCTCCTCCTGGCGGGGTCGAGCGTTTTGCTGGGCCTGTTCCTCGTAAATGTTCTCTCCCCCGGATCTCACTTGTCGGAAGCGACGAAGAGTGAACTCACGGCAAAGTACGGAGGCGCGGTTGCGCAGAAGGTGGAACAGGGAACCAAGAAGACTCCTCTGGCGGACACCCTGCTCGCGTTGGTGCCACAGAATCCCCTTCATGAGGCGGTCAACGCGTTCACGCCCAATTATACCGGCGGTGGTCTGATATCGGTGATGGTATTCAGCCTCTTTTTTGGCATCGCGATGGCGATGGCGCCTCCGGAACGGATGAAGCCTCTCGTTCAGGTGCTTCAGGGAGTCTTCGAGATCTGCATGCGCATCATCGGATTTGCCATGTGGCTTGCTCCGGTGGGTGTCGCGTGCCTTGGCTTCGCGCTGACTTCCACGCTTGGAATTGAGATCATCAAGAGCCTCGGGTTCTATGTGGGTGTCGTCCTGCTGGGCCTGCTGCTTCACCAGTTCGTCACCTACTCGCTCCTCCTCAAGTTTATCGCAGGCAAGTCGCCGGTCCAGTTCTTCAAGCAGACGCAGGAGGCAATGATCACCGCGTTCAGCACGTCGTCCAGCAATGCAACCCTTCCGGTGTCGATGCGGGTGGCCGAGGAGAACCTTGGGCTGCCCAGAAAAATCAGTCGGTTTGTTCTCACGGTTGGCGCGAGTGCCAACCAGAACGGAACCGCACTCTATGAGGGTGTGACCGTGCTCTTTCTTGCGCAGGTATTCGGAGTTGATCTGTCGATCGGCCAGCAGGTGGTGGTTGCGCTCATGTGCATCATGGCAGGATTCGGGACCGCGGGTGTGCCGGGTGGTTCGCTGCCGCTTGTGGTGGGGGTGCTGGTTTCGATTCGCGTGCCGGGGGAGAGCATCGCCATCATTCTGGGAATCGACCGCTTTCTGGACATGGCCCGCACCACGCTGAATGTGACAGGTGATCTGGTGTGCGCTGTGCTTGTTTCAAAGGGCGAGCGGCAGGGCGGGGTCGAAAATGCTGCATCGGATGGGTAGGAAACCCGTAGGTGCGAGTGGGTGATAATGCGGCTGGAAAACCCCTTGTGCTGGACGAATGGATACACAGCATGAGAGGTGCGGAAGCCACCTTCCGCGTACGTAAACAATCCCCGCATGAAACCTCTGTTTCATCTTTATGCCATCAATCGCGACGGATTTAGGGTGACGCCCAAGGAGAGCGAGCCCGACCTTTCGCGGGTATCCCGGCTGGTCAATGAACGCAATCGTTGCCGACAACCCGGAGAAAAGCGCTGGGTTGTCATGGAGATCGATCGCGAGAGCGGCCGGACCCTGAGGGAACTCACGTTTTGCTGATGGTGCAGGCTGCAAGCCTCGCGGACTCGTTTGCCAAGGCGCGGTCTGCCAGATGCGAGCCAATCGCAAGCGACGCGGTCGCAGCCGGACTTGGGGCGTTCAATAAGTGGATTATTCCGGGTTGCTCGATGAGATGAAAGTCGTCCACCAGGGAGCCGTCGGATCGCATGGCCTGAGCACGCACACCGGCACCACCTTCTTCCAGGTCGGACTCCTGAATGGCTGGCACCAGCTTCTGCAGTGACCTGCAGAAGAGCTTTTTGCTGAAGGATCGGCGCAACTCCTGCCAGGCCATGTTTCTGTGTTTGCGCATGAAGCCCCAGAGTCCCTTGTATCCCAGCGAATCCGCCAGGTCGGCGGCGTTGATCCGCCACTTGGTGTAGCCTTCCCGTGAAAAAGCGAGAACTGCATTAGGGCCCGCCTCGACGCCACCATGAATCAGCCGCGTGAAGTGGACACCGAGAAAAGGAAAAGTGGGGTCTGGGACCGGATAGATCAGATGTTTGACCAGGTACTCGGCGGATTTCCTGAGTTTGTAGTATTCTCCTCGGAAGGGAACGATGCGGATCTCGCGATCCTCACCTGAACTGGTCGCCACGCGGTCGCTGTGCAGTCCCGCGCAGGTGATGACGTGATGCGCTCGGAACTCACCCGCCGTACTCAGAACCATCCAGGCATTGCCATCCCTCAGGATTCGGGTGACACGCGTGTGCGTGCGTACTGTGCCGCCGAGGTTTGATAATTCGCGGGCCATCGCGGCGCAGACGGCTGCGTAGTCGACGATGCCCTCCTCCGGAACCCTTACGGCGGCAAGACCGGTGGCGTGGGGTTCAATTTCCTTGAGCGCATCGGAGGCCAGCCATTCGAGTCCACGGAGTCCGTTTGCGGTACCGCGTTCGAGCAGGGCCTTCAGCCGAACGACTTCGTGCGGTGTCGTTGCAACGACCAGTTTTCCGCAGATCTGATGGGCGATCGCGTGCTGTTCGCAGAAGCGGGTCATCCTGCGAATGCCCTCGACTGCGAATTTCGCCTTCAGCGAACCAGGGCGGTAGTAGAGGCCTGCGTGAAGAACGCCGCTGTTGTGGGTGCTCTGGTGACGGCCGCAATCCGGTTCCTTTTCAAGCAGGATGACCCGTGCGCCCGGCTGGCGTTCCTTTACCGCCAGAGCAGTTGCGAGGCCGACAATGCCCCCGCCGACGATGACGACGTTCATTCAGCGGATTCAGGCCACATTGACCCGAGACGCGAGCTGGATCACCCGCAGGTCTGATGGCGCGATTTCCAATGCGCATCCCAGCGCTTCGCGCGCGAGTTCCATGGAGCCGGCGGCCTCCGCGAGTTCGAAGAGCAGCAGCCATGAATCGACGCGCGAGGGGTCGAGCCTCAGGCTGGTTTCCAGCGCGTGAATGGCGGACTGCGGAGCTCCCGCGGCACGGTAGACGCTGGCAATGTCGCACCAGAGTTCGGCGTTGCCCTCGTCGTGTTGCACCGCGGAAGAAAGATAGGCGGCTGCACGCGGATGACGACCCGTGGCAAAGAGAGCGAGACCGTGGCGGTGGCGGCTCTGCGCATCGAGCGGCGCCGGTTCCGCAGCAACAAGGGGTGTTCGATCAGAGCGGAACGCGACGGCCCCCAATTCGGCCATCTTGTCAAACGCGGTTTCGATCAAGGCACCGAAAGTGTCGCTTGCGGCTAGAGGATCGAGGAACGGAGGAACCCGCTCAATGGCATGCGAGATGGCATTGCGAAGGGTGAGCCGTGAGCCCGGATCCTGCGAGAGGCGGATCGCGATGTTGCGATAGGATTCCTCGCTCGTGGCAACCAGCTCCTCGAGTCCGATCTGCCTGAGAAGCGCAGCGCCCATGCGGGAACGGAAGCAGCCCCCCTCCCAGGCGATGGTCGGCATGCCGAGTTCGAGTGGATCGACGAGCGAGTTGACCCCACCAAACGGATAGGTGTCGAGATAGATGTCGCCAACACTCAGGAGAGATTTCACGTCTGCGCGCGAAGGAAAGCGCTCCGTAGACACCTTGAGGCGCGCTGGATCCACTTCGTGCGATGTGAGCACCTTGTCGAATTCGGAGCAGAAGCGGTCGATGGGATAGGACGATGCCCAGTTGGGGTTGAACGGGTGGATGAGCAATTGGGAGCCGGGAACGGCCTTCAAGAGCCTTGCCCATGCATGCTGCATCTCCGGGATGATCTTGAAATAGTTGGCGGCCGTTACGAAGAGCAGGGCGTCGTCGGGCACTCCGAGTGCTTCGCGGGACCATTGCGTCGTAGGCTCCTGTCGATCGGCTTCGTAGTTGAATGCGTGGGCGGGACCCGGAAGCAGGCCCAGACGTTCACTGAAGTGGGCGTGTGCCTCGGGTGATTCGGTAAGGTCTCCCGAGACGTAGAGATCGATGTTCGGGAGACCGGAGGTGATGCAGGAAGAGTTGTTGATGACCTGCAGAGGTGCGCTCCGATAGAGGGCCAGCCGTGTGACTTCGTTGAATACGGCGGTCACGTTTGTGCCAAACACGATCACATCGAGCCGCGCGTCACGAAGCATTGCGAGTTGTTCAGAAAGGTCCTCGGGGAGGAGATTAAGTCCCTGCGACTGTTTGCGCGCATGGTTTTCGAGCGGCTCATCCGTGATCCGGTGCGCGAAGAGGTGAACCTCGAAACGTTCAGGGTCCAGTTGTTCAAACGTGGGGAGCGTGGTGTAGGTCTCGGTTTGCGGCCCGAAGTGTCGGCTGACAAAGCCCACCTTGAGTTTGCGGCCGAAGCGCAGCTCCGGCGCGGGATCATAGACATCGCGGTGCGCATTCATCGCCTTCGTCAGCAGTCGACCGCGCAGCTCCGCATGCGATCTCAGGCTTCCTTCTGAGAAATACAGGGGAATGCACGAAGCTGTTTTCAGGTAGGCATCGAGGGCGATACGCACGGTCTTCGAACCGAGATTGCGGTCAGTCCAGGCAACGAGATCCTCCAGGCGACGCAGGGTGTGCGCCGCAAATTTTTCGGCATGTCCCTGTGCACAGAAACCCTGCACGGGGGTGAACAGCCATGCCGTGTAGTCGCCCCAGAGTTCATCCGGCACGCGACTCAACGTCGGTGCCTCCGGCCACTGCCAGGCTGATGTCAGAAGCATGGCCGCCAGAAGTCCTGGTCCTCCTTGAAATTCGGCGGCCAGTTTCCCAGCCAGTTCAAGGTCGGTCGCGGATGTAGGGAAGTCATGGATACCCGATTCCCAGATCGATTTAAGCAGTGCGCGGACGTCATCCCCAATAGTGCCCTTGATCTGTTTTTTCGGGAGATGAGCGATCGCCATTGCGCAGTCCTGACGCAGCGCATGGAATGCCTCCAATGCCTGCGGTGAAAGCGAGCGGGTGTTTGCCAGCACATCGGCCAATCCGGCGCGTAGCGCTTCACAGAGTGACGGCAGAGCGGATTCCGGGAGTGTCAGGCTATTGTTCGAGTGGGCGGGCGGAGCGGAAACGGATGTGGCACCAGGAAGCATGACAGTCCCTAAGCATATGTTGGGCCTAACTTGGACATACGTTTGTAAGATACGTATACATAGGCGTTAAAAGTCATATTTAACCGAATATCTGCTTGAATCACAGGGGATAGTCCTCAGTTCCGGCATGAGGCGGCAGAATTTACCTGGGGTGGCGTTTCCTGTTCATGCAGCAGCTTCGGTGATGGCCCTATGACAGTGTATCAGCGCGTCGCCGAAGTGCTTTGCCTGTAAAGCGTGGTCCAACAGCAGGCTGGCGGCGGTTTGCTGCCGTAGCTCCGCAGTCCGGGCTGCGAGGATGTTTCGATCCTCGACGAGTTGCGCTGCGAGCTGGGCGTAGTCCCCTTCGGATGCGGCAATCCATTCAGGATGTCCAACAGCGGAGAGCAGGGATGCACCTACCCGGCTGGCGTGTCGGTCACCCGCGAGGGTGACAACGGGCCGCCCCATCCACAGCGCCTCGCAGGTGGTTGTGGTCCCGTTGTAGGGAGAGGTATCGAGTGCCACGTCGATTCTGTTGTAGAGCGACAGATGCGCTTCCAGTCCGCTGGTTCGACCTGCAAATTCAAGTCGGTCACTGGAAATACCATTGGTACGCAGACACGCGATCAGACGTTCCTGAAAAGTTGGATCGTCGACGCCGTGACCCTTCAGGAACAACCGGGAGTTGGGGACCCGAAGGAGAACCTCTGACCAGAGTCGAAGGGTATGCGCGGAAAACTTGGCTGCATTGTTGAAGGACCCGAATGTGATCTGGGATGAATTCAGGCAAGGGGGCGGCTCAACATCAGGGGCATTGGCTGGCGGCTGGTAGGTCCAGGCGCACGGTGAGAAACGCAGAAGATGTTCAGTGTGGTAAGCGTCGCTCGAAGGAAAAGGGTCGGCAATGGCATCCGTTAGTCTGAAATCCATTGCAGCGAGGCCCGTCGTGTTCGGATAGCCAAGATAACTGATCTGCACAGGTGCCGGGTGCCGAGCAAAGACCGGAAGACGGTTGAATCCGGTGTGGCCTGCGAGATCGACAAGGATGTCGGGGCGGTCCTCGCGAATGCGCTCCTCCACCCACCGGTCCGGATGCGAGGCGAAATTCCGCCAGAGATGTGCCTGCTTCCGGAAGCGTTCGCTTACGGCATCCATTACCGCGTGATCGTGGTAGAGGATGACTTCGAATCTTGATCGGTCGAAGTGCCTGATGAGCGGCTCGAGAAAATAAGCGACGGAATGTGTGCGAAGATCGGGCGACAGGAAGGCGACACGCAAGGGGGCGGAAGTTGTGGAGACTTTCAGCGCAGTCCGGCGGGGTGCTGGATCACCTTCGAATAGTCGGCCAAAGGCGCGATGCTCCTCGTACAGACGAGGCGGTCCAATGGTGTCGAGATAGTTGAGGCATAGCAGCCGTGCACTGCGCGCCTCGGCATTTCCCGGGTCGAGCGCAAGCGTCCTGTCGTAGACTTCGATCGCCTCCGGGATGCGGTTTGCGCGCTGGTGCGCAAGACCCATGCCCAGCAGCGCCTGAACAAACTGGGGGGCAATCGAGAGAGCCTTGTCGAGGGATTCAATGCCCCCTGCGATGTCGCCGGTCTGCACCAGGGCGAGTCCAAGATTGCACCACGCGCCTGCGAAATGCGGATTCAGTTCGATGGCTTTCTTGAAATGAGGGATGGCGTGAATGAAACCCTGCGTGTCTGCGACCAGGGCTCCCAGTTGATCGTGCGATTCTGCAAGTCCCGGCTGAAGGGCGAGCGCGCGTCTGAAGGCTTCGATCGCATCGGACGGGCGGCCGAGTGAGCGCAGCACCAACCCGAGACCGCTCCATGTTTCCGCAGCGCCGGGTTCTCTTGCGAGCGACGCACGCAGGTGTCTTTCCGACTTGTCCGGATGGCCCTGCGAGAACAAAGCCATGCCCAGGCGCATGGCGCAGGGTGCGGAACGCGGATCGATTGCAAGCGCTTTCGACAGGAGCGTGACGGCCTGGTTGTAGTCATGACGCTGATACGCGACGGTCCCGGCGAGATGCACGGCGTCAAACAGGTGCGGGGCGATCTTCAGCACCTGGTCATAAATTGCGGCTGCCTGGTCGAGCCGACCTGCCCTGTGATGCACCAGACCCGTCTGCAGCGCACTCTGGAGTTTTGCCGGGGTCATGCGACGACAGATTGATGCGCCTTTGCCGCAGAGAAGCGCAGCGTTGCCTTGTGGCTTTCTTCCCAACAGGAGCGGAGGGCGGCACCGAAACGGGTCGCCTGTCCGGCGTAGTCGAAGAGCGGCCCAGTTCGAAGGGAGTCCCTCAATATCAGGCTCTCGCTCGTCAAGACCGTCCGGTCACTGGCCAGACTGACAGCGATCCGCACGTACTCGGACTCGGTTTGGGCAATCCAGTGGGACCGACCAGCCGCGTTCAGGAGGGATACGCCGACACGACTTGCATGACGGTCACCTGCCAGGGTGACCACGGGGCGCTGCATCCAGAGTGCCTCGCAGGTGGTGGTCGTGCCGTGGTAGGGAAAGGTGTCGAGTGCGATGTCCAGGCGGGAATAACTTTCCAGGTGGCTGCGGATATCGGGGGCCGGACCGAGCATTTCGACGCGCGAGGGGTCGAGGCCATGATGGGACAGACGGGTCAGGAAAGCCGCATGTGTCCTTGTATGACTCTTCAGCGCAAGCATTGAGCCGGGCACGGCATCGAGGATCCTGCTCCAGAGCGCGATCGTGAGATCGGAGATTTTGGAAAAATTGTTGAAGGACCCGAAAACAATTCCCGGTTTGGTGGCGCAGGGCAGGGGAGAGGGTGCGGGTGAATCCTTGGGTGGCAGGTAGGTCCAGGCGCATCCCTCCAATCGAACGAGACGCTCGGTGTGATAGGCATCCGCTTCAGGAGCAGGATCGGCGAACGCATCGGTGATCTTGTAGTCGATCGTCGAGAGTCCGGTGGTGTTTGGATAACCCAGACAGGTGATTTGAACGGGGGCGAGACGCCGGGCGAAAAGGCTCAGGCGATTGAGTCCGGTGTGGCCCGCAAGATCGATGAGGATGTCCGGAGCGTCTTCGCGGATCTTTCGTTCGACCTCGGCATCTGGAACGCCGACGATGTGACGCCAGATGGCAGCCTGCGCCCGCAAACGTTCGCTGACCGCGTCGATGACATAGTGGTCGTGATAGAGGACGATTTCAAAGCGCCCGCGGTCCAGGTGACTGAGCAGCGGCTCGAGGAAACATGCGACGGCATGGGTGCGCAGATCCGGAGACACGAAAGCCACGCGCAGCCGTTCTCCGCGGACGGTTCGGGAGGCATGGGAGATCAATACCTGTTCCTGTCCGAGTCCTGCGCCGAGCCTCCTGCCGAATTCTGCGTGCTCCGCAAAGATGGTCTCCCGAGGGAACGAAGGGAGATAGTTGAGGGCGAACAGTCGGGAGCTTCGCGCATTGTGATGATCCGGATCGCGCAGGAGCTGCCTGTCGTAGGCAGCGATCGCATCCTCCATGCGGTGAAGTTGCTGAAGCGCCTGACCGCGGCCGTAGTGAGCATTCGCGTGGCCCGGATCGATTTCGAGCGCGCGCTCGTGGCACTCCAATGCGGTGTCGCTCTGGCCGAGCAGGGCGTGAGTGAGTCCAAGGTTGTACCAACCCGGCGCGTATCGTGGCTGGATTTCCACGGATCGCTGATGTGCAGACAGGGCTTCGCTGACATTTCCGGCAGACTTCAATGCCATACCGAGGTTGTCCCATGCCTCATGGAACTGGGGATGCTGCCCGGTGATCCTGCGAAGCTGCGCGACCGCCTCGGAGATTTGTCCCGACGTGAGAAACGCCAGGCCGAGCCGCATCCCGCAGACTGCTGATCTGGGATCAACTGCCAGTGCCTGTTTCAGGAGCGTGATGGCTTCAGCGGGCTTTCCAAGCTGGAGCGCCACGGTGCCTCCCAGGTGGCAGGCATCGAAGTGTCGTGGCTCCACCCGGCGCAACTGTGCGTAGAGTGTGGCCGCCTCGCGCAGGCGACCCGCGCGATGATGCGCCAAAGCAGCCTGGAGCTGAAGGTGTGTCTTGTGGTTAGCCATGTGGCCGGCTGTTGACACTCTTCGGCATGTGCGTGGCCCGCTTGAGTAGTTTCCCCGATGGAACGGCGAAAAACCCCTAAACTTTCGGGTGACCCCGCCGATTCTGCCAGCACGGCTGCTCCCGCCCACTTTTGACCGACTTGCGTACAAACGCCACCATGTCCACCGCCCTTTCACCAGGTCAAACACGCATGCCCACACAGACCTATAGCGACTCCGAGATCATGAAGCGGGTCGACGCGTGTCCCAAGCTGGCCTCCCTTCAGAGCATCAACCGGGCGCTGGCGGGGCTGGTGAACTCAGATCAGAGTTTCAATTCCCAGATTGCAGAGATCATTCGTCGTGATCCGTCACTGACGGCGCGCCTCCTGAGGATGGTCAACAGCGTGTATTTCGGTCTCACGGCAAAGGTGAACAACATTGAGGAGGCGGTTTTCTATCTCGGGCTGCGGCAGATCCGCGAGCTGTCAATGGCCACTCCGGTCATCGAGGAACTTGAAAAGATTTCGCGTTCTCCGCTGCGTCTGCCCTGGCGTGATCTCTGGAAACATTCGATCGGTGCCGCCATCATGACACGGGAGATTCTGGCGACCACGACGCTTCTGATAGACGATGACACCGATTATATTATCGGGCTGTTGCACAATGTGGGGAAGGTGGTTCTTGCGACCGCGTTTCCAACCGAGTTTGGACAGATCGTTGCACAGACCTATGCGTCGCCTGAGGATGTGTGCGCGGCTGAACGCGAGTTGATCGGATGGGATCATGCGCGCATTGGCGGCTACTATTTGCAACGCCACCAACTGGCCGCCGAGATCACGGACGCCGTCCTGTATCACAATGCGCCCGAGTCGGCGCCTGATCACGGATTCTATGCTGCCGCTGTGCAGGTGGCCGACCATCTTGTCCGATACGCGGGCATTCCCGGCGGATTTGAAAAGGTCGAGCCCATTCCGGATGAAGCGTGGCTGAAACTGTCGGGCTGGACGATTCTCTACGGCGATGGCGAGAAGGAAACCCGCATTGCGCGGGCAGCGCTGTCCAACAGTGTTCAACGCCTGCCGACCGTTCTCAACGGTCTCGTCTGACCGACGAGGTCAGGGCACCTCGTCATGATCCCGGCCGCATCCCTATCACCCGCCGACTCGATGGTGGCTCCCTGGGAGTTCAGCATCGAACTTGTGCTGGTTCGCGGGCCCGACGGCCGCGTGGTCGCGGTCAACCAGGCATTTGCGAGAAAGTTTGGAGTTCCCGCGCGCAACTGGACGGCTTCCGACCCGAGCGTGCTGATCCATTCCGATGACCTCAGGGGTTGGAAGCAGGCGACGAGCCGACTCTCCCATGCGCCGTTTCGCTGTTCGCATGAGCACCGCTGGCTGACAGCCCAGGGCTGGCGCTGGATAGCGTGGGAGGAAAGCGCGGTGCGGGATGACGAGGGTTTGATAGTCGCCTTCCGGGCCATCGGAAGGGATGTCACCAAGCGCCGCCTTTCCGAGGAACATTTTCACAAGCTGGCGAACGCCGTCGAGCAGTCGCCGCTCGCAGTGATCATCACCACACCGGAGGGACTGGTGCAGTATGTGAATCCGCGCTATACCCAGATTACGGGTTACACGCTCGAGGAAATTTTCGAAAAGGACATCCAGGTGCTGCGCACAGGATTCGCCAACGATGCGGACTACGAGCGATTCTTTGCCACGGTGAGCGCGGGCAAGGAATGGCGCGGGGAGCTCTGCACACCCTGCAAGAACGACCGAAAGGTATGGGAGTTTGTCCAGGTGTCCCCGATCCGCAACCAGACGGACGAGATCACCCACCTGCTCTGCCTTCGGGAGGATATCACGGAGCGCAAAAAGCTCGAGGACCAGTTGCGCCAGGCCCAGAAGATGGAGAGCCTCGGAACGCTGGCGGGAGGCATCGCGCATGATTTCAACAACATGCTGGCGATCATCAGCGGTTTTACGGAGATCGCGATGGCCCGGTCGGCCGACAACGATGACCAGCAGCGCTTCCTCAAGGAAATCTACAACGCTTCGCAGCGGGCGGTTGGGCTCGTGCGGCAGATTCTTACCTTCAGTCGAAAGACCGAGGTGAGCTATGGCCCCGTGTCGGTCAATCGCATGATCCGCGATCTGGGAGGCATGTTTGCAGAGACGTTTCCGCGGACCATCTCATTTGAATTTCAGCTTGCCGAAGGCCTGCCGCTGATCGCTGCTGACCAGAATCAGCTTCAGCAGGTCGTGATGAATCTCTGCGTGAATGCGCGGGATGCGATGTCCGAGGGTGGCAGCATCACGATTTCCACGAGCCGCGTGCCCGGGCTCTCGATCAGCCGGCTGGGAGGCGATTCGCGTCACCAGTACGTGTGTATCAAGGTTACGGATACAGGCTGCGGCATTCCGCCGCAGGTGCGGGACAGGATCTTCGAGCCGTTTTTCACGACCAAGCAGGAGGCCGGTGGAACCGGCCTTGGACTCTCGGTGGTGTATGGAGTGATCGCCAATCACAAGGGATTCATCGACTTGGAGAGCACGCAGGGCAAAGGCACGACCTTTCTTGTATACCTGCCCATTGAGCTGGCGGACACGAAGGGGCTGGTGGACGAGAATGGTGCGGCGACTGAGATTCCCGTTGGCACAGAGAACATCCTGGTTGTTGAGGATGAAGGCAGTCTTCGCACCCTGCTGCGCGTTGTGCTGGAAATGCGAGGCTACAAGGTGCGCACGGTCTCGGATGGAGGCGAGGCACTGGAGTTTCTGCTTGGCAATCCCGGGACCATTGACGCGGTGCTTCTTGACCTGAATCTGCCGCGGGTTTCCGGCGCGGAAGTCTACACGACGATCCGGAGGATCTGCCCGAAGGCCAAGGTCCTGGTGGTCAGCGGAAACATTCTACCCGAGGTGCGTGCTGAACTCGAGAAGCAGGGCCAGCGCGTGTTCGTGTCGAAACCGTATCGACTGCACGAATTGGGACGGCAGTTGCGGGAGTCCCTGGACGAGGCAAAGGCGTAACTCCGTCGGAAAGCACGACCGACAGTCCTTCCGGCCAATGGTCCGAATGTCCGGACTACGGGAGAACAAACAATCCTGTCGGGGGCCGGGGGGGGCTATTTCATGGAAATGAAAAGCGCCTGCGAAACAGGGGGAAAGCGCAACAACCCTGTTGGACAAATCCTTAACTGATCGGGGAGTGGGTCGATGTAATCCAAGCGATGATCCGTGGCAATCCCATGCCTTTCGAGAGGCGATTGAATAATCCTGACGAGGAAGGATTTGTCGTCGACATCCTCAACGCGGAGGGGCGCACGTGAAAAGGATATGGCGCCATTTGAAGGAGCAACTACTGCCGGACGCGTCCGTTCTGCCCGGCGGTGATCTTCACTCCCCAACAGGCGAGGTGCTCACCGACAGGCAGATACTTGCGCCTGTCTATCGTCGTGGAGACAAGTGGATCGGGCTGGTCCTAGTGGCCCATTGCGCACTTGCGATCCTGTTGGCGCCCGTTCGGGGAACATGGCTTCTATCGGTTTTCCTAGCGCCGTCTGCGGTATTACTTTTCTGGATTCTGGTGCGACTCCTGCCCGGAGCTTTTGTCACCCGTGCGATTGCGGGAATCCTGATCCAGGTCTTTCTCGGACTGCATACCTACCAGTTTGGAGGGAGGGCAGAGATCCATTTTCTGTTCTTTACGGGTATCACCATGCTTGTTGTTTACGCTGACTGGCTGTGCCTCCTGCCCTCAGCACTTTTTGTTTCGCTTCAAAATGGGCTGCTTCTTGTGATGCAGGATTCAGTCCTCTCCCAGTCCTTCTTCGACATGCAACGGGTGACCAGGGGAAAGGTGCTCACCCATTGGAGCATCATGATGGTTCAATTGGCAACCGTCGGACTTGGTGCATGGCTTATCCGTCGTTATATTGTGTCGGAGCGTCGCAATCGCCAGCGCCTCGTCGAGCAGCAGGCGGAGCTTACGGAGCAGCTTGCACGTGCGCAGCATTCCGAAAATTTGCTCCAGCAGAGCGGTCAAGTCCTGCTGGAGACGCAGGGAAAGATGGCGCGCGAGATCCGCGAACGACGCAGGACCGAGGAGACACTGCTGCAGGCAAAGGCTGAACTCGAGGCGACCAACCGCCAGCTTCAGGATTCAATCGCACGCGCGAACGAACTCGCCCTGTCGGCCGAAGTGGCCAATCAGGCCAAGAGTTCATTTCTGGCGGTGATGAGCCATGAAATTCGGACGCCGTTGAACGGCGTGATCGGCATGACCGAACTGATGCTCGACGGCGAACTTTCCGATCAGCACCGCGACAGCCTTGAGACGATCCGCTCGTCCGGGAACGGCCTGCTGGTCATTCTCAATGATGTGCTTGATTTCTCAAAGATCGAATCGGGCAGGCTCGATCTCGAAAAGATTCCTTTCGAGGTGTCCCGCGCGATTGATGATGTGGTGAGTCTGTTTTCAGGGAAGGCTTCGGCAAAAGGACTGGATCTCCGAGTGAAGGTAGAATCGGATGTGCCGCGGCGGGTTCTCGGTGATGTCACGCGCGTACGCCAGATCATTTCCAACCTTCTCAGCAATGCGGTAAAGTTTACAGAGCGCGGCGAAGTTGTGGTTGAGGTCTCGCGCCTGCCCCTTGAGTTGGCAGGGGAGTCTCAGACCAGGCTGCAATTCTCAATTCGGGACACAGGGCCGGGACTCGGACCAGAAGCACAGTCCCTGCTGTTCCAGCCCTTCACGCAGGCCGATGCTTCGACCTCGCGCAAATTTGGAGGAACCGGCCTTGGCCTTGCGATCTGTCGCCGCCTGGCCCAGTTGATGGGCGGGGATGCGTGGGTCAACAGCACCGTCGGGCAGGGGTCCACCTTTTCTTTCACCATTCTTGCCGAGATCGTTGATGCACCGATTGCGGCACCAGTCCCAACTCCGGTTTCGTCACTGCCGGTGCAGCCAATCGTTCCAATTGGCGGGGATGGCCTTCGCATTCTCCTCGTTGAGGACAATCTCGTGAACCAAAAGGTTGCCCTGACGATGCTCAAGCGCCTCGGACATGGCGCCGATATCGCCAATCACGGCGGCGAAGGGCTGGCGGCTGTGCGTGCGCGCGACTACGACATCGTTTTGATGGACTGGCACATGCCCGAAATGAATGGACTTGAGGCGACCCTTGCGATCCGGCGAGAACTGCCGCCGGGCCGCCAGCCATGGATCATCGGCCTGACCGCGAATGCCATGACAGGCGACAGGGAGAAGTGCATCCAGGCGGGCATGGACGACTACATCACAAAACCCCTGCGCAAGGAGGAACTCAGTGGTGCCCTTGCGCGCGCGGGATCCCATCGCGAGTCGACACCGCCGGCGATTCCGGTGGAAGTGTAGTCACGGACTGGATACGCCCCCGGTTTCCGCTGGAGAGGGCCTCCTGTGGTGGTATCGACTGGCTACTTGCGACCGGCCGCTTGCCGTGTTGCCGCCTCGGTCGCCTTTCGCTGGGCTTCCTCGTACGCCTTGCGTTGCTGAATGCCGATTTCGAGGAGGTCGCTGACCAGCATGCGTGCTTCTCGCTCGGCCTCCGCGGGGGTGGAAGGCGGGGGAAGTGGGACAGTGGGGGCGATCGCGACGGTGGCAACGGCGGGACCGGAAATGGCAGCCACAGCAGGTTTCTTGAGCAGGAGCGTCCTGTTCTGATCCGCTATGCGGACCACGACGCTTTCCGCCTTGGCGTCGTAGCTGAGCGCGTTGATGCCATCCTCGGATTTGCCGATGCCAACCCAGACGCTGCGTTTGGCGGTTACGTCCGCGATGTTCACCATGACATTATTGCCCGCGACGATCACACCTGTGAACTCGTAGGAGGACGGTGCAGCGGTGGCGGGAGCCGCAGCCGATTCCGGAGGCAGGAAGGGCGACTGTTTGCGGGCGGGGGCCTCGCCCAGAGCGCAGGCTGCTGCGAGAAATGCGGCGGCGGCCCAAACTCGGAGGTGCATGATCGGTGGATTTGGGATCATGCGGAAGAGGCTCAATGCGGCACCAGGGGCGGCGGCTTGATCTGACCGGCCTGCGCCTGCTTCAGCAGGTTTTGTGCGTTGTCCGGCTGCTCGGCGTCGAAGAAACCCGTGAGCTGGCGGAGGCGCGTCGGGTGACGCATCTTGCGCAATGCCTTGGCCTCGATCTGGCGGATTCGTTCACGCGTGACCTTGAATTGTTTGCCCACCTCCTCGAGCGTGCGGCTGTAGCCGTCGACGAGACCAAAGCGCAGGGAAAGCACGCGACGTTCGCGCTCCGTGAGCGAGTCGAGGACATCGATGATCTTTTCTCGAAGGAGCGAGAAGGCCGTCATGTCGTATGGATTCTCGGCGCTCTTGTCCTCGATGAAGTCGCCAAAGCTTGTGTCGTCGCCGTCGCCGACGGGCGACTGCAACGAGATGGGCTGCTGCGCCATCTTCATGATCTGCTGTACACGTTCCACCGGGAGGTTCATCTCATCGGCGACCTCCTCCGGGGTGGGCTCGTGACCGTATTCCTGGAGGAGCTGTTTCTGCACCTGCATCACCTTGTTGAGCGTCTCGATCATGTGGACCGGGATGCGGATGGTGCGAGCCTGGTCGGCGATGGAGCGGGTGATGGCCTGGCGGATCCACCAGGTGGCATAGGTGGAGAACTTGTAGCCCCTGCGGTACTCGAATTTCTCCACGGCCTTCATGAGCCCCATGTTGCCCTCCTGGATGAGGTCGAGAAAAGAGAGTCCGCGGTTGGTGTATTTCTTGGCGATGGAAATGACCAGGCGCAGGTTGGCCTCCACCATTTCGGTCTTGGCCTGGTGTGCCTCCCTGACGTGCACATTGGTCTTCGCAACAATGTCGATCAGAGTCTGAGGCGCGATGCGGTGCTCGTGCTCGATCGCCTTGAAGCGTGCGGCGATGGCCTTCGTGTCGATCCCGGCGTCCTTGCGTGTCTTGGGATGTTTCGCCCGGTCGAGGAGCGCATTGAGGTCCTGGATCTCGGTCAGCAGCGGACGAATATCCACGAGGTGTTCCTCATAGACCTTCAGCTTGAAGTAGAATTTCGAAAAATTGGAGCGCAGGGTTGATTCCCGCTTCCTGTGTTTTGTCAGGATCTTCTTCCGCTCCGCTTCATTGCGGGAAGAAAGATACTCGGCCCAGGATTCCGCGACCGCCTCCTCGTTTTTCTGCGTGACTTCAACCAGCTTGGGCAGGGCCTTGAAATACGCGTCGCGGCTTTCGATCTTCTTGTCGATGACAACGCGATCAAACCGTTCCTCGCGATTGAGCAGCTTGGTGCCCAGGCTGAGGATGTACTTCGCGACATTTGCGGCCTCAAAGAGCGCCTCCTGGGCCTTCAGTTCGGCGTTCTCAATGCGTTTGGAAATCTCAACCTCCTGTTCGCGCGTCAGCAGGGGGACCTGCCCCATCTGCTTGAGGTACATTCGAACCGGGTCATCCAGAATGTCATTCTGGGACGTGCGGGTCTCCTCCTCCTCGGCCTCCTCCTGGCGCTGCTTGAAGGACTCCACCTCCTCCGACTCGATGATCTCGATATCGAGGTTCTGAAGGATCGAGAGGACATTGTCGATTTCGTCCTGGTTCTCGATCGAATCCGGGAGGGCCTCGTTGATGTCATCGAAAGTCAGGTAGCCCTGTTCCTTCGATTGCCGGATGAGTTGGCGGATCTTCTCGTTGATGTTTCCTCCGCCCGGTACCTCGGGAATGTTGACTCCATCGGCGGGCGGGTGTGCACCCTTCTTGCTGAGGACCGCCTCGACTGCTTCGGATTGGTCGTCAATGGTTGCTGACTTGGCTTTGCTGCTGCGCGGCATGGAAAATGAAAATAGAATAACGTCACGACATTCAAAGCGGCGCCAGAATGATGGGCTGGCGAAGCTGTCGCTGAAGTTCGGAACGGAGTCTTAAGAGTGAAATTGCGTCGACGCTACTCTCCGCATGGTGGGTTGCTAAATCAAGGTCGATTTTCCGGAGCTGTGGCTCAAGCGCTCGGCCCCGTAGGCGCTGGACGCCTTCCTGCAAGACTTTTACTGGATCATCCAAGGTCGGCATGTCAAAGAGAAGGGAGGCAACCAATGCCTTTTCCTCAGGAGATTCGAGGAGACTGTCGAGGTGGTCGCGCCCCGGCCAGTTGTCCTGTTCAAATTCGGCCAGGAAACGATTGAGGAGCACACCGCAGGGGTGGGTCAAATCGATCCATTCGTGGGGAAAGGCGTGAGCAAGGCGCTTGCCGAGCTTCTCCCAGTGGAGGCAAATCAGAAGCAAGTGCTGTTCGGGCGCGATATCACGGTGATTGGAAGAGGCCTGAGGTGATTGTGTGTTTGGGGAAGCCTCAGCGGAACCCTGTTTTTCCAAGGAGCGATGCTGCCGAAGAAGGCTGGACTGAAAATCCTTTTGAAGGGCCGCGACGGGCAGTTTGAGATACCCTGCGGCTTCGGCAAGGAACTGTGAGCGCGCGACTTCTGATTCTGTCGCTGCGACGATTGACTGGACCTGAACGGCTGCCCGCGTTTTCTCCTCGGGGGAGGAAGCATCGGCGTTCGGGAGAATGGAGAGGCAGGCGTATCCCATCGCCGAGAGGGAGCTCTTCTGAAGTTCCGTGTAGCCCGCGAGGCCGCGCTCGAGAAGCAGCAGATCGGGATCCACCTTGGAGGAGGAATGCGCCCCAAGGAAACGGACCTCGAGCCCCGTCTTGAGTGCCAGGGGAAGGAACCTCAGCGAAGCCTTCTGACCGGGGTCATCCGTGTCGAAGAAGCACTCGATTCGGTGCTGGTAGCGACGCAGGAGCAGCAATTGGGACTCCGTGATGGCGGTGCCCTGCGGGGCTACCGCGGTCTTGAGCCCCACGCTCCAGCATCGCAGTGCGTCGAGCTGCCCTTCCACGAGCACGAACGGACGGTTTTCCTTGCTGGCGGGATCCCGTGCGCGGTCCAGGTTGAAGAGGAGGTTTCCCTTGGTGAAGATCGGTGTTTCGGGTGAGTTGACGTATTTTGCCTCGCGCGAGGGATCTTCGGCGGGTGTGAGGTCCGTCTGTCGGCCGGTGAAGGCAACGATGCGCCCTTGATGGTCGCGAATGGGAATCATCAAGCGGCCTCGAAACCGGGCGCGCAGGCTTCCCATCGAAAGGACTGCGGAATCGCGGACAAAAAAGAGCCCGCACTGGCGGATCGCATCCTCGGAAAAACCTCGTTTGAGAACGGCCGCACCGATGCCGGAGTCATCAGGTTCGGCGAGGCCAATCTTGAATTCATCGGCGAGTTCCGGGAGAAACCGACGTTTCTCGGTCCAATAGGAACGAATGTGGTCGCCGGCGGAGGTCCGTCCCTTGAAGTTCTGAAAATAGAATTCAGCGGCAAATTCGTGAAGGTCGAAGAGTTCCTGACGCAGGGATCGTTCTTCACGTGTCGGCCCGGTCCCCTCCTCATATTCAATGACAATCCCGAAGCGTTTGCCGAGAGTTTCCATTGCTTCGGTGAACGTAAGCTGTTCGGTGTCCCGCACGAATGTGATGACGTCTCCCGCCTTTCCACAACCGAAGCACTTGAAGAACCCCTTGTCGGGATCGACATGAAACGAAGGGGTTTTTTCAGAATGAAACGGGCACAGTCCCTTGAAGCGCGATCCCGCCTTTCGCAGCGTCATGACGCGGGAAACAACATCGACGATGTTCACCCGCAACTTGATGTCTCGCAGGCAGGTGGGTTTGATGACGGACATGACAACAACGCGGTCGCGGAGTTAATGGACTTTCTGCCGGAGGTGAACACTGTCAAGTTTGCCTGTTTCAATCCTTAAAAATCACGAAACATTGCCGGCCCGCCGGCGACAGACAGACCATGCGTTCACTTTTCGGAAGTTCACTGTTCCCTGTGCTTTGTATGCTGACGGCACTTTGCGTATCGGCGCCCGGCGTGCGTGGCCAGAGCGCCAATTCACTGCCGTCCGCCCCGCTGCCGCCACCTGCACCCCTGCTTCCGGTCTGGGAAACCTCGCTGCAGAACTTCGATCAGGCGATCTACGATCGCGAAGTGGAGCGCCTGTTCGTTCAGTTCGAGGCTTCGACAGGCAAGAGGATCCAGCCGACGGTGAAGAAGAAGGTCGGGCTAAAGATCTATGCGGACTCCGGCCAGGGCCTGGCCACGCCACATGCCCTGGTTCATGCGGTGATCCACGCGCTTGAGCAGCGGGGATTTGAACCTGCCAATATATTCCTCGTCGGCCTGAATCAGCTCCGGTTGCGGCTCACCGGGTTCCTTCCCTCGCTTGCCACCGGTGAAACAGCCTACAAGGGACATCCGGTCTTTGTGCTCGAATCGGGGCGCTTTTTCGATCCGGTCTGGTTCTACGACAGTCCGCTGCCAAACCGTTTTGATCCGGTCCTTGCCGAGAAGCAGGTGGAGGGTGTCGACGCGAACAGCAGCGCCGAGCAGGATCGCAAGAGCTTCCTGGCAACGCCGCTGTTCCTCGATGCGGATTTCTGGATCAATCTGCCGGTTTTCACGGATCATCCCATCCTCGGAGTAAATGGAGCTCTTGTTAATGCCACGCTTTGGAATGCTTCCAACACCGCCCGATTTTTCAGGTCGCCCGCCAATGCGCCAGCGGCAGTCGCTGAAATGAGCGCCATTCCCGAGTTGCGCGCCACGTGGGCATTCACGATTGCGAGCCTGGAGCGGTATCAGTTCATCGGGGGACCCTATTTCAACTCCCTGTACACGGTATCAGAACCGAGGCTCTGGCTGAGTGCTGATCCGGTGGCGTTGGATTCCCTTGCGCTGGAGAAAATAAACACGTGGAGGAAGCGCTCCGGGTTTCAGCCGATCACCGACGAAATTCGCACGCTTGAGTTCGCGGAAATCCTGGGTGTCGGCACCGCACGTTCGCTCTCCACGCGCCTGTTCAAGCTCAACGAATAGCGGCTCAACGAAGAATGCAATGAATCCAGGTGCGCCTCCTGCGGAGCGATTCACCTCCTGCGAGGGAAAAATCCCTTGCTCCAAGGGAATAACAGGCAACAAATGATAGCCGCATGACACCTGCCGTTGTCGATTCATCCGCTGACTACCTGCCAATCCTCGTGCAGGTATTGCTCGCAGCTGGTCTGGCTGGAGCGATTGTCGGGATCAGCCAGCTTCTCGGGCAGCGCTCCGCGAAGAACGCGATCAAGGACTCTGCGTACGAATGCGGCGTGAAACCCGAAGGCATCACGCATGCCCGCTTTGCGGTGAAGTTCTACGTCACCGCGATGCTGTTCATCATATTCGATATTGAAGTGGTCTTCCTGATACCCTGGACGTTCATCTATCGGGAGTTCCTCGCCAATCACATCGCCATACTCGGTCCAATCTCCTTCTTCCTGTTCGTTCTGGTCCTGGGACTTTTCTACGAAGTGAAGAAAGGGGCTTTGGAATGGGAGAGGTGATCGAGAACCGGTTGTTGGGGAGAGGGACGCGGCGCATGGTGATGTCCCAACGCCTGCGCATGGGCTGATCCGGCAATTTAACCCTGTCCTCCGATGCGTCTCGACAAGATCATTGCCCGCAGCCGGCTCGTTGAGCTGAAGAGTTCGGATCTTAAGGGTGCTCTTGAGGAGCTCCTGGCAGTGTCGGTTGCAAAATTTCCCGACCTCAAGCCCGAGGTCCTCCTGCGGAGTCTTCTGCAGCGGGAGGGCACAATGACGACCTACCTCGGCAATGGCGTTTCCCTGCCGCATGTCAGGGTCAAGATGTCGAGGCCGTTCGTGCTTGCGGTGGGGCGCAGCAAGGTGGGGATCCGCCATGATGGTGGTGCCAGCGATGAGCGCGTCCATTTCATCCTGATGCTGATCGCAGGGGAGAAGGCTCGCAGTTACCTGCCAGTACTGGCGTCGCTGGCGCGTCTCTTCAAGGAACCGGAGTTCATCGACAGCCTGCTGATCGCACCGGATCTCGACGACCTCTACACGAAGCTGATCGCCGGCCTTGGCGGCATTGCGGGGCGTCCCGTCCAGGCCCAGCAAAACCGTGTCAACCGCCTGATGCTCCGTGAGGCTGAGCGCGTTGCCAAGGGTGCGGGGTGTGGTGCGCTGATGGTGTTTGGAGACACCTTTGTCGGCGGCATTGAGGTGGGCATGATCCAGCCGAAGCTGAAAACCATCCTGGTCACCCGGAATCCGATCGAGGTGGGTGACGACCATTCGAGTTTTGCGGAAACGATCCAGGTACGTTCCTTCTCGAAGGCCCGCCTTGCACAGTTGCGCAGTGCGATGCTCGTCGGGCTGACCCACGGTATCATTTCCTTCAATGATCGGGTGTGCTGCATCGGCGGCATCACGGGAAGCAACCAGTTCGACACGCTGGTGGTGGTCGATGTTGAGCGTGAGTTCCAGACCCTGCTGACGGGCCACGCCGAACTCCTTCCCCCGGATGTGAGGCCGGAGGTGCTCGAGCGCGTCATCGCCGTGGCCACCGAACTTGCCGTCGAAGGGCGGGAGGGACGCCCGGTCGGGTGCCTGTTTGTCGTCGGCGACACCACAAAGGTCGAAAAGCTCGTAAAGCCACTCGTATTGAATCCATTTTATGGATACAAGGAGGAGGATCGCAACATCCTGAACCCGTTCATGGATGAGACGATCAAGGAGTTCTCCCTTCTCGACGGTGCGTTCATCATACGCGGCGATGGTGTGGTCCTTTCCGCGGGCAGTCTGCTCCAGGCGACCGATTCCGAGCATACCCTTCCCAGCGGGCTTGGAAGCCGGCACGCAGCCGCGGCAGCCATCAGTGTGGCGAGTGACTGCATTTCAATCGTGGTTTCCTCAAGCACGGGGCAGGTCAATCTCTTCCGGCGGGGGGTCATGCTGCCCCTTACGGAGCGAAAGATTGCCCCGGCCTAGCGGAATGCGTGAATCTTTTGAGGTTGCGCTGGTGCGTGGCCTGGGTAAGCCTGACCCTTTAATCGCCAAAAACCATGCAAGAAGTTGTCACACTGGAGTGCACTGAAGCCCGCAAAGAGGGGAAACCCGTTTCCCGTTACCTCACCCGTCGTAACAAGAAGACGGTGACTGAGCGCATCGAGAAGAAGAAGTACAATCCCTTCCTCAAGCGCCATACCTTGCACAAGGAAATCAAATAAGCGACCTGCTTACAGCCATTTGGCTGCTGAAATGCAAAAACCGAGCTTCGGCTCGGTTTTTTTGTCATCCTGAATCCAGGTCGGGCAAAACGGATCAGCGATTGGTCGGCGCTGCGGAAGCAGGACCTGCAGATGATCCGCCCGCCTGCTGCAGGCCCTGAGCCCTGCGATGGGCACGCCAGTTTTCGCGGTGTTTTCGAATCCAGTCGAGTAGGGCGCGCTCAAAGCCGATGTCGTATCCCAACCTCTCCGATTCCAGCCACTTGTGCTTCAGGATTTCCTCCCTCTCGGCGAGGAACTCCTGATAAAGCGACGAATTCTTGACGAAGTCGCGAGATCCGGAGTGTTCCGACGGGTAAGAGGAGGACGTCATGGCAACCACGGCGGTATCAGCTTTCTAATAAACGGGGCCTACAATACAGCTTTAGGATCGTTCTCGATGTGGCTCGATTCGAGACGGCCCTTCGAGCGGAAACAATCACGTGCGTCATAGGTCTTACAGCGAAGTAAAAATAGGGTTACTTTTTGGCCTGTCAACCCTCCTGCATCTCTTTTCACATATGCCGAAAGGTTTCAATTCTCCCCGCCGACAGTGGCGTCGGTGCCCCGCCGCGACGTCAACTGGTGGAGCAGCGATTCGGCGATTGCCCGGAAAATGATGCTGGCGGGATGATCGGGAGCGCTTACGACGAGCGGCCTGCCTTCGTCGCTTGCGGCGCGGATGTCGGGGTGAAGGGGGACTTGTCCAAGCAGGACTGTGCCGAGCGATTCCGCTGTGCGCGCTCCGCCGCCTTCTCCAAAAAGCATCTGCTTCTTTCCGTTGGAATCCAGGAACCAGCTCATGTTTTCGGCGACGCCGAGCAGCGGGACGTTCACTTTTTTGAACATCAGCGCTCCTTTCCTGGCGACGTTCGTCGCCGCCGGCTGGGGCGTCGTGACCACGACCGCGCCGTCGAGTTGGATCGTCTGGACGAGTGAGAGTTGGGCATCTCCCGTGCCTGGCGGCAGATCGACGAGTAGGATTTCGAGGTCGCCCCATTTCACGTTCTGAACGAACTGCTGGATCGTCTTCATGATCATCGGACCCCGCCAGACGACCGGCGTGTTGTCGTCGACGAGAAAACCCATGCTCATGACCTTGACGCCATGGGCTTCCAGCGGAATGAGCGTTTCCTCCTCGAGTTCTGGGCGCCCATGCGCGCCAATCATCAGCGGCACGCTTGGTCCGTAGATGTCGGAATCCAGCAGGCCGACCCGGCCGGGTTTACCCTGTGCGCTGAGCACCTGCGCGAGGGCGCAGGCGAGGTTGACTGAGAAGGTGCTCTTGCCCACGCCCCCCTTGCCGGAGGCAATTGCGACCGAGTAGCGGCTCGTTTTCCGAGGCGCGTTGCTGCCGGTGCCCGCGGTTCCGCCGACCGCGGGGCGGACTGGTTTTACGGCGACGTCGATAATGATGTCCTTCGCTCCCGGAATGACGCGAAGGCACTTCTCAACTTCGCCTTTCAACTGCAGCGGGATTTTTGGATCACTTGTGGTGAGTTCCAGGGCAACCTTCACCGTGCCGTCGATCCAGGCCGCCGAACGCACCAGGCCGAACGAAACGATATCGCGGCTGAAACCCGGATACTTAACTTGCTTCAGATGTTCTTTGATCGCTTCAGGAGTCACAATAAAAGTGAGGTTTTCAGGAACGGAAAGGTTTTGACGTTGTTTTGATGGCAGAGCCTGTAAAATGGAAATGCCGTTACTGCACTCTTGTTCTTCGTTTTTCCAATTCATGCAAATCTTCCAACGACTTTTCCTGATCTGTGTCATTCTTCTGCCCGTGTCACGGGCGGCATTTGCGCAGGGGGTCACCAAACTGGGCGAAATCGTCATTCAAGCGGATGTAAAGACGATTGCCATTCGCGTCACGGGCTCGACACCCGAGCTTGAGCGCCTGGCCCACATGGCCTTTGGAGCGCATGGCAGATATCGTCTGGTCAGCAGCGGAGGGACGTTCTCCCTGCAATTCACCGCGGCGGGTGCGAATCAGGTGAAGGTGGACATCACTCGGGGCGGATCTGCCGTCGGATCACAGGTTTTCAGCGGCACGAGCCTGCGCAATGCCTTGTTTCGCGCCGCGGATTTCGCGGTCGAGAAGACGAGTGGCCTCACGGGCTTTTTCGCGAGCCGGATCGCGTTCATTGTGGAGAGTGGGAAAGCGATGGAGGTCGCGACGGGCGATCTTTTCTTTGGAGAGGTCCGTCAGATCACGCAGGACCGATCGCAGGCGATGACACCGCGCTGGTCGCCAGATGGAAGGAAGCTGCTTTACACGAGTTATTTCAGGACCGGATTTCCGGACATCTTTCTTCTCGATCTGGGTACGCTTCAGCGATCAACTTTCGTGAGCTTCAAGGGAACGAACATGGGCGGACGCTACAGTCCCAATGGCCAGCAGGTGGCGATGGTTCTGAGCGGCGAAGGAAACCCGGAAGTATACGTCAGCAACCCACAGGGGAGGCAGATTTCGCGGCGCACACGCACGCCAGCAGCAGAGGCCGGCCCGTGTTTTTCACCGGATGGCCTGCAGATTGTCTACGTATCGGACTCTCTTGGAGGCCCGCAATTGTTTGTGATGCCGGCTGCGGGAGGAGCTTCGCGTCGCCTTGCAACCAACATCAGCCGCTATTGCGCGGAGCCGGATTGGAGCCGCGGCAATCCGAACATGATCGCCTTCACGATTCGCGAGGGAAACAGCCTCAAGCTCGCGGTGCATGATCTCAGCGGTCGCACGGCGACCCGAGTGGTTTCAAAAGGGCCCGGCGACTGCGTGGAGCCCTGCTGGCTCGCGGACGGTCGCCATCTTGTTTACACGCAGCGGCTGTCGGGAGGCCCCCGTCTTGCCATTCTGGACACGGAGACCGGCAAATCCACGTTCATCAGCGGAGCTGGCAGCCGGGTCATGCAGGCCAGCGTCTGGGGCCCCTGAGGCGTCGCGTTCCAGTCGCGGTTGGGCGGAATCAGTTGTGCACGACTCCGGCCTCCTCGTAGAGGCCGAGCGAGCGCAGGCGTTTGTAACGCGCCTCCAGCAAGTTCTCGACTGAAAGACCGCGTAGATCGTCGAGATGTCGCTCGATCGCGGCACTGAGCGATTTCGCGGTTTTCGCCGGATCGTTGTGGGCGCCGCCAAACGGTTCCGGAATGACTTCGTCCACAACTCCGAATTTTTCGAGATCTTCGGCTGTCAGCTTCATTGCCTTGGCGGCTTTTGCCGCTGACGCAGCGTCCTTCCAGAGGATCGCAGCGCATCCTTCCGGCGAGATCACGGAGTAGTAGCTGTTCTCGAAAATGAGCACACGGTCGGTCACGCCAATGCCAAGGGCGCCGCCCGAGCCACCTTCCCCCACGACGATCGCAATCGTGGGAACCTTGAGCAGGGCCATTTCGCGCAGATTCACTGCGATCGCCTCCGATACATGGCGTTCTTCGGAGCTCAACCCGGGGTAGGCTCCCGGGGTGTCGATGAAGGAGAGGACGGGGAGCCCAAACTTCTCAGCCATCTTCATCAGGCGGAGCGCCTTCCGGTAACCCTCCGGCTGCGGCATGCCGAAGTTGCGGGTGACCTTTTCCTTGGTGTCCCGGCCCTTGTGCTGGGCAATGATCATCACGGCGGAGCCCTTGAAAAAGGCCGTGCCGCCAACCAGCGCACGGTCGTCGTTGAACTGGCGATCGCCGTGAAATTCCTGAAATCCCTCGCAGATGGCGCCCACATAATCGAGGGCATAGGGACGTTTGGGATGGCGGGCTATCTGCACCCGCTGCCACGCGGTGAGGCCTGAATAGATTTCACGCTGGGTTGCCGCAATCTTGCGCTCGATCGCTGCTATCTCGGACGCGACATCGAGATTGTTCTCCAACGACTGCTGTCTGAGCTGGTCGAGCTGTGCGCTCAATTCACGCAACGGTTTTTCGAACTCGAGCGTATAGGCGGGCTTTTCCATTGAGGCAGGCTAGTGGTGGCGGCAAACCCCTGTCAACGGGAGGACGGAGCGCTACGCATGCGACAGGCCCATGAGTTCAGGGAGCGGTTCCCGCACCCTTCGACGATGGAGGCGGGGTACGCAGGAATTCGAGATAAAGGGAAGTGGCGCGCTCGAGTTCGCGGCGATCGAGATACTCATCCCGAGTGTGTGCCTGGGCAATGTCGCCAGGCCCGAGAACCACGACCTGCGTACCAGCCGCCGCGTAGTGGCTCGCGTCGGTTGCGTACCGGGCGCCAACGGGTTTCGCGTCCAATCCCAACTTCTCGAATGCGGGCAGCATCCATGTGTGGAGGCGGGATGAATTCTCCGGTGGCAGCGGAGGAGCCAGAAACTCCTGGTCGTTTTCGACCTGCAGCCCCGCGAGCGCACGGTCGCGTTCAGCAAGGACCTGGGTCGTCGTTTCGCCCGGCACCAGGCGCCGGTCACACAGGATTTCACAGTAGTCAGGCACGACATTCACCGCGCTGCCTCCGCGAATGACGTTGATGCTGGCAGCAGCGCGACCCGTGAGCGGAAATTCCCGGATCGCCAGGGGGATCATTTTGGTTTCGAGCGCAGAAATCACCGCCATCATCGCATGGATGGCGGACCTTCCTTTGGACGGATCAGCCGAATGGGCAGCAGTGCCCCGCGTGATGGTTCGCCAGCGCAGCGCCCCATTGTGGGCGACAACCGGCCTGAGCTGCGTGGGCTCTCCAACGACGATGCCGATCAGCGGTTCGAATGACTTGAGATCCTTTGCGGCGAAGGCCTGGGCACCTGTCATGGAGGACTCTTCATCCACGACAAAAACAACCCCGGCATTCAGTCTCCGTCCGGGCAGTGCGGCGTAGCTCTTGACCGCCCAAAGCATCGCGGCACCGGACCCTTTGGTATCGCACGAGCCGCGACCGTGGAGCCGTGTACCCGCGACCGAGAGAGCGAAGGGCGGGACCGTCATGCCATCGATGCTGACCGTGTCCAGGTGGCTCTCAAAAAGCAGCCATGGTGCGTCGGGAATCGGAGGCAGAGTGATCGTGAGATTGAAGACACCTTTTGAAACTTCGCGCCGCACCGTTCGCATGCCCCAGGCTTGGGCGACTGTCTCCAGATAGCCTGCCAGCCGCGCCTGTCCACCAGCGGGCCCGCCGAAGTCAGGGTTCACGGTATCGATCGACACCATGCCAGCCAGAAGCGCTTCGCAGGTCGGTGGAGTTTCGGCCATGGGTCCGGTCATGTGGGCAGCAAGAGACAGAAATGCATTTGATACCTTGGCGAACCCAAATGCGGACCTCGAGGAAGTTTGACGTAAACCCAGATATTAGGGTCAACCCTTAATGAATTTATCCCGTCAATAGATTAGGAGGTGACTACCCTGCATCAATTTGATGATAAACGCGTTCCACGCAAGAGGCGATATAATCGGCATCTTCGGGGGTGGTACGCCAGCCTAGGGGAAGAGCGACAAAACGGGAAGAGTAGTCTTCGGTCCTTGGAAAATCTTCCGCCCGGTAGCCGGGCGCAGGCCACGGTGAAAGGTCCTGAAAGGGAGAGAACCTGGGGTTGGCGGTGAGACCAGTTTTTACATAGTCACGCCGATACTGGGGATAGGTACCCGTGCGTTGCTGGCACCAGACGTTGAGCGCATCCAGCTTTTCGCGAAATGCCGCGCTCTGCTCGGGTGTCCGGGTATAAAAATAGATTTCAAAGCCGAAGTCGCCCTCGGGATCTGCGAGCGGGCGCAGCTCCAGTCCAGGCAAGGCCTGAATTCGCGGTGCGATGCGGGCCTTCAGCGAGCGACAGTGATCCCGTAGGGTGTCGAGTTTGCGAAGCTGCGCGAGGGCGACTGCTGCGGTCAGCTCGGACATGCGGTATTGTCCGCCGGCAAAGGCGGGTTCGCAGGCTGGTGTGATTGCCGTGTGGTGTGCGCGGTAGAGTCCGAGATCATGCAATCGCACGGCCCGTTCATAGAGTCTGAGGTCGCGCGTCACCACGAGCCCGCCTTCTCCGGCAGTCATCGGCTTGTTGTGCTGGAAGCTGAAAATGGCGGCATCGCTCCAGGTGCCGACACGTCTTCCCTTGAACGTTGCGCCCGGCGCCTCCGCACAATCCTCGATGACAAACAACCCGCGGCGGTGGGCGAGGTGTTCGATCGCGAGCATGTCGGCCGCTGCTCCCTGGAAATGGATGACAACAACCGCCTTCGTGCGCGGTGAGTGAAGCCGGACAATCTCCTGGGGGTCGAGGCAGAGCGAACCGTCAACTTCAGCCAGCACGGGCCGGGCGCCGCAGCGCACGATTGAGGTGAAGCAGGAGATCCAGCTCCAAGCAGGCACAATGACCTCGTCACCCGGGCCGATACCCGCAGCACCCAGGGCAATCTCCAGCGCGGCCGTTCCACTGCTCACCGCAAGCGCATACGGCACACCAAATCGCTCGCAGACCTCCCGCTCCAGGGTGGCCGTCACCTGAGGCGGATGCGCGGGATCCTTTCCATAGTAACGAAACAGCTCCCGGCGTCGGAGAACATCGAGGACCGCAGCTTCCTCTTCCGGACCGATGGCTGCGGCACCAAGACCGACCGGGGGACGTGGGCGAAGCGGAATCATGCGATAATCAGAAATCAAAATTCTGGAGAACAGGTCTGTCGAGGCGGCGCAGGTGTATCGTCAGCGGACCTCGTCTTAGTGCACGTGCGTCGAAGGTGCGCGGCGCAAAGCAGCAATGAGATCCGGGACGTGAAAGATGAGGCCGAACTCAAGGGAGATGCGCCAGAGGGCCTGCCGTTTTTCAAGTTCATCCCTGGCTGTTTCGCGGTTCTCCACCGCGGTAACGGCTTCTGCAAGCGTGGAGCAGATGAATCCATGTCGGCGCATGTCGACCATGCCGCCGGGCGACATCAGCAGGCACCAGTTGATGGCGAAGCCGATGTAGAGAAGATGATTGATCCCTCGCTGCACGCAGGCCTTGGCCAACTGCGTTCCGTCAGCCGCGATGCATTCGTTCCCCAGTGGGCGCGCCTGGGGCGCAAAATCCAGTCGGGCAAACCCTGCGTCGATATCGTCCCGGTTGTGTCGGCCCGTAAACACGTTTTCCGCGCGAAAGGCCTCCAGCTCCCGCGAAACGGGATCGGGCGTTGCACGGAGAGTGGCGGTATCCCCACTGGTAGAGCTGCTCCCCTGGTATCCGGGCAGATGCGAATAGTAGTCGCGCCCGCCCACGACGTGCATGACGGCCATGCCACCCGAGCGGGCTGCCGAGAGGAGGGAAGGGAAAACGTCGCGCAGGATCTTTTCCGCCCGGGGATGGTACTCGACCGCCCTCCTCCAGCCGGGAAATTCGCCCGGCAAGCCGCAATCCCACGCATGCATCACCACAAGTGCCGTGTGCTGCAGCGAAAGGTTCACGGTTCCCCGCTTCCAGCCGCCGTAGCCCTCGGCAGGCACCGCGCGGGCTGGATCCGCGTCGAACTGCTGGTAATAATCCGTGGGGAGCGAGATCGTTGTCATGTCACGATGGAGCCGTCCGCCGGGAGGACGCCAGACGGCGCAGGCCGAATCCCAGCGCGACCAGCAGTGCGCCGGCAACCAGATTGTGACGGGCGGGAGCGAGGTCCGATGAAGGCAGCAGCGCGCACGCGATGAGAACGACGCCGAGCACGAGGGAAGTGACACCGATGACGCCGTAGACCGCGAGGCTGCCGCCCGCGTGATGGGGAGCGGGTGGCACCGGAGTTTGAAGATCAATCTCCAGGCGATGGAGCTCAGCGTGCCGCGGATCGTCAGCGCGATACCAGCGTGCAGAGATGGCAAACACGAGCGAGGTCACAACCGCCTCGCAAAGGATATTTCTTGCGAGGGGATTCTCCTTCCAGACCCCCATGAGCATGAGCGTGATTGCCACAATCAACGCGGCGCTGCACGAGGCCATGCCCGACCACCAGGGCGTCTTTCTGAAGATCATGCCCAGCGCAACGGGCATCATGAAAGCGGCCGTGAGCGAGTAGTACTGAAGGGCAAAATCGAACGCTCCCCCATAGCGGGGGATGTAGAAAGCGACGGCGATGCCCAGAATGCCCACGATTGCCATGGTGGCCTGCGCGACACGCAACTGCTTCCGATCATCGGGAACATGACCGCGCAAGCGTTTGTGCATGGGCACGTAGATGTCGCGGGTTGTCGTTGCAGCCAGCCAGTTGAAGGCATCATTCGCCTGGCCCAGCGTTGCGGAGAGAACGGCCGACACCACAAAGCCAATGAGTCCGTGCGGAAGCAGCATCAGGGCAAGCGAAACATAGGAGGCTTCGGAGGGGTCGCGAAGCGTGGGCCACAGGGACGCCATGTCGGGGAAAATAACGCGCGCGGCCATCACGGGGAGAATCCAGAGGAGTGGTCCAACCAGCGAGAGCACGGCGCAAAGCAGCGCCATTTTACGGGCACCCTGTTCGTCGGGAACGCTGTAGTAGCGCTGGCCGAGGTGCCAGGCTACGTTGTAGCCGAGCATGCAATTGATGAAGAATCCGAGGAGAAACCAGGGGTCTGCCGCACTGCCCTGCAGGGTGAAAAAACCCTCCGGCACTTCGGCAACCAGTCGCTGAAACCCTTTCAGAATGCCGCCTCCCTGACCGGCTCCGAGATAGTGATAGGAGACGGGAAAAATGATCACCGTCATGACGAGGATGATGATGGATTGCACGGCATCCGAGAGAACAGCCGCCCAAAGCCCGCCGACCACCGTGTAGACCACCATGATCACGCCGGTGCACAGGATGGAGAGTTGAAGTCCGCTGAGCTCGAATCCGAGCACATTGAATTCGCGTCCGCCGAAACCGAGCGCGGTCGAAATGAAGATGCACAGGATGTAGAGTCCCTGTCCGATGCCGACGACCTGGGGAACGATTGCCGTGACCGAGTAGAAGTAGGTCGTCGACGGGGAGTAACGGCGTGTCAGAAACTGCAGCGGTGAATCGAGCCTTGCGCGGCGCCAGATCCGCGCGAAGTAGAAGTAGCCGACGATGTAGGCCCACGTTGCCATCGTGAAGACCAGTGCCGCGCCTATGCCGGTCTTGTAGGTGAAGCCCGCGGCTGCGACGAACATGAATGCCGAGAAGCCGGAGACCCAGTTGGAGAGGCCTGCGAGGACCCACGGAACTTGTCCGCCGGCCTTGAAGTAGTCGTCGGTGCCGCGATTCTTGCGCGCTGCGTAGAAGCCGACAAAAATCACGATGGCGAAATAGAGGGCGATCAGCGCGTAGTCGTAGGCGTTGACCGTATTAAAGGTGGGCATGGGGTGGTGGTGTGGAGCGGAGGGGAGCTTGGAAATAAATCCGGAATGAGGCTGGAGAATCAGCGCAGCCGAGGCGCTGCGCCGGGAGGATGGCGTCAGGGATTGTGGTCGATGGGATCGCCGGGTTCCTGAAAATGAGTCCTGTAAGTCTTCTCGCTCGCCGCGAGCTTGAGGAATACATCGAGCGGCACCACCTCGGGTTTTTCGGAGAGACGGCCGAAGATATCAGCGACCTTCTCGACAGAATTGGTTTCGCGCACGTGCATGAGCAGGAAATAGGGGCGTTTGGGGTTCATCTGGATCAACTCCTCCAGATCCGCCGCGGCTTCCTCGAGCGGGCGGGCTGCGTCAAGGTAGTAGTCGTAGCTGAGGAAGGGCTTTCCGTTTCGCAGATCGAAGGTATGCGCCGATCCGTAGCCATTGATGAATCCAAGCACGTCGGGAAACTGCTGGTAATAGCGGTCGACCAGTTCCTTTGGCAGGTCGGTATTGCCGACGTGCCGGTTGCCTTCGGAGTAGTCCATGATCTCCATGACATGAAGATCGAGCTGCGCCATCAGGTTTCTAGCCTTGGCCATGAGGGCGGGAAACTTCGCCGGCGGGATCGCCTGCGGGTACATGTAACCGGGACCCGAAAGGCCTCCGATGAAATAGTCATTGGGAGTCTTGCTCTCGTAGAAATACTGAAGCGCCGGGGGATTGATCCAGAGCCAGTTCATGAGCACCTGCCAGTTGTACGGGATCCTTCCGCGGCCTGGCTTCGTCCAGGCACCGATGCCCATCGAATCCGTGGAGACCGCGCAGATGTAGACCTTCTTTTCGGCCTTCAGCACGGCATTCGCCGCGACGCTATGATTGTTGGTGAATTTGAAATCGGGCGTGAGCGGGATCTGCGACGTGAAGGAGACATTGGGCAGATTGTGGAGTCCCTCCATGATGAGACCGAAGTTGCTCGTCAGTGTCGTGTGCTGCCCCTCCGTATCCTTCGCATACGAGTGCCATCCGAGGACAACACTGGCGGGGTTCTGCGCGCCGAGGAATTTCTTGAGGAGGGCGAGTTCCTCCGGGTGCTTTGGATTTGCTGAGAGATCGGCGAAGAATGCGCGCTGCTGGATGCCGAAGTCGGCAATGCCCGGCTGCATCTCCATGCCGGCGTGGCCGCCCATCACAACGTAATAGTCGCGCGAGCAGCGCGCTCCGTATTCGGCGTAAACCTGTGCATAGATCGCGTGGTCGGGCATACCGGTGAAGCGGCCGCGAAGGTCGACGATGGGCTTCAATCCGTGCTTCGCAGCGAGCGGAAGCAGATCTTCGTTCACGACCAGCAGATCCTCCAATCCGGAGATGGTGAAGGCGACCGTGAGGGAGGTCCGCACGTGTTTGTCCCACACGACACAACCCTTCGCATGACGCGCGAACCGTGCGAGCGCGGCGTCGGCGTCGTCGAGACCGAGCCGCGTAAAGGTCATCCCATGCCGGCGCTCAAGAAAACCGATCAGCGGACGAACGATCTCCCATTGCCAGTTGAGCGGATACTCGAGATAGAGGCGGGGAGCCTCCCGGTTGGCCAGGCCCTGAAGGGAGATGAGCAGGGCGTGAACGGGCAGGTCGCCGTCGAGGCGCCAGTTGTCAGAAAGCGGCACGATCGTCGCTGAGGCGGGAGCGCGTTCGGCGCGGTGCAGGGCTGTCTGGCCTGAGCACGGCCAGACGGACGCGAGAAGAAGACCGGCGATAAGGAGGCGGAGAAAAAGGGGACGTTTCATGACGCGGGATTACCTGCCTTCAGTCGAGACGAGGCGTTTGAAGACATAGACGATGGGACGATTACGCGTGCTGCGCAGCTCGGTCAGCGTCAGCTCCGCTCCGTTGGCGGAAAGCTTGTAGTCGCTCAGCACATTGATGGAGCGATCACCCTGCTGCGTGCTCAGAACGAAGTCGGAGGAGACTCGCAGGATCCGTCCATCATCCAGCCAGTGCGCGGAAAGTTTTCTCTTGTGGTCGGGACCCACGGCGGCGCCGAGATGCCGGTTGTCCGGCCAATAGGTGAAAGGAAGCGTCGTCGATTTCCCTGTGGTGGGGAAGGTGGACGTGTCCCGGAATTCGCGGCGCCCGTTGGCAAAGCGACGATCGACGGTGATGGATTTTCCACCAACCTTGATCGTCAGGTCGTACTCCTTCCACGGGCTGAGGTCGGTGCTTTGAGTCGGATCGATCCGCCACGTGCCCGCCAGCTTGGAGGGAGGCGCGGCATGCAGGCACGAAGAAAGAAGCAGGCCAAGAAGCAGCAGGGAGTGACGGCGGAGCATGGCGGAAGGGAGCGGGAGAGGAGAGAGAGAACGTTTGGACTGGGTCCGCTTTGGGGCGGCTTTCGGCAGGGACCTTGATCCTAATTTCCGAGCAGCACGGAACCGGTTTGAGCGTCGAAGATCGTCGTGCTGCGCGGCGCAAGCTCGACGGACAGGGTTTTTCCATTGGGCAGCCGCAGGGTGCGGGAGCCACCGTTGAGAGTGTGGACCATCAGCAGTCCATCCCCGTGCGCTGTGGCATCGTCCTGATCGTTGAGCACATGGCAGCCTGCCCGGCGGCCGAGTGCACGCAGGATGCCGGGTGATGTCGGACTGACGCCAAACGACCACCACGTAGCATTGGGCTCCTCGCGCCAGGCTGCGCTGATGCTTCCGTCGGACCAGCGTCCGGCCACGTGGCTGTCCGGGACTCCGTAGACAGGGACAAATTTGGGGGGCTCCAGCATTTGTTCTTCGGTCGCCCCGTCGAGGGTGAGGGTTGAGATCGGCGAAGAAAGGTCGCGACCCGATGTGAGGATCCCGTTGGCGGACGTGGCAAGATGAGCGCCGATTTCCCTTCCGTTGCTCCAGCCTACATAGCCGGTGAAGACGACATGCCGACCACCCACAGCCACGCGGGACGAAATCAACTCCCGCTGTCTGTCATTGAGCACGACGGTCGACCCGAAGATCACGAGCTTGAAGGCAGAGAGGTCGAGTGTGGCGAGTTCACCGATCAACGCCTCGTCGAACATCAGACCCGAATGGTAAAGTCCCTCAAGCAGTCCATCCATGCCGCGCCCGGAGAAGGGATTGGGTCCGACGGGAGGCTGATCGCCGAACTTGAAACCTTCGAGCGACCAGCGCTTCGCTACGGTGTGGCAGAAAGACCATGGATCGTGAATGACCAGGACGTCGGTCGGCCGGTAATAAGGGTGGTTGTGACGCGCCTGTGCAATCTGGTGCACGGCCTTGATCTCCGCAGAAAGGCGCGGGTGGTCCCACCAGCCGACATTGCCATAGCCTGCGAAATCAGGCGTGCCGGCAATCATGCCGAAGTCGAACCACCATTGTCCGCCGCCACGCAGGACGGGGAGCAGCGAATTGCGACGAAGGTAGGCGATGTCGTCCTCGAGCGTTGAATGAAATTTGCGATCCCAGGGGCAGCCGACGAAAGACGTGGCGTGATCGTTCTCATCGAGCCAGAGTTTGCCGGCGCGTCGCACGGCTCCCGTGATGCCGCGACCGTGGCCCGAGCCTCCCATGGCGCGCACGCCGTCGGTGTAGGATGCGGGCGAACAGAGACAATCGAGGTGCGGCGAGGCGAGCACCTTGTCATGGGCGAGGTGGCTGCCGGCGGCGTTGCGTGCGAACTGGCCGTAGAAATAGCCCTGAAAGGCGGCGGTAACGATCGGACGCGGCCACGAGCGTTTCACGTTGGCCGCGAGGTCGAACAGGGCGTCCGCCATGGTGGAGTGCAGCCACGTGAAATAGTCGATCAGATCCTGATGAATCCGCGGATCGCGCAGCGGACCCAGGTCGGCGCGCTCGCGCGAAGGCGAATCCGGCGCCGTGACGGCGTCGATCTGCTGGCCGGGCCGGTTCCATGCGGCGGCAAGCGCTTCGTCTGATCCGTAGCGATTTCGGAGCCAGGCCCGGTAGGATTTCGTTGCAACGACGCCCGTATCGGGATCGTGGTGGAGGAATCCGAACTGGTGCCATTCGCCGTAGAGCCCGTAGGCGAGGTGGATGCCGAACACTGCGCCGCCCTCCGGGGTGGTGCCGAACTGGCGGCAGAAATCCGCAATGTGACCATTCGCCCAGTCGAGCCACTTGCGCGAGGCGAAGCTCGCGCGTGCCGGAAGTCCGCCATCGGTCGCAATGCGTCGGGGCAGGCCCCAGGGAGTCGGATCATCGATCGCTCCGTCTGCGTAGCCCACGCACTCATCGGGATTCTGCTCCACCCACCAGCGCGGTGCATTGGCGTGCAGGCGAAACATGACCGCTGCATCGGGGTTCCGCTCGAGCGCTCCTGCGACCTGCTTGCGAGGGATCGTGAGGTCGAGCGTCGCTCCCGGACCTGCAATCATGTCCTCGATCCAGAGATCGAGTTCGAAAAGTCGGACGCCCTGGCTGCCGAACAGGCCAATGTTCCGTCCGGGTACTTCCTCCCAGGACCAACGGCCGCCGGGACAGTCGGTCAGCGCGTAAATGAGCGGAGCATGAGGGACGCCATTGAGGAGCAGCGTCGGGCGACCGGCGCGCATTTCAACGGAGGATACGAGAGGAGGACGGGACATGAAGGAGGTTGAAGGTGGGACTAGGCGAGGGTGATCGTCGGCAAGGTTCCTGACGGGTCGATCAGCGCATCGACCTTGCGACCCCGATGGGATCCGGTCACGCGCCAGGCACCGCGCTCTTTGCTGACTTGAAGATCGCCTTGCGACTGCGGTCCGGGGGAAGGCTGGGCGGTGGCGACCGTCAGCAGCACGTGCGAGGCAGCGGAAGGGGATACCGCTTCGACGAACGGATGGATTCCCTCCGACTCCGGCAGATCAAGCTTGAGAACCGAGCAGGCAATGCTTCCCGCGGAATGGACGGATGCATTCAGGCTCGCGAACGGACGCGCGATGCTGAATGCGTTGTCCCTCGCGCTGGCGATACCGTTGCCGTCGTCGTTGTAGACCTGATAGCGGAGCTGCACAGGCTCAGGGGTGGAGAGAGTGACGCGATCCAGCAACAGGAGGATGTCCGGCTTGAGATAGATGAGCGTGCGATCGATGCGCTGGACCTCGGGAAGCACGAGTGAGTAGGCCTCGGTGGCATCGCTCGTGACCGTCATCCAGTCGGGACCTGTCTTGTAGGATTGCACACGCGCCCATGCCCAGGAGGCGTTGGTGCCTTCATGTCCGTCGTGGTATTGATGGCCGTGTCCGTTGACGAGGACGGCGGTGTGGGCTGCCGTAAGGCGGAGTTTCCAGCGGGGAATCGTGTACGAATAGCCGGCGCGGAAGGGATCGTGGAAGAGGCGTTCTCCATAGGCCTTGAAAATGACGCTGTTGCGATCGGCATGTTCATGGTTAGCCGGACCACCGCTTCGCAGGGCGACAACGCAGTCGTCAGCCGTCCAACCGGTGCGCGAGATGACGATGTCATTCGAGAGACGGACGTTCAGCAACGATGCATCGGGGGCGCGCGACGGAGCCTTTTCGTCGAACCAGACGAAGCCATAGTGGGAGGTCATCGCACCGATGTTCAGCGCGCAGTATTGCGCGAGCGGATCGTGGTGTGTGCGGCTGACCCAGGCGGCGATTGCGAAATCGCTCGTGGTGAGGGAATCGCTGAAATTGACGATGTCCCTCTCCGGATCGACCCGCAGGGTTGGAATGACGATGTTGCTTGGCGATTTGGCGGGATCCCATGCGCTGCCCTTTGTCGGCATGGAGTAGGCGAGGGCGTAGCGGACCGTGCCGGGATAGTTGATGAGATTGCGGTCATCGATCCCGAGGCGACGCCAGAGCGTTTCCGCAAAGATGGCCAGGTGCATGGTGGTGTAGCCCCAGTAGCTGGCTCCTTCGTCGTAGGCCCCATCAGAGCCATACATGGTCGAGAATGCCTTGGCGCTGGAGCGCGCCATGTCGAGCCATTGCGATGCCTGGGGATGGCGGCCATTCAGCAGGACCGCAGCAATGCCGAGGGCGGCGACGGGAATGATCTTCAGGTTGGTCGCATTGAGGATGAGCGGCCATCGGGCAAGACTCACTCGAAAGGCCTGTGGATAGTCATCCTCGGGATCAAAGCCCCACCCCTTGACCCGGTCGGGATACTTCATGCCGTAGAGCGTGGTGAAGCAGGCAGGCGCACCCTTTGTTGCGATGTTGTGTTCGATGTCGGCGATCTCCTGTTCGGAGAGCGCGCCGCGCAGAAAGTCCAGGGAATAAGCGAGTGCGATGGTTGCCTCGGGAGCGCGCTGCAGCCCCATCACGGTCTTTCCACCTTCAAGAAAGTAGTCCCATTTTGGATACTCGATAAGTTTGCGGATCGCGAGCTTTGCCACCTCGAGGTGGGAAGCGTCATTGTTTACGGCGTAGACGAAGGACGAGCGTTCCACGATCAGCCGGCAGCGCATCATGTCGGCGACATGGTTGTTGAAGCGCACCTTGTTCTTCAGGAAATCCATGTCCGCTGCCAGATCGGCGCCCGTCATTTCCGCCCAGAGCTTGACGAAGCGCGGGTGACGGGTGTTTGCGCGGATGCGTGGCAGGTCGGATTCATCGAACAGCAGCCCCCGCTTGCTTCCAGCCGGTGCAGGAGCGGGCCGCGCGGCGGACAGGGGGAGGCGTGTGAGGGGCAGCGACGCGGTGAGAACCGCGGAATTTTTCAGGAATGTGCGTCGGGATGTGCTCATAAGGGGGAGGGGACGTTGTGCTATTTCCTATAGCCCTCGAAATGTTTCGGGTCGTCGGGATCCTGATAGCGGGTGGTGTAGGTCTTCCTGCTGGCGGCGAGCTTCAGGAAAACGTCGAGCGGCACGACCTCGACCGGCCCGTCGAGCTGTTTGACGACCTCGACCAGGCTATTGACGTCGTTGGATTCACGGACGTGGACGAGGAGGAAGTACGGACGCTTTGAGTTGAGGGCGATAAGCTCATTGAGATCGGCCGCGACCTCGGAGCGTGGACGGCGCGGGTCGATGTAGTAGTCGTAGGAGATCATCGGCCGCGTGTCGCGCAGGTCGCGTGTGCGGGCCGGACCGTAGCCGTTGATGAAACCGATGACATCAGGGAAGGCCGCGTAGTAACGATCGACGGTTTCCTTGGTCAGATCGGCATTGCCGACATTTCCGTCGGCGGCGGAGTTGTCCATGATCTCGAGCGCATGCTCGTCGAGTTCGGCCATGAGCGTGCGTGCCTCCTTCATGAGTCCGGGAAATTTGGCGGCGGGGATGTGGTTGGGATACATGTAGCCAGGGCCGCTGAGCCCGCCGATGAAGTAGTCGTTTGGCGTGGCGCTTTCGTGAAAGTACTCGAGCGCGGCCGGCGAGAACTTTGTCCAGTTCATCGTGACCTGCCATGCGAAAGGCAGCTTGCCGCGCCCCGGCTTGGTCCAGACACCGATGCCGATGCTGTCTGACTGGACGAATGAGAGGTAAACCTTGGGTCCTGCCACGAGTTTCTCACCTGGCGTGGTGTGGTGGTTGTTGGTGAACTTGAAGCCGGGAGTGAAGGTGAACTGGCAGTTGAAGGAGAGGTTGGGCAGATTGTGCAGTCCCTCCATCTTCAGGCCGTATCCGGAAAGCAGCGTGGTCCACTGTTCCTCCGTGTCCTTTCCGTAGGAGTGCCACCCGAACACGGTTGCGCCGTCGTTGAGTTGGGCGAGGAGCTTCTGGGCGAGGGCGAGTTCCGCCGCATGTTTCGGATTTGCGGAGAGGTCGTTGAAGAACATTCGTTGACGCACGCCCCAGTCTGCCATGCCGGGCATTCGGACTGCACCGGCGTGGCCGCCCATCAGCATGAAGGCGTCGTGATTGCAGCGCGCCCAGTAGCGCCGGGCGGCATCGCCGTAGATTTCGGCGTCGGTCTGGCCATCGTAGCGTCCGCGGAGATCATCGATGCTCTTCAGGCCATGGCTTTCAGCGGTCGAGATCAATGCGGGCGTGACCACAAGAGCGTCCTCGAGTCCGGCGATTGTGAAGGCCACGTTCATCGTCGCAGGAACTGCGGGGTCCCAGACGACATAACCGCGCGCAGCGCTGGAGAACTTGTTGAGCGCGTCTTTTGCAGTCTTTAGCTCGGTGAATCGGACGCCATGCTTGCGCTCGTAGAACGAGTAGAGCGGTGCGGTGATCTCCCATTGGTACTCGGGAGGATGGATGACGTAGAACTGGGGCGACTTGCGATTTGCAAGGCCCTGCAGGCTGAGCAGCATCACCTTTTCGGGGAGTCCGCCGGTGACATTCCAGTCGAGGTTCCAGCGCATGACGAAGGCGGATCGCGCAGGTTCCGCAGCCGGGAGAGCGGCGCAGACGGTGAGGAGAATGAAGGGAATCAGACGACGCATGACTTAGTTCTCCGGGGTGACCTTGGTGAAACGGTAGACGAGCGGCTGGGGACGCGAACTGTGAAGCTCGATGAGAACGAGCGAGCGATCGCCTTCGAGCAGCCGGTATTCGCTGTAGATGCGCATGTTTTCCTCGCCCTGGGAAATCTCGATGGGTGTGTCGGCTTCGAGCCGCAGCGTGCGGTCGCCGTCGATCCAAGCGGCCTTCACGGTGGTCAGGCCTCCCTTTGCCGGATAGAGCGCCATGTGACGCTGTTCGACGCGGAAGAAGTTTGCGATCTTTGAGGAATGCCGGGTGTCGATCGTGTTGGTGGCGGAGCGTTTGGTGGAGCGCCACTGCATGTCATGTTGAAGGTTCACCTGGGTGCCATCGGTCGTGATGACGAGGTCCCAATGGGTCCATCCGTCGAGCGCGGAGCTGCGTGTAGGATCGAGTCTCCATCGACCGTCCAGTGGAGACGAGGCGAAGGAGGCGAGTGGCAGGAGGAATCCCAGCAGGACGGTCAGGCAGTGTAGTCTAGGCATTGTGAAAGATCGTGTCATGGCGCATCACGGAACCGAAGTTTTTCGGCGTCCCGATCGAGATAGGGAATGCCGGAGGTCATCCAGTCGGGGGCGGGTGCGCCTTTCAGAAAATGATCGAAGAACTGCCGCATGCGCCTGCCATAGTCCACCTGGTCGGCGCGACGCCGCAGGCCGTGCAGCGCATTGTTGTAGTTGAACAGGTAGGCTTCCTTGCCAAGGCGGCGGAGCGCGAGGAAGAACTCGATGCCCTGCTGCCACGGTACGGCGTCGTCGTGGTCGTTGTGCAGGAGAAGCAGGGGCGTGGTGACGCGATCGACACCGAACAGCGGGGAGTTTTCGAGATAGAGTTGGGGCGCCTCGTTCAGCGGACGGCCGATGCGGCTCTGGGTTTTCTCGTATTGGAACTGCCGCGCGCGGCCGGATGCCCACCGAATCCCGGAGTACGCGCTGGTCATGTTTGAGACGACCGCACCGGCGGCCGCGGCGCGAAACAGGTGGGTCTGTGTCACGAGGAACGCGATCTGGTAGCCTCCCCAGGAATGCCCCTGAATGCCGATGGCCTTTTCGTCGACGAAGCCGCGTGCGATGAGCGTCTCGACGGCGGGCAGGACACATTTGACAGCACTGGGTCCCGGTTGTCCCACGTTATAGACGATGTCGGGCATGAGCACCAGGTAACCGTTGCTGGTGTAGACCGTCGGATTGACGAGCTGACTGGGTGCGGGTGGCGTGAACGTGTGGAGGGTCTGCGAGAGGCGTTCGTAGATGTAGACGATCAGGGGATATTTCTTGCTCGGATCGAAGTCCGCCGGTTTGCAGAGAGCGGCCTGGAGCTCGACGCCGTCCGCATTGCGGTAGGTCATCAGTTCAGCGCTGCCCCAGGCAAAGGGAGCCAACTGTGCGCCGCCGTTGGAGACCTTTTCCGGTCGGGCAAAGGTGGAGGTGGTGGAAAGGATGTCCGGGAATTCATCGAAACGTGATCCCGTCAGCAACAGCTTGTCTGCATCGGCTGCACGACCGACGTAGCTGAGGTTCTTGTCCTCCCACAGGAGACGATCAGGGCCGCCGGTTGATGCGAGCATCGTGCGGAAGAAGCCGGTTGCACGGGTGACTTCACTCTCGCCGCGGAGGTAGAGCGGCTTGGATGGATCAATGCCGTTGGTTTCGGTATCAGGGTCGATGGGCTCGATATTCTGGAGGCGCAACTGAATCTTCTGCTCGCGTCCGTATCCAGCCGTGACGTTTCTCGCGGGACGGCCGTCAGGAAACACCTGCCAGAGATCGAAACGATCGTAGAGCAGCACCGAGTCGTCCGTCTCCGACCATCCGGCGAATCCATAGGCTGCAGGCTCTCCGGGCAAGTCGTTGAGTTCGTTGTGAAAGGCGACGGGAAGGTTTCCCGTGAGCGGCACGATCCTTGCGCTCGCCGTGTCGATGGCGAACCACTGGCGGTCGGCGAACCAGACGACCCATTTGCCCGAGGGTGAGATGCGAAGGGCGGAGTTTCCACCGAGATCCTTCGCAATCAGCCGACGCCGGCCGGTGGATGCATCGACGAGGTAGGCGTCCTGGAATGTGCCGTCGTAGTCGTAGCGTCGGCGGTAGGCGCGATCATCAGTACCGAAGGCGCGCGTGCCGTCGTCGCTGAGCGTGACGGTGGCGAGGGTGGGATCGGCGAGCTGGGTGAAGCGTTGCGAGGAAAAGTCCCATGCGCCGACGTAGGCCCGCTTGCGTTCGCGCTCGGCGCGCACTTTTTGCAGCGGCTGGATCTCGTCGTCATTCCAGCGCCAGAGATCGGCGGTCACTTTTTCCTCGTCGGGCAAGTCTGAGAGTCGCTTGTCTGGTTCCGGGGTGGACGGAGCGGTGGAGACCAGAAGCCTGGTTCCGTTGAAGGTGAATGAGGGTGCTGCGTTTTCGCTGACAACCCAGCCCTCGGGGATTCCGGGTGTTGATGGGCCGATGAGCTCGGACGCGGCGGTGGATTGTCGCTGCCAAAGCCATGCCGCAAACCGAGGCCTCTTGGCGTCGTGCTCCGCACGGTCGGTCAGGAAGGCGAGCCGCGTCTGTTTGCGGTCCCAGGCAAGCTTTTCATAGCGGCCAGGTCCCTGCGCGAGCGTGACGGGAGCGGCGGCATCGCCCGGAGTGATGCAGAAGACGCCATTTTCCTCTGGTTTGGTGGAGGCGACCGCGTAGACGAGACAGCGTCCATCGCGTGTGATGGAATATTCGACGACATGAGGCAGGATGCGATCGCTGCCAGACGCGAGGTCGCGCAGCACCAGATCGCTGCCTGTCTTCTTTTTGGGATCCTTTTTAGAGGAGGCCGGGTCCTCGCCTTCTCCGGCCTTGGTTTGTGTTGGCTCAGGAGAAGGGTTCCTGAGGTAGGCGAGCCAGGAACCGCCCTTTGCGGGGACCTGAAAACTTTTCACATCGGCGATTCGCGTGACTTCGCCTGTGGCGAGAGTGACGATGACAATGCCCTCCTTGGGCAGTTGATCGGCTTTCTTTTTTGCCTTCCTGGCGGCACGTGTTTCCTCCAGATCGGGGAAGCGGGTGGCCACGGCGAAACGACCGTCGCTTGTGAAGAGGAGGGTGACCTCGCGACGCGGGGCGGCGCGTTCCGGATTATCCGGTGACGGGCCCGTGGGCGCGGGCGGCAGCGCGCCAACAGGCACACGCCGCTCGGGTCCGCCGGCAAGCGGGCGCAGTACGATTTCGCCGTCGTCCACCTGCGGCATGTAGGAGTAGCCAAGCCAGGCGCCGTCGCGGGACAGTGTGGCGGAGGCGACCGATCGCCAGCCATCATAGTCTGCGGGCGTGAGATTTCTTTTATTTCCTGATGCCGCGAGCGGCAGGAGAAGAAGGTACCCGAGTAGAAGTCTACGCCACAAATGCATGAAGGAACTTTGAAGAAGAGTGTGCCGGAACATGGTTGAACTTGCGTCGGACTTTTTCTCCAGGTCCTGAGCGCAAGAGTTTCTACGAGTCGTGTTCCGGGAATTGAGCTGACGGGCGCAGGATGAGTCGTGGAGTTCTGCGAGCCGTCTTCACTGCCCTTCCGACATTGTCGAACGAGGGTCAGGTTTCGAAGCGCCTCTTTGGGATTCGAGAGCGCGAAGCATCAAGTCTGGTCGGAAAAAAGGGCGGAGGCTTCGCCTCCGCCCTTGCGTCTAAAGAGTCATGAACGACCGATTAGAATGTGAGTGTCGTCCGGAGCACCCACGTGCGCGGATCGGAGGGGACGTAGGTTCCCTCGTAGTAGACCTTGTCGAGGACGTTGTTGATGCCGAACGAGGTGCTGAGCTTGTAGCCGTAGAGTTCCCACGGGTAGCTGATATTGGCGTCGAACACCACGTAGTTACCCGCCTGGAAACCACCTCTGAGCGGGTTCCAGTCGACCGACTGCGAGACAACCTCCTTGGAGGCATACCGTGCACCGAGAGCCGTGCTCAGGCCACGGACGGCACCGTCGTCGAATGTGTACTTGCCCCACAGGTTGAGGCGGTATTCAGGCACATTGACGAGACGGCTGTTGTAGATGATGTCCGAATTGGCCTTGTTCAGAACCGAATAGGCATTGTAAGCGGTGGTGCCAGGCTTTGCGTAGGAGGGGCTTTCTACCGTGTGCGCATCCCAGAGCCATGCGCCGTTGGCGATGAGCTGGAAGTTGCGGGTCGGAGTCCAGGTGATGTCAAACTCCGCACCTTCAACCTCGTTCTTCAAACCCACGGTGCGCCAGCGAAACACGCGAGCACCGGCACCGCTGGGATTGAACACCGATCCAAGTGCGAAGGGCGAGGGCGAGTAGTTGAGAGGCTCCTGCGAATTCGCCTGAGCAATGCCGTCGTCAATCTTCTGGTTCTTACGTTCGCCCCTAAAGATTGAGAGCGTACCCACAAGCTTGTTGTCTTCCGTGGAGACCTTTACGCCGACTTCGTAGTTCTTACCCGTCTCGTTGGGGATGTTATCCAAAACTCCCTCTGCATTGAAGGCGTCCAAGCCGGTTTGCAGCGAAGTGATGCGATGTCCCTTCCAGGTGTAACCACCGGGATTATTGGCAAGAAGGGCATTGATGATCTCATCAGGCGTGCTGGCGATAGCGCTGAAGTCGCCCTTTCGACCCGTATTGATACGGAAGGTTGAAGAGACCGTACCATACACGGAGATCTGCTTGGTGATGGCGTAAGTGGCACCCACCATGTAGGCATCTCCCGAGGTCGTCTGGAAGTTGCTGGCCGAATAGGCGGGGCTGTAGTTCCAGACAGCCGGCGGATAGGCGCTTTGATTGAAGGGGGCGTCGGGGGGAGGAATGAACCACGGATCGTTGGCCACCAGCCATTGACCACGATACTTGGCGGTTTCCTTGCGGTACCCCAGAATTGCGGTCAGCTTGTCATCAAGGGCAGTGATTTGCCAGTTGGCATACCATGCGTTGCGTCGATCGTTGTAACCGTCGAGCAGGTTGCGCTGAAGGGGGTGGATCTTGCTGACCGGCGGATTGACCAAGATGCCCGGATCCCATTGCGAATAGACCTGTTGAGCGGTGAGGATCTGTCCATTGCGGTTTGTGAGATACTGGAGGTTCGGAACCATGATCCCGGGAGAGGGAAGATTGTTCGGATTGTTTGTCGGATAGTTGTAGCCAGGGACAGCGTAGTAAACCGCACCGGCTGTAGCCATGTACTGCTGGAACGGGCTATAAAGCACGCCGCCCAGAATCAGCTTGTTTTTCGTGCCGAAGAAATCGCCCTTGAAAACCGCATCGAGCTGGTGGTTGTTGGCGCGCAGGTAGTAACCGGCACTGTTGCCGGCAAGAGCGGCATTCCAGGTGATGCCATCAGCGTTGGGAGCGTTTAGACCTTCAATGCTGTCGTAACGATCGTTGTCACGCGTGAAGACATAGCGTACATCGAGCCAGTCTACGGGAGCGAAGTCCACCGTGGCCTGGAAGGTCTCCACCTCATTGTGCGTGTAGGCACCGGAATTGGAGAAGTTGAATCTCTTGTCCTCAACCCGGTTGCCCGCCTTGTTCGTGATCGTGGCATAGGGCTTTATGACGCTGCTCGTATAGAGCGGCAGGGATGGATCGCCGACTGAGTTGCGATAGTCTCCCATGAATCCGCCGAGATTGGCAAAGATGCGGGCCCTGTAGGCGTCCGGCGTGATATTGCCGGCCGCGGCCAGGAGCCCTGCGGATGGATTCTTGTAAGCATCGAACCAAGCCTGTGGGTAGATCCAACCGTAGTCGTTGTAGTTGAAGCGCTCGTTGAGGTACTCCATCTCGAGGTTGACCTTCAACTTGCCGCTCTTGAACGGGACGAGGGTCAGGCTCGGCGTAAAGTTGAAGTTGTCATCATATTCACCTCTGCGGTCACCGTTCAGTGACTGCCAGGCGCCGACGATGCGGAACGCCGCTTTTTCGCCGAGATTCACATTGGTGTCCACGGTGACCTTTTCGCCCCAGTTGTTGTCGATCTGGTAGCTGATGTCGGTCGGCAGATGCGAGAAGGACGGCTTCTTGGTGACGTAGTTGATGACGCCGCCGGGATAACCCTGGCCGAAGAACACGGCTGCGGGACCCTTCACGATTTCAACGCGATCTACGTTGTCGAGGTTCCACGAAGTGTAGCGGAACACACCGTTACGCAGGAGGGTGTTGACCGTGAATCCACGCATGGTGAACGAACCTTGCGGCGTCGCGCTATTGGCGGGGCGGCGCATGGCAAAGCGTCCGTCAGGAGCACCGGAAGCTGTGTAACGGAAAATGTCCATTACCTTCAGCAGGCCGGCATCCTTGATGAAGTCTTCGCTCATCACGTTGATGTTCATCGGGACATCCTGAATCCTCATGCCGATACGGGTGGCCGTGGCGGCATTGGTTTTCAGGTAGCCGAAATCACGTTCACTCGAGACCTCGAAGGGTGAGAGAACGATCGTGTCCAGAGGAGCCGACTCCGTGCTTCTGGCGGACTGCGAAGCGGGAGCCGCCTGTTGTGCGGCTTGCTGGCTTTCTGTTTCGGCGAGACGCTTGCGCAGGGCAGCGTTCTCCTCCTGAAGCCGGCGGATCGCATCAGGACTGGATTGTCCGGATGCGCTGGTGGCGATGAGCAATGCCGCCAGACCGGTGGCCAGGAGTGCCCTGGCGCGATCCAGACGGGTATGCGGGTATTGATTCATGATTATGGTTATGTTGGAGTTTCCAGTATGTGAGCGCGTGTGACGCGCCCGGTTGGAAAGTCTTGTGGCGTTTCTGTGTGCGTCGATGTTTTATTGTTTGGTTGAAGCGGCGGACGAGTCCCCGCGAGAAATCAGTTTCGGCGAGATGGTCAGGCCAATGCGGCCGCCGACGTCGCGATTCTCGATCCTCCAGAGCAGGTGATCGATGACCTTGCGCACGAGCAGCGGCAGGTTGATGTCGATCGCAGCCGGATGATGATCGAGGTTGTGATAGATCATCGGATTGTAATTGCCGAGGATCGTATCGAAATCGCGCTCGGGATTTTTTCCGGCCTCACGCAGCGCGCGGAAAAAAGCACCACAGAAATGATCAACCGGCAGATAGAGCCCGGTGGTCTTCGGCGCCGATGCCAACAGACGACGGACCAGTTCGGCGCTTTCCGCGTGCAGCGGCGTGAACTCCAGATAACTCACCCCGGGATTGGACACTCCCATGATCGAATGGAGCGTCATGCCAAGTTCCTTGGATCGGGCGGCAAATGCGTTCGAACGTCGCGCAATGGCGCTGTATTCGGGGTCGGTCGAGATGACAGCGACGGATTTGTGCCCGCGCTGGTGAAGGTAGTCCGCGGCCATGCGGCCGTTCTCTTCGTTGTTGGGCTCGACGTAATCCCCCGCGAACGCAGTGGAGCGCCGGGTCATGAACCACACATGCGGCAGAGTGGCCATCTGGGCCATGCACTCAGGTGTTGGCTCCATTCCCTGAATAATCACGCCGTCCAGGCGCTCACCGACGAGTACGCGCGGCAATTCCGCCGGGCTGTTGGAGAAAAGGACCCGCAGATCGACCCGATAACGCGGATCCGTGGACTGGACCTGAAGCAGCTGATCTTGAAACCAGTTCAGGCTCGGATTGTTCGCCTTGGCCCCCACGAACCATACCCCGATGCGACGCTGCTCCGGCAGCCGGGCCTTGGGCCCGCGGCGCCGGTTGAGCGGGGCCGGTACGTAGTTGTGCTGCTGCATCACGGCGCGAATGCGCGCAAGGCTTTCCGCAGCCACAAGCTCCGGCTGATTGATGGCCCGGGACACCGTTGCTGGTGAAACGCGAGCTTTGTGGGCTATCTCTGTGATCAGCATGGATGGGGCATTCCCACTACTGAGAATTTCAGTAAGCGTAATGAAACGGGATGTAGGTAGGTCAAGAGATTTTCAGCAAAATTCATGAATCATGACTTTTTTGTCGACACGCGCCCCAAGGCTCGCTCCCACGCAAGGAGGATTTCCTTCCGGCAGCGCACGGCGTCGGGCCAGACGGGGGGATTGGTACTGACATTGTAGCCGACGGTGGTCCCCAGCTCCGGGCAGGTCCATAGGGTGTTGCCCGGCCGCGGACCCTCGAGCCAGAGCGCAAATAGGTCTTCGACAAAGCCAATGTAATCCACGAACTCCGGAGTGAGTTTCCCCTTTCCGTTCGTCACGGGCACCTGGCAGTGCTGGCTGTTGAATGGCCGCAGGTGGAACATCTGGGAGTGTTGGATGGACTCCGGCCAGAGGAGGAGCCGGGCGGAGTAATCCTTGGGTAGGATGTGCTTTGAAACGGCAAAATGGGAGTGGTCCCAGGTCACCGGCATGATTTCCCCGGTTTCCCTCGTATAACGGTCGTTGATTTCGGTGAATTTTTCAGGCGTTTCAGTCGCGGTGTCGCGATGGACCTCGATGTGCACGGACAGGCCCAGACGCCTTGAGAGGGCGATCAACTTGACCGCCATCTTGGCAGCCTTCGCGGGCGGGGTGTCGTGGTCCAGGAGCTGGATATTGATGAAACGAACGCCCAGCGCGCGCTGGGACTCCAGTTTCGCCCGGGCAACAGCCAGGTCGCCGCAGTCAAAACCACTCATCATGACAAGGCCCAGCTTCCGGGCCTCGGTTGCCATTTCTGGGGAAATGAAGGCGCAGACGCCGTCGAATCCCTCCTTTTTCATTTCGAGCAGTTGCCGGGGCATTTTCCATTCGCGGCGTGGGCTTGGCTGACCGACCATGGACCACGGGGTGGCACAAACGACTATTTTGGGGCGTTCTGAAACAATTTTCATGGAGTGACTGAAAATATCTGAAAACTGATGTTGAAAAATGCCGGATGGCCAGCCCATTTTCACGGCGACATTGCGGATTTGGCCTACCTGAGCGGCCTGAGTCTGCCGGTCCCCTGCCATGCACCCCCTGCCATTTGTCCAACGCTCCTCTTGGATTTGGTCAGCCGAGGGCACCCACGCGGTGCCTCCGGTGACAGCGTCGTCGCCGTCGCACTACCAGGTTCGCCTTTTCAGGCGGACTTTCACGGCGCAGGAGGGGACGCATCTGACGGTGCACGTGTCGGCAGACAGCCGGTTCATCCTGTTTTGCAATGGCAGGCGGGTGGCCCGGGGTCCGGCGCGCGGGGATATTCATCATCACTTTTATGAGAGCGTCGATCTGAGTCCGCACCTGGGCGCGGGTAACAATGTGATCGCCGCGATTGTTTTCGACATGTCGCGCGTTGCCCATCGGCCGACGGCTTTGGGTGCACCCTGCGCGATCATGACCTATGCGGGAGGCTTTCTTTTGGAGGGCGACCTTGTTGGTGCTGGCGACACGAGGGAGCGCCTGGATACGGGCCTGGCGGGTTGGAGGGTCAAGGTCGACACGTCCTACCGTTTCCAAAACGACAACACGCGCTTTGAGGGATACCACGGCTATTTCGAGCATCTGGTATCGCGTGAGCTTCCCGTCGGCTGGAATCAAACCGGTTTTGACGATTCGGGTTGGGCCGAAGCGACGACACTTTTTCTGGCGGAACGCATCGAAAACCGCCGCGATCCGACGAGTCCCTACGGGCTGATGCCGCGCATGATTGCGCCGCTGGAGGAACACGAAGCCAGACCCTTCGTCGATGCCTTCTTGCCGGGCGGAGCGGCGCCCACAGGCAATTGGAGCGGGCTGGGCCGGGGTCAGGGCGCGGTGACGATTCCTGCGCGGCAGACGATTGAAGTCATTCTCGACGTCGGCGAACTGACCACCGCCTATCCGCGGCTGATCGCCAGCGGCGGGGCAGGCGCGGCGGTTCGTCTGACCTATGCCGAAGCGCTCAGGCTGCCGTGGGGCACACCGGGCGCCAAACTGCTTGGCCGCCCTCAATCGCTTGCGAACCTGGCGTCGCATTTTGCCGACGAATCCTCGAGTTGGACGTTTGATCGCCGCGGAAAAATCAGTGGATGGTCGGATGTGTGGGAACCGCGCGGTGGAGCTGAGGAAGAAACCTACGAACCCTGGCACTGGCGTGCGTTTCGCTACATGAGTGTCGCGATCACGACAGGCGACGAGCCCCTGCAGCTTCGGAGTGTGGGACATCGTTTCACTGCCTATCCTTACCGGATCCAGGCGTTCTTCACGTGTTCTGATCCCCGGCTCGACAAGATCTGGAAAGCGTCGCTCGCCACCATGCGGCTGTGCTCCCACGAGACCTTCGAGGACTGCCCGCATTACGAGCAGATGCAGTATGCGGGTGACACGATGATCACATCCAAGGTTGGACTGCTGGCATCGGGAGACGGATCGCTCACACGCCAGTCGCTGTATCATTTCGACTGGTCGCGACTGCCTGAAGGACTCACGTACAGCCGCTATCCCTCGCGTCTCCTTCAGGTCATCCCGTCGTGGTCGCTGCACTGGATCACGACGCTGCGCGACTACGTTTACCTGACGGGGGATCTCGAGACCCTGCGTGATCTCCTTCCTGGGGTACGCGCCGTGCTTGCCTGGTTTGAACGGCATGCGGACGGTGACGGACTGCCGTCAAAGCTACCCTTCTGGAACATCACGGACTGGTGCCCGTGGTGGCCGCGCGGCGTCGTGCCGGGGGCGGACACCGGTGCGACTTGCATCATTTCGGCCCAGTACATCGTGGCCCTTGACGAAACCGCCGATCTTCTGCGGCTGGTGGGGCGTGAGGGGGAGGCAAACGGCTATGCGACCGAGGCCGCGGCGCTGCGGAGCGTGGTGCATGAGCGGTTTTGGTCGGAGGAGGAGGGACTCTACTTCGACCGGCCGGGCGGACCCGAGGTCAGCCAGTATGGAAACGCCTGGGCCGTGGTTTGCGGTGCCGCGGGCCCCAAGCAACGGGAGCGTTTGCTGAAGCGTTTTCCGACGGATCCGAAACTGGCGCCGGGGTCGTTCTTCTGCTGGCACGCGGTGTTTCGTGCCTTCGCGATCAGCGGTGTCTACGATCGCATGCCGGAGTGTCTCGGTCCATGGCACGAGATGATCGACTACGGACTCGACACATTTGTTGAGGAAAACAGCTACTGGCGATCGCTGTGTCATGCATGGAGCGCGCATCCGGCGATTGAGTTTGCCACAAAAATCCTCGGCGTCACTCCCGCCAAACCAGGCTTTGCCGCGATCGACATCCAGCCGCACCTCTGCGGGCTCAGTCATGCGTCGGGTTCGGTGTGCACGCCGAAGGGGCTTGTGAAGGTTTCTTGGAAGGTCGCGGAGGGGCGGTTCATACTTGATCTCCATTCCCCAGAGGGCACGCCGGTGAGCCTGCGACTTCCCCGGGGCGCGCGGCACGAATCGGCGGGAGGCCGAAGGCAGTTTGAGGTGATGCTGACATGAGCCAGGCGTTTGAGCTCAACGTTCCGACGGATGGGAAATCGGTGGAGATTCACCGGCGCGGAGGAGGATTGCTCCTTCGTTATGTTGTTGTTCCCGAAACACCGCCGACCGAGGCACCGCGGCCGTATGCGCACCCGGTCCGAACCCTTCGCGGCGAATGTCTCACGCTGTTTCGTCCGAATGACCACCCGTGGCACCACGCCCTGAGTTTTACGCTCACCTCGGTGTCGGGACACAATTTCTGGGGTGGTCCCAGCTACCGCAAGGAGGATGGCTATGTGCATCGGGGCGACCAGGGCAACCAGTTGCATGAAGCATGGATCGAACGGAGCCCCGGCCGGATCGCGCATACGCTTGTCTGGAGGGCGGGACACCAGGGTGAGATCCTGCTGCGCGAGGAGCGCTCGCTGGGATTCCGGCTCGAGAGCGAAAACGCCTGGTCGCTGCGGTGGCAATCCTCGCTGAAGAATGTCTCGGGTCGGCTGCTCGTTCTGGGACACTATCGGGCACCCGAAGGCCTGGTGGGCTCGCATTACAGCGGGCTGCAGTTTCGCGGGGCTCGCGACCTTCTTGATGACCATGGCGATGCCACCATCGGCATCTTTGCAGAAGGCGATCGTCAAGGTGAGGCTGCGATCCACGGCGTGCCTCTGACCTGGATGGAATGGCATGGGCAGCGCGATGAGACGCTCCGGCGGGTGTCCATCCGGTTTGAGAACGGTAACGGACCCTTGCATCTGTTTGTGCGGAGGAATTATCCTCTGGCCGCATTTCCGCCGAACTTTGACGAAGTCCTCATGCTCCCGGCGGACGGCAATCTGAGCATGGATCACACCCTGACATTTTCCGATTTATGAGACTTGGCAGAAAGGATTTCCTGAAGGGATTGGGTGTCGCGGCGCTCGGGGCGACGTCCGCCTCGGTGATGGACGCAGCGCGCCCGGCGCCCGCGGATCGGCCCCGTGGCCTATTGCCCTTTGAGTCGAAGAATCCGGCGCCATTTTGGAATCGCGTGAGGGATCTCTATGCGCGCCGTGACGACTTTGCTTACCTGAATAGCGGTGGGCTTGGCCCGGCCTCGAGGCCCGTCCTCGAAAAATATGATCAGGTTACCGCGGATCTGGATCTGAAGGTCGAGACCGGGCATGCCATGCATGAGCCGGCGCGAAAAGTGGCGGCGGAGTTTTTCGGGGTGACGCCCGAAGAGGTCTGCTTCGTACGCAATACCACGGAGGGAAATTCGATCGTCGCCTGCGGGCTCAACATGAAGGCGGGCGACGAAGTGATCTTTGAATCCCATGCGCACCCCGGCGGATCGATTCCCTGGCTGAACCGCGCCCACAGGCAGGGGATCGTCGTGCGCACGTTTGAACCCGATCCGTCGTCCGCTGCGGGAAACCTGGAGCGGATCTCCGCGCTGATCACGCCGCGGACCAAAGTCATCCAGATCAGTCACGTGACGGCGCCGACGGGAATCGTCATGCCCGTGAAGGCGATTGCGAAACTCGCCCGCGAGAAAGGCTGCTGGTTCCATGTCGATGGTGCGCAGTCCGGCGGAATGCTGAATTTTTCCCTGCGCGACATCGGCTGTGATTCCTATGCCACGAGCGGCCACAAGTGGATCGGTGCACCGCGGGAGACGGGGCTGCTCTTCATACGGCGCGATCGCATCGACGAGGTTGCGCCGACGTTTGTGGGTGCCTACACGAGCGATGATTTCAGTTTCTCCGGCAAGCTTGTGTATGTCGACGGCGTGAAGCGCCACGAGTACGGCACGCGCAACACGGCGCTGATCATGGGAGTGGCGGAAGCGATGCGTTTCCACGACGAGATCGGGCGCCAGCGCGTGCTCGACTACGGCACCGACCTCGCCTGGCGGGTTCACCGCGGACTTGAAAGGATTCCACGCGTCACAGTGCTCACGCCGTCCGTTCCTGAACTGCGGGCAGCGATTACGACGTTTGCCGTGGAGGGGGCGACTGCGGCGAAGATCTTCGGGTACCTGCTCGATCGGCACCAGCTCCGCTGTCGGCCTGTCACCGAGGACGGACTTCAGGCCGTGCGTGTTTCAACGCACGTCTTCAACACCGCGAATGAGTGCGACCGCGTTGTGCAGGGTGTGACGGAATTTGTGCGAACCCTCTGACACTCGTCATGCCTTCTGAAGCTCTACCATGCGCCGACACCCGCACCCGCCGTAAATGGGCGCGCCGTGCGGCGAATCGGCAGGCAGCCTCAGTTGGAAACCTCGGCAATCATCTCGACTTCCACCACTGCGCCGAGGGGGAGAGCATTGGAGCCGAGCGAAACCCGCGCGTGGCGTCCGGCATCGCCGAACACGGCGACGAGAAGATCAGAGCAGCCGTTGATCACGCTCGACTGACGGGTGAAGTCATCCGTGCAGTTCACGAATCCGCCCACGCGGACGATGCGCTTCACGCGACGCAGATCGCCGAGTTCGGCTTTCAGCGTGGAGATCAGCGCGAGCGCAGCACCGCGCGCCGCCTCGACCGCCTGGGCCTCGGCGAGGCTGGCGCCCACCTTGCCTACGACGACCTTGCCGTCGCCATCGCGTCCGAGTTGGCCAGCGAGGAAAATCAGGTTGCCCGTACGCACGGCGGACACGTAGTTGGCGATCGAGCGGTTGGGCGCCGGCAGCGTGAGATTCATCCCCGCCAGCTTCTCCTCAGGCGTCTGCGCGAACGCGCTGCCCGCACACGCGACCACCGCAACCACCCACGCTGCAAATCGAACTGATTTTATGATCATGCGTTCACCACAACCATCCGCGCCGCAAGCGGCAATCCGTAAACCTCCCGGAATGGGGAAAGTCCGGCCCTTCTGGGCGATTCCAACACTCGCCGCCGCCTTCGTCGCTGCACTGGTCTCAACCGGACCGGGCGCATACGCGGCGTCCGCCGCGACGGGCCACGACATGTACCTCTGCGCCGGGGTCAACCGCGACTACATCGTGGGAGCGAAACTTGTCACGTTGAGCGGGCTTTACCGCCGGACTGCCAAAGGGGAGTACGAGCATTTTGGACCCAACTATCCGCAGATTTTCGCGATCTCTTTCGATCCAAGGAATCACAAGGTCTTCTACACCGCGACGATCAACGGATGCGTTCAGACCTCGGATGGGGGCGAATCCTGGCGCATCAGCACGAGTTGGGACATGACGGAGCCGAAAGACGTCTGCGTCGACGGGAATGCGCCCGACAATGTCTATCTCGCCCTCCCGGATGGCATCGCGGTCTCGAATGACCGCGGAGGCACCTGGGTGCGTCGCGAGAAGGGACTGCCCGCGCGCGGAAAGTACACGCAAAGCATCAAGGTCGACCGGACGCGCGCCGGGCGCGTGCTTGCCGGCTGCGAATCCGGAATCTACCTGACCGAAAACGGTGCCGAGAGCTGGCGCAAAGTTCAAGCGGCGACGGCCACGGTGACCCAGCTTCAGCAATCCCCGCATGACCCTAAGCTCTGGCTGGCCACCACACAGAACGAGGGCGTGCTCATCTCCCGGGATGGCGGCCGGAATTGGAAGCGCATCGGCGGGCTCTCAACGGAGCATGCCTGGTACAGCGTGGCCTTTGATCCGACGCATGAATCGCGCTGGGTCGTCTGCGGCTGGAAGTACGGCATCCTCACCTCCGAGGATGCGGGCAGGACATGGACAGTTCGCAACCAGGGGCTGCCGGACTACCACGGCGCGTTTCGTGTCAGCGTCGATCCCGACAGCGGCCGCCTTTATTTCAACATCTGGCGCCGCGGATTCTATGCCTCCGACGATTTCGGACGGAGCTGGCATTTTGAAGGAATTGAAGGAGGCACGGTCTACAACTTTACCTACATCTCGAAAGGAGCGAAATGATGAAAACCATGGAATCCCGGAAACTCATGATGACCGCGCGTCGCGCATCGCCTGCTACGTTCCTCAGCGCTGCCGCACTCGGTCTGGCCGGAATCGTTTTTCCCTCCGTTGCGGGCGCTCAGCCTTCCTACACCGGCCCCGTTCCGTCGCGGGCGGTTATTGAACGCGCAGACTACCGTCGTGAAGCTTACGTGAAACGCATCGATGAAGTCCTGAACTGGCGCTCGGGTCGCGTGGATCGCAACAATCCGGCGACACTGGACATGGCGGCCATCTGCGTAAAGCTCGTGCAGGGAGAGGATCTCGACCTGTGCTCCGCGCGCGTTATCGAACTCATGAAGGATCCCGGCACCGGGCCCTTCTGGATGTTTCCCGCCGTGGCTGTGGCCTACCTCGGCAAGGACAAGCTGTCTCCAGAAGCGAGGGCTTCACTTCGAGCCGCCTGGAGCAAGGTGCTTCAGATGCGGGGCGACACGGAGAATCACTGGGCGATGTACTACACGTCGCTCTACCTGATGTCGGAACTCTACCCGAATGAAGCCGGCACGACCTGGTATTCGGGCAAGTCGTCCGAGGAGAATCTTACTGAGTCGAAGGGCTACCTGATCCACTGGATGGACCTGGCCACCACGCTGGGGCAGGGGGAGTTCAATCCGACCCACTACATCGGTGAATACATGATCCCGATGCTGTTCCTGGCGACATGGGCGAAGGATCCTAAGATGCGCATCCGCGGTCACATGATGATCGACTGGCTGATGGCCGATCATGCGGCGAGCACGCTCAATGGAGTCCTGCGAGGCGCCAACGCCCGCACGGATGACACCTCGGTGACAGAACGCTGGAACGCGCTGGCCTCGTTCTTCAGCTGGATGATGTTCGGAAACACGCCACCGCCCGCCAACTATGGCGGCTGGGGGATCTACTTCGCCGCGGTCGCAAAAAACTACACGCTGCCCGAGGTCATCTATCGCATCGCGATGGATCGTGATCACGACTACACCCAGCGCGACCTCAAGAGGAGCCGTCGGCGCTGGCGCTACAGCGACGTGGATTACGCACCGGTCTACAAGACGAACTACATGCGGCATGACTACGCGGTGGGTTCCTACGAGGGAGGGATCACCGATCCCATCCAGGCGCACGTCTGGGATGTCACCTGGGACGTTCCCGATCCTCGCGGAGTCAACAACACGATGTTCTCCCTGCACCCGATCTCCTCTGCACAGGATATGCAGATGTATTTTGCAGAGGTGCCGGATTGGATGCAGCTCGGTGTAACGCGCGAGGGTAAGCCCTCGTATGACTCGGCCGACAAGATGCTCGGCAGCTCCCGTTTCGAGCGCGTGCTTCAGGACAAGGACACCGTCATTGCCCTGTACGACATCCCGCCGGGAACGCGTTTTGAGCATATCAATGGGTACTTCTCGAAGGATCTGAAGAACCTGACGGAGGACCCCTCTGGCTGGATTTTTGCGCAGGGTGGTAACACCTACCTCGCGTATCGTCCGCTTGCGCCGTACACGTGGGGCACCACCTGGTCGTGGGCGAAGGACAAGGACAAGGGCGATCGCCGCCTGATCAGTCCGCATCTGAAGAACGGCACCATCGTGCAGGCAGCGAGCGCGAATGAGTTCAAGAATTTCGCGGATTTCCAGGCTGCGATTCGTGCGCTGCCGCTGTCCTTCAATCTCGAGCCGACTCCCACCGTGACCTTCAAGTCGCTGCGCGGTAACCTCCTCCGGTTCACCTACGGCGAAAGTCCGTCGATCAATGGCAAACGCGTCGACTACTCGAAGTGGAAGCTCTTCGAAGGACCCTACCTCAACGCGGAGAAGGGTTCACGCAGGCTTGTCATCACCCACGGCGAACTGGAGCGTATCCTCGATTTCAATACACTGTCGATCGTGGATCGTGTGCTTCCGGAGAAGGCGGGTGACGCGGGATCTTCCCGTTAACCCATGCGACGACTGATGCGACATCCGCTGATTTTTTTCCTGGCGGCGCTGGTGGCTGCAGCGTCGGCGCAGGGGGCGCAGGCGTCTGCGGGTTCCTCCGAGTGGGATGCGTCGGCGCGTGCGGGCTATGCATTTCTTGAGCGGCTGTGCGACGATTTTGGCGGCAGGCTGGTCGGCTCCCGCCAGAATCGACGTGCATTGGAGCGTCTTGCGCAGGAACTTTCGGCGCTGGGCCTGAAGCCCGAGTTTCAGGAGTTCTCGATGCCCGGGTGGGAGCGTCGCAATGATTCCGTGACGATGCTCAAGCCATTCAAGCGATCGCTCCGCGTGGCGGCGCTTTCCTACACAAATCCTCACACGCCCTTTAGCGCGGACGTCGTTGCCATGGGAAACGGAGCAGCGACGGACTATGCCGCGTCCGGTGTCGCCGGGAAAGTCGGCCTGTTGTCAGCTGGGACCGGATTGCAGACGGCCGAGATTGCGGCGATCGCGAAGGAGCGTGGACTGCGCGCGATTCTTTTCATCAATCGCGAGGCGGGAGGACAGCTGCTGACACGGACGGGGTCCTTCGTTGGCAAACCGCTGCCGATCCCCGTGTATTCCATCACGCAGGAGGAAGGACTGTGGATGGGGCGGCTCCTCGCCCGCGGTGAACCGGTGCGCGTTGACGTGTGCACGACATCGCGATGTGTCACTGTGGAGACGGCGAATCTGGTGGTGCGTCTGGCGGGCCGCTCCACGGACAAGGTCATTGTTGGCGGGCATTTTGACAGTTGGGATCTGGGCCAGGGAGCGATCGACAACGGCCTCGGCGTGGCGCAGTTGTTCGCGCTGGCGCACGCGCTGAGAAATCGGCCGCTCGCACGCACGGTTGAAATAGTATGGTTCAATGGCGAGGAGATGGGACTGTGGGGTTCGCGTCATGCGGCGAAAATGCTCGGTGACGATTCGGTCATTGCGATGGTGAACCTCGACATGGTGGGGGTTCCCATCGGGATCAATGCGCTCGGGGATGACAGCCTCGTGCCGGCGCTGGAGCGCTTTGAGGCCGGTCGTGCTGTCAAACTCCCGAAGGGCGTGGAGAACGTCAACTGGATGGGCAGTGACCACACGGCCTATCAGGTGGTGGGCGTCCGGGCGGTGACCTTCAATGCGCCCATCGACCGGGACTCGGTCCGCTACTATCATGATTTTGCCGACACCATCGACAAGCTGCCGGAAAGCATCGTTGTCAAATCAACGGCCGTCATCGGGGACGCCGTCGTTGCGCTCGTCAATGATCCCGCACTCGCGCCCTTCAGGCGCGATGCGAAGGAGACCGAAGCCCTGTTTACCAAGTTTGGCATTGATCAGCGCATGAAGGCGACCGGCCTGTGGCCGACGCACTGAGCGTTGCCGTTCCTTTTTCTTACAAACCTCAACAACCCCCAAACCTTCCCACCATGACTCTACTTGGGCTCCATCTTTTCGATGCCATCGTCATCGTTGTCTACATCCTCGCGGTACTCCTGATCGGCAAACTCTTCTCTCATGGGGTCAAGGGCGAGAGCGATTTTTTCCTCGGCGGGCGCTCGTTGGGAAAGTGGTTCCAGTTCTTTCTCAGCTTCGGAAACATGACGGATCCCGGGCAGGCCACAACTACGGCCAGTTCGGTTTACCGGCAGGGCGTGGGTGGCGCGTGGCTGACGCTCATCACGCTCTTTCTCACGCCGTATTACTGGTTCACGAACGTCTGGTTCCGGCGGGTAAGGCTCACGACAACGGCGGAACTTTTCGACGATCGTTTTGGATGTAAGTTCCTGGCGACACTTTACGCCGTGACCACGATCATGATGGCGATTGTCAGCATCGCCGGGGGAAACGTGGTTGCGCTGAAGACGCTGCAACCCCTCATGGTGAAGGATCCGGCCATCTATTCCGTGGTGGAACAGCAGCGGGTAAATGATTATCATGAATTCACGGATTTGCGCAAACAGCGGCAGATGGCGCCCCTGCCGGAGGAAAAGACCGCCCGCTATGAGGTTCTGAAGGGCTATTATGATCGGGGCGAACTCCAGCCGTTTGTCACGTACCTTCACCCAGTGACCTTCTATCTGATTTCAACGGTGTTGGTGGCAACGTTTGTGATGCTGGGAGGCCTAAAAGCTTCGGCGGTCGTGGATGCGCTGCAGGCGGTGCTGGTCATCCTCATATCCATTGTTCTGATACCCTTTGGACTCCACAAGCTGGGAGGTCCGAGCGGGCTGCATGAGAAGGTGCCAGACGTGATGTTGAACCTTTTCGGCGGGGGCATGCGAAGCGAGTACACGTGGCACTCGATTGCGGCACTTCTCTTTGTCCAGTTTGTAGGCATCGTCGGATCGCAGGCGAACATGACAATCGCGGGCTCCGCAAAGAATGAACTCGCCGCGCGGTTGGGAGCTGTGACGGGCGGATTCAGCAAACGGTTCGTCACGATCGCCTGGTGCTATTGCGGATTGATCGCCCTGGCACTGTTCGGACCGGGCCTTTCGGATCCTGACCAGGCGTGGGGACTCCTGACGCGCTCGCTGCTGCCGGTCGGATTGATCGGCGTCATGATCATTGGAATCCTTGGGGGCAAGCTGGCGCTCCTCGGAGCGCAGTCCGTGGTTCTCTCGGGTCTGGTGGTCAAGAACCTCTACGAGCCCCTGTTCCCAGGGAAATCGACAAAGCACTACATGGTGGTTGCGCGGCTGACGGTTCCGGCAGTACTGGGCGCGGGTGTGGCAGTGGGTCTCTACCTGAACAGCGTGATTGCACTGCTGAAATTCGCGATCGTGCTTCTGGTGATCTGGGGTGTGCCGATCACCCTGATATTCATCTGGAGGCGTCTCACGGAGACTGCGGTTCGTGTACAGGTGGTGTCGACGATCGTGCTCGTGGCGGTCATTCCGTGGATTGTTCCTAGCATTCCTGCTCTGGCGCGTTCGGAAACGCTGACCGCGATGACGAGAGAGCGTGTGGTGGTCGTGCAGGCGCATGCGTCAGCGGAGGACGTCGCGGCGGGACGTGCCGCCAAGGAGGGTGAAACGATCACCCGGCAGCAGCGCATGGAGCCCATTTCGATCTATTTCGAGGAGGGTGTGGGACATCTCGATCCGAAGGACCTCAGTTCGCCGAAGACGGGTAGGGGATTGTTTTTCGTCGAGGTTTACCTCGTCGGACTGCTGGGGTTTGACGTGGAAGGGTTTTCGGCGGCTCAGATCCTCACCACCCGCTACATGGTCGATGCGCTCTTTCCGATCTTTGTTCTCATCGTGGTCAGCCTGCTGACGCGTCCGACGGAGAAGACCCGCCTGGATCGTTTCTATGTGCGCTTGAAGACGCCGGTCGGCGCCACCCTGGAGGAGGATGCGGTTGCGGTGGAAGCCGGGTATGCGAATCCGACCTGTTACGATCATCTGAAGCTTTTTCCACGGAGCAACTGGGAGTTTACCAAATGGAACCGGCAGGATTTTCTGGGATTCCTCGGATGCTGTGGGCTGGTTGGAGGCATTCTTCTTTTCTTCAAGGCAGTGCTCCTGATCGGAAGTTGAATCCCTCTCATGCGACTATGAAAACGAATCCTTGGATTGCAGGGCTGGCCTGCCTGATGGCGGTGACGGCTGCGGTGGCGGCGCCTGCCGCGAAGTTTGTCACGAGTGAAAGGGCCTCCGTGCTCGTGTGCGGCGGGAGCATGATGAATGGGAATCATTTCAGCGATTCCTCGCTCGCGATCATGCGTGAGCACTACGCGGGATGCCGGAAGATCGCGCTTATCCTGCATGCCTCGCTGCCGAAGGACCGCGACCGCATGGAGGCTCGGCTGAAGGAGGCGTTTGCGCATCTGGGTCCCTATGAGGCGGAGTCGCTTCATCACCACGATGCCAAGGGACAGATTGCTCTGCTCAAGTCCGCCGATGGAATTTTTGTCGGCGGTGGCGAGACGTTTGTCCTGCTGGCGGAGCTGTACAGGACCGGGCAGCTCCAGGTGCTCCGTGAACGGACGCTGGCAGGGATTCCGTATTGCGGGACGAGTGCGGGGGCGAATGTGGCAGGATTGCTGATTGGAACGACGAATGATTTTCCCGTAACCGACATCCCCACGCGCAATTCGCTCGGCATTTTTCCGGCGCTCATCAATCCGCACCATCCTGCGCCGAGTGAGAAGGCGGAATTTGCGGGGCGATCCGGCAAGATCAAGGGGTACCTTGGATTCAATCCCGGTGAGTCGGTCCTGGCGCTCGGCAATGCGTCGTTTGCGAGACTGCACAAGGGCCGGGTGACCTTCTCCGTCGGACTCGGCTGGCTCTACCGCGCGGATTCCGTGCGGGCCCTGGCGCCCGGCGACTCGATTGATGAGCTGATAGGAAGCGGAAAAAGTACCGCGGCGAAATAGGTCCGACCCCAACCCAATCTCACCACAGATGCCACAGATACGAACCGGAAGAAAGGCATCGGAGGTGGGAGGCCGGTGGCAGAAGTCAGAGAGCAGAGGTCGGAGGTCGGAAGCCAGAGGCATCTCTTCCGAACGGGAGGGGCACGCTTCGTCGTGCCCTGATTGAACGGAAAGCAATGCAGACCAGAGATAGGAATCCGCAGATGGCGCGGATTTTCGCAGATTTGCGGTCCGGCTGATTGATGTTCAATCGGTGGCTGTCGTCATTTGTGGTTGATAGGTTTTCGATCGGACTCTTGACCACGGAGTGCACGGAATGCACGGAGTGAGGAGGCTTGGATTCTGTGTAATCTGTGCGATCTGTGGTTACCATGGATCGATTCCTGAATCTGCGTCCATCAGTGAAATTGGCGGAGCAGAGAACAATTATTCTGCCAAAATGGAGGGGCACGCTTCGTCGTGCCCGGTTTGAGATCGGAAGCTGGAAGCTCCCGCCACTCTTCGATCACATATCCGATCCGCTATGCGCGTACGCTTACCAGGCGATTTCGTACCAGAGCGTTCGCTGCTCCGGGCCGAGCTTGAAATGGGAGGCACTGCTATTGTCGGAAGATTTTATTTCGCTCATGCGATGTCCGCGGCCGTCCAGGGCAAAGACGCGTGCGCCGGGTCGCGGCAGCGTGATTTCGACCGGGATGCCGTTTACCTCGGCCGGGCCGGTTCCCCAGTTGCGGCCAACCGACGTGCGCGCTTCGTTCCATTGCATTCCCCGGTTGGAGGCGGATCCCACGGCGGTCAGGAGCGCGCGTCCCGTTTTCTCGATCGGCTGGTCATCCATCGCGGTAAGCACAACCACGGCGTAATTACGCTCGGTAGTTCCTACTGCGATCCCGACGTCGCCGAGCTTGAAGCGCTGGTTGCCGATTAGACCCCATGCGGCACGAGTCGCCGGAGTGTTCACGGTCACGTGGGCGCGTTTTGGCGTGGTGGCATCCCACACCACGCGTCCGTCAGGACTGGCGAGTCGTTTGGCCGGAGGCTCAGTGATAGGTGAAGGCTGCGCCGCATGCGGGTCGATGCCGATGCGGTGACTCAGTCCCAGCGTGGCGGGAACCAGCTTGTCAAAGGTGCCTGCCGCGACGTCTTTGAGAGGTGCGAGATCTCCGCGGCGAAACAGTTGGGCGCAGGCGGAGAGCAGGGCGAGTTTCACGGGCTGGCCGTTGAACGAGAAGTAGCCCGTAATCGTGTCGCTGTACCAGCGCTTCCCGTCGTTGACATACTGGAAGAAGAAGACGCCATCCCAATCCTGCAACGACGCCACCAGCGCGGCGAACGGTACGGCGCTGGCCGCATAGTCATTGGGCTCGGGAATGTTCCACTCGGAAATCGTGAACGGACGATCGAGCAGCCGCCAAGGCGCTCGTTCGAGAAGGGAAGCCGCGGCAGGATTCGTTTCCATCGCCACGTTTCGAATCACCCAGTCCGCGGGATCCCATGGTGCATTGGGAAAACGTGGGTGCTGCCAGTAGGCATGCACATCGGCGTAGTCGCACGTATCTGCGACCACTTTGGGTGCGAGATAGGTGATCTGCGAACCGGTGATAGGCACGCGGACACCGAGGTCCTTCTTCAGAAAGTTCACCATGTCGCGGAAGAATGCCTCCTCGGTGTCGACCATGAAGCGTTTCGCATCGCTGCGCGCCTGTTGGTTCCAGCCCTCTGTCGGGATCTCGACCGAACGTGTCTCGATGCTCTGGTCTCTCGGCAGGGCGACCTTCCTGCTGCCCGGTGTTTCATCAGTGTCGGCGTTCCAGGCCTTCTGGAGCGCTGCAGTGGTGCCGTATGTGCGTGCCAGCCAGTCGTTCCAGCGTCGCTTGAATTCACCGCGGAAAGGTTCGGGCAGTTCCGCGGCGAGTTCGGGTCCCGTCTTGCTGAACGAATTTTCGTTGGTGATCTCGATCATCGCGATCGCCGGGTCGTCGACGCGTCTCAGCTTGCGGTAGGGATTTTCGTGGAGCAGGTAGTTGCGGCAGAATTCCTTCAACTGCGCCTGCACGCGCGGCTCGAAGTAGAGAAGGTATTTGTCGTAACGGGTCTTTCGGGGCAGGCCTTCGCGCGAGTAGCCTTCGGCCTCGTTCAGGGAGCGACTGACATGCAAGTTGAGGTTGGCGTAGATCCCGTGGCGATGCAGTTGGGCGAGGTAGTAGTCGAGACGATCCACCTGATCGGGCGAGAACTTGCGTTGTCCGTTGACCACCGGGCTCCAGATCCCTCGAGGCGCGGGTGAACCGTCGTGGTGGTGAATGCGCACGGCATTGATGCCGAGTTTGGCCAGGTGCGCGGCGACCTTTTCCGCATCCTCCTTTCCAGGAAAATTGGCATCGAAGGTCGTGTTGACGCCCCAGATGCGGAGCCGCCCCGAATCTGTGTGGAAATGCCCGTCGCGAATGCGAACAAACCCATCCGCCCCCGCAGGCCGCGGCGACAGATCGGCCAGATTGGTGAAGGAAGGCGAAGCGTCGTCGCCGGGAATGGCAAAGGGGAAGCGCTCTTCAGCGGCGTCGGCGGCCGCGGTGAAGACGCCCAAAGCGAGGCAGAGGGCAAAGGCCCCCGGGGTGAAACGTGGCGAGACAGGCATGGAGGGAACGGTAGTGCCGCCCCGGTCGAAACGAAAGTGATTCCTGCTTCTCATGGAGACGAGCATAGCAGGGCATGTGCAGGCCGCTCAGGGTATGCCTTTTTGGCCGACCTCGCTTTCTGCTGCCGATGCAATGGTCGCGCGATGCCCCGTCCAATTCCGCCCTGCCCGACGAGAAAATGCTCTCCGACGAACTTCAGAAGACCCGGGCCCGGCTCGAATCCCGCCAAGTGGATCCAAGCTCACCTCGGTGATCTCTTTTGGCACTCGTCATGCAAGTGCAAGCCCTCCAACTCGGGAACTAGGCTGCGCCCGCCGTATCGATCTTCGATCTTTCGAGTTCCTGCTCCGAGCCACCATCCAGAGGCGAGCCATGCAAGTGCATCGCTCTTACAATGATTGTGTAATTTGGAATCGAGCAAATGAGACAGTGGGGCGAGAGTAGGAATGTTCCAAACAGCTATAAAACACATATCAATTTATGCAGTTAAAATAGTATTGCATACATCACAGTTTAATATCTGATTTAGCGCGCACGCCAAGAAAGCGGCTTCAGAGCCATTTGCACTGGAGCCTCAAGGGGCATTGTGCGCGCCATGGCCCAAGCTACACGTCAGACATCATGAGCAAGCTGCAAGATTGCATGTTAAACCACTTCCCGAATGGGTGTTTGGTGGATGAGTGCATTGACGTCAGCCTGATGTACAACCGCGCGATGGTCGCAATGGCTCGATTGATGCCGTCGCACTTGGGAGATAGCTTTCACCCGCTGCGTGACACCGGCCACCCATCGATACGGCACAAATGAAACCCGCGCAGTCGCAGCTCCGGGAAGTCGTCGACGTGCAGCTTGGCATCACGCTTCGCGGGGCCGACTCGTCGCGTCACCACCCGGACGGAACGCATCAGTTGCTCCGGATCGGGGATCTTTCCGACGATGGACTCCTCCGCATTTCGGAGCCGAATCTCATCAAGCTTGATGACGTCACAGCGCGTCGTTCAGGTCTTCGTGCGGGTGAAGTGTTGCTTGCGGCGCGTGGCACACGAATGACTGCCGCGGTCTTCGATGGCGGAATTTCTGCCGTCGCGGGCAGCCAGTTCCTGGTTCTGCGACCGCACGGGGGCGTGCTTCTCCCAGCCTACCTGCGCTGGTTTCTCAATCTCCCATCCACTCAGGACAACTTGAACGCGCGCGCCCGTGGCTCCTATGTTCGCTCGCTTTCATCCCGCGCACTTGGGGAGCTGGAGATCCCCCTCCCATCGCTGCCCCGCCAACGCGCCATCGCGGAATTGCATGAGCTCGGTCTTCGTGAGAAGCAGCTCATGCAGTCCCTCGCCGAGCAGCGCGCCACCCTCATCAACCACTCCATTCTTCGGTTTCTCAGCGCCTGACCGCCCCCTTTCCACCCATGCCGACCATCAACCAAGACGAGATCAACAACGTAGCCTGGCGTGCGTGCGATACCTTCCGCGGCACCCTCGATCCGTCAGACTACAAGAACTACATTCTCGTGATGCTGTTCCTGAAGTATGTCAGCGACGTCATCAAGGACCACCGCGCGACGTACCTGCTGGAGTTCAAGGGAGACGAGGCGCGCGTGGCGCGTCGTCTATCCCGCGAACGATTCCTCCTCCCTGCCCGCTGCGATTTCGACAGCCTCTACGCCCGGCGAAACGACGCCGACATCGGCCAGCAGATCAACATCGCGCTCGAACAGATCGAGGAAGCCAACAAGGCCAAACTCGAGGGCGTGTTCCGAGAAGTGGACTTCAATTCCGAGGGCAAACTCGGTCAGACCAAGGAGCGCAACACCCGCATCAAGGGCCTGCTTGAGGTCTTCGCCGATCCTCGTCTCGACCTCCGTCCGTCCACGATTGGCGACGAGGATGTGATCGGAAACGTCTACGAGTATCTGCTGGAGCGTTTCGCGTCCGACGCCGGCAAGAAGGCCGGTGAGTTCTACACGCCTGGGCAGGTATCCACACTCCTCGCCCGTCTTCTCAAACCCAAGAAGGGCGATACGATTTGCGACCCCACCTGCGGTTCCGGCTCCCTGCTCATCAAAGTCGGACGCCAGGCTGACAAGCGCGACTTTGCTCTCTTCGGTCAGGAGAGCAACGGCACGACGCACGCCCTCTGTCGCATGAACATGTTCCTGCACGGCATGGACAGCTTCCGGATCGAATGGGGCGACACCCTGCGCAACCCCCGCCTCATCGAGGGCGACCGCCTTATGAAATTCGACATCGTCGTGTCCAATCCGCCGTTCTCGCTCGACCAGTGGGGCATCGATGAGGCGGAGGCGGACCCGTTTCATCGCTACCACCGCGGTCTTCCGCCGAAGGGCAAGGGCGACTACGCTTTCATCACGCACATGATCGAGACGGCCCGCGAGAAGATTGGCCGCATCGGCGTTGTTGTGCCGCATGGCGTGCTTTTCCGCGGTGCGGCCGAGGGTCGTATCCGCCAGAAACTGATTCAGGAAAACCTCCTCGAAGCCGTGATCGGCCTTCCGGCCAATCTCTTCTTCGGCACCGGCATCCCCGCCGCGATTCTCCTTTTCAACAAAGGCAAGACCCACGGCGACATCCTCTTTGTCGACGCCTCGCGCGAGTTTGAAGACGCGAAGAACCAGAACCGGCTTACCGAAGCCCACCTCGACAAGATTGTCGCCACCTACACCGCGTTCCAGACGGTGGACAAATACGCCTACCGCGCCACTGCACAGGAGATCGCTGACAACGACTACAATCTGAACATCCCACGCTACGTGGACACGTTCGAGGAGGAAGCCGAGATCGATCTCAAGGCGGTGAAGAAAGAAATCGCCCGCATCGAACGCGAACTTGTCACCGTCCGCCAGAAGATGGACGGCTACCTGAAGGAGCTCGGGCTATGAGCGGAGAACCTGAAGCCTCACGCGAAGCCGCGAAGGCGCGAAGCTGGGACGCGGAAACACTGTCCACGCTTGTTGTGAACTGCGCGTACAACCTTCACGTTGAGGCAGGTCCCGGGCTCCTGGAGTCGGTTTATGAAGTCGTGTTGGCAAGGATGTTGGAGGAGAGGGGCGCCAGGGTTCTGCGACAGGTTCCGGTGCCCATTGTATTGATGGGCATGTCCTTTGACGAGGGGTTCCGTGCTGACCTTATTGTGGAGGGCAAACTTCTCGTCGAACTGAAGTCCGTTGAGAAGCTGGCTCCTGTGCATGCCAAACAGACACTCACCTACATTCGATTGCTTGGCCTTCCCATCGGCCTGCTCATCAACTTCGGAGCGCCCACGTTCAAGGAAGGCATCGAGCGCATCGTGAATCGTCACGATAACTTCGCGTCTTCGCGCCTTCGCGTGAACCAAGGTCTGCCGACTGGAATTTCACGCGAAGCCGCGAAGGCGCGAAGCAGGGAGGATATGCCATGAACAATCATGCCCATGCAAGATCGTCATTTACCCGGCCGAAGACGGGTGACCCGACAATGAGCGGAGAATTTGAGGTCTCGCGCGAAGCTGCGAAGGCGCGAACCAGGGACGCGGAAGCGCTGTCCACGCTTGTTGTGGATTGCGCGTTTCTTGTGCGGGTGAAGTCCGTTGAGAAGCTGGCTCCGGTGCATGCCAAACAGGCACTCACCTACATTCAATTGCTTGGCCTTCCGATCGACCTGCTCATCAACTTCGGAGCGCCCACGTTCAAGGAAGGCATCGAGCGCATCGTGAATCATCACGATAACTTCGCGTCTTCGCGCCTTCGCGTGAACCAAGGTCTGCCGGCTGGAATCTCACGCGAAGCCGCGAAGGCGCGAAGATGGGAGGATGTCCCATGAGCGACAATGCCCCCGACAAAATCGTCATCTACCCTGCCAAAGATGGACGCCCCGACGTCCGCCTCCGCGTTGAGGCCGGCACCGTTTG